>CAXUDF010000010.1:13215-16050 GCA_964249695.1 uncultured Acidobacteriaceae bacterium
CCCCCGGCGATGCTCCTGGTAGCCGACCCGCGCCTCGCGTTTGCGCGGGCGGCGGCGCTGTTTCGCGGCGAAGTGAGTGGACCGGGCGGCATTGACGAGCGCGCCTGCGTGGCCGGCTCCGCCGAGCTGGCGAGCGATGTTCTGGTAGGGCCGTTTGCGGTGATCGGCGAGGGCGCACGGGTCGGCGCGGGATCGCGCATCGACGCAGGGGCGGTGCTGGGGCCGGGTTGCGTGCTGGGGCCGGGCTGCCACATCTACCCGCGCACGGTGCTGTACGCGGGTGTGGAGCTTGGGAGCCGGGTGGTGGTGCATGCGGGAGCGGTGCTCGGGTCCGACGGCTTTGGCTACGTGTGGGACCCGCAGGCGGGCGAGTACGTGCCGTTTCCGCAGCAGGGGCGGCTCGTGGTTGAGGATGACGTGGAGATCGGCGCCAACACGACAATCGATCGCGGGGCGCTTGAGGAGACCCGGATCGGCCGCGGAACGAAGCTGGATAATCTGGTGCACCTTGGCCACAATGTGAATGTCGGGAAGCACGTCGTGATTGCGGCGCAGACCGGCATTTCAGGCTCCAGCCGGGTCGGCGAGCGAGCCGTGATCGCGGGGCAGGTTGGCATCGCCGACCACGTGACGATCGGCGACCGTGTGATCCTGGGCGCGCAGTGCGGCGTGCCATCCAATAAGCGGGTGCAGGGCCCGGGTGTGTTGTTCTGGGGAACGCCGGCGCGGCCCATCACGCAGTATCTGAAAGAGCTGGCAGTGCTGGCGCGGCTGGCGCGGTCGAAGACCGCTTCCGGCCCTTCTTCTACGCAAGAGGACCAGTAACGTGGCCATCGTGGTGGTGGGCGGGCACTCGCGCAATATCGGCAAGACCTCAGTTGTGGCCGGGCTGATCGCGGCGCTGCCGGAGCTCGGCTGGACGGCGTTCAAAGTGACGCAGTACGGGCACGGCTTTTGCACTGCCGACGGCGCCCCCTGTGACTGCCAGACCGACGAGCACACCATCGCAGTCAGCGCGGAGCGGCCGGACGGCGACCCGACAACCGACAGCGGGCGCTACCTGCGGGCGGGCGCCGAGCGCTCGCTCTGGGTGCGGACGCGCATCGGCATGCTTGCCACAGCGATGCCGCGCGTACGCAAGGAGCTTGCTGCCTCGCGCAACGCCATTGTCGAGTCGAACTCAGTGATGCAGTTTCTGCGGCCCGACCTGTACCTGAGCGTGCTCGACGCAGGCACGGCAGACTTCAAGGACTCGGCACGGCTCTACCTGGACCGCGCCGATGCGCTGATCACAGTCGAGCGGCCGCTGGCCCCGCAGTGGAAGGGCGTGTCCGCGCGCCTGGTCGATGGAAAGCCGAGCTTCGCCGTGCAGGCGCAGCAGTGGCTGACGCCGGAGCTGGTGCGGTTTGTCCTGGAACGCGTGGAGCGGGCGAATGCGAGCGCGCAGCGTCTACCTGGCTAAGGGATCTTTGCCGGCAGGGAAGGGGCCAGGCTGTAGCGAGCCGTCCCGCTGCTTCATCAGCATCTGCACCTTGCCTTCCGCGGCTTCCAGCTGGTCCTTGCACGCGCCGGAAACCTGCATACCTTCTTCGAACAGGCGGATCGAGTCTTCGAGCGGCAGATCGCCGCGTTCCAGCTGCTGCACAATGCTTTCCAGCTGCTTCACATTCTCTTCAAAGGTAGCCATGGGTCTGCTTCCAGACTAACGCGCCTGCGCGGGCGAAGTTGGACCTGAAGTAAACAAGACCCCCTACGCGGGAGGCGGCCCTTTCAGGGCGTGTATTCGTTTGAGAAGCAAGGGCGAGAAGTACCCGCCCTTGCTTCTCAAAGTAAGTACCCCACGAAGTGGGCGCCAGCCGCGTAGGCGGTCTTGGTTCAATCACGGCATAGCGACGGTGGCGCGCTCTTCCAGCACCGCGGACAGGGTTTCGACGGCTGTCGAGTAGCGGCCGAAGGGGGCGCTTGCAGCCACGCCCTGCACCATGGGACGCGCGGTCTGGAGCATCTCCTGCGCGATCCGGACGCCTTCGGCGCGCGCGGCTTCCGGCCCGCCCTGGCCTTCGCCGGCGGCGGCCATGCGCGCCATGATCTCGTCGGGCACGGCGACGCGGAGGTCGTTGCGCATGAACTCCGCGTTGCGCAGCGAGGTGAGCGGCCAGATGCCGGCAATGACCGGGATGCCGAACTGCTCGATGCGCCGGAGAAAGCTTTCCAGCAGGCGCAGGTCGAAAACCGGCTGCGTGATGGCGTACTCCGCGCCCGCTTCGACCTTGTAGGCAAAGCGGCGCAGCTCATTTTCGATATCGGGCACGCCGGGGTTTGCCGCGACCGCAACGGTAAATCCGGTGGACGCGCCGAGCGCATTGCCGCCGATGTCAAAGCCGAGATTGAGGCCGCGCACAATATTGACCAGGCCAATCGCGTCGACGTCGAAAACCGCGGTCGCGTCCGGGTAGTTGCCGAGCTTGGGCGGGTCGCCGGTGAGGCAAAGGATGTTTTTCAGCCCGATCGAGGAGGCGCCGAGCAGGTCGCTCTGCATGGAGAGCACGTTGCGGTCGCGGCAGGTGTAGTGCAGCAGCGTTTCAATGCCGATCTGCTGCTGAATCTGAATGCAAAGCGACTGCGCGCTCATGCGGGCCGAGGCGCGCGGCGAATCGGGAATATTGATTGCGTCGACGCCCGCGTCGGCGAGCAGGCGGGCTCCGGCTAACTCGCGCGTCGTGTCGATGCCGCGCGGCGGAACGATCTCGACGAGCGTAATGAAGCTGCGCTCATGAAGGAGCCGCCCCAGCGCCGAGCGGTGCTCAAGCGGCGGCGGCGGCGTTGCGTCCGGAG
>CAXUDF010000010.1:16060-40490 GCA_964249695.1 uncultured Acidobacteriaceae bacterium
GTCCGCGCGCGGCCTTCCCGCTTCTTCCACCGCCATGGCCGACTGCGCACGCAGCTGGGCGCGCATGGCGCGAATATGCGCCGGGGTGGTGCCGCAGCAGCCCCCCACAAACTGCACGCCGGCCTTCAGGAACTTTCGCGCGAAGCTGCCCATGTATTCCGGTGAGCACAGATACAGGTTGCGGCCGTCGACGGCGCGGGGGACCCCGGCGTTGGGCATCGCGAACAGGGGGAGGTGCGCGCCGGCTGCCATGCACTCGACCGCGCTGAGCACCGCAGCCGGGCCGGTGGAGCAGTTGACGCCGACGCCGTCGGCACCCCAGGCCGCCAGGCGGGCTGCGGCAAGCTCAGGCTGCGTGCCATCGAGGCACAGGTGCTCCTCGTCCACGGTGACCATGACGACAACTGGAAGGTCAGGGGCGGCTTCACGCGCGGCGAGCAGGGCCTGTTCGGCCTCGGCAAGTGAGAGAACGGTTTCAATGATGAGCAGGTCGACGCCTGGCGCGTCGTCGGCACCTGCGGTGAGCGCCCGAATCTGCTCCGTAAAGGCAGCGCGCGCTTCTTCGCGAGACACGCGACCCAGCGGCTCCATCTTGATGCCGAGCGAGCCGACCGAGCCGGCGACCCAGGCTTTGGCGGCCTGCTTTTCCTGCAGGTTGGCCACGGCTTCGCGCGCCAGGCGAACGCCGGCCTGGTTGATGGCTTCCAACTTGGACTCAAGCCCGAAACGCTGGAGGCGAAAGCGATTGGCGCCAAAGGTGTTGGTCTCAATCAGCTCGGCGCCGGCAAGCAGGTACTCCTCATGGATGCCGCGGACCAGATCGGGTTCGGACAGGTTGAGCTCGTCATAGCAGCGATGGATAAAGACGCCGCGGTCGTACAGGGTGGTACCCATGGCGCCGTCGCACAGCACGGGCCGGTCGCCAAACAGCGCTTGCAGCCGATTTGCCGGGTTTGCGTTTGAGGCCACAGCTCATGCTAAGCCAGCGCCCGCCGGGGCGCTAGCGGCTCAAGTGCTTTGTTATACTCAGGATTCCGTTCGGAGCCCAGTTCGGCGCGGCTTCGAGGGGACCGGAGTTTCCATTTGCCTTTGTCCAACCTGGTTCAGTGGGCGCAGCGCCGCGGCGGCCGCAGCCTGCGCGTATCGTCTGTGGTATTCGCTCTGCTTGTTGTTTCGCTTGCCCTGTCTGCCTGCGGTAAAAGCTTCTACTTCGCAGGGCGGCCGCTGCCGCCGAGCGGCATTCTCAACCGCGTCCTGATTGCGGCGCAAATATCCGGCCAGGGCTCCCTGTCGCTGGTCGACGGCCTCTACGACGTTCGGCATAACTACAACAACACGGTAGGGGCGTTTCCGATCGGCGGTTTCAGCCCTTCGGCCCTCCCGTTTTCTATTCAGAATCTTCCGGCTGAGGAAGCGGGTCTGGTGTTTGCCAACGCCGGCACCCAGGCGGGTTCGTTGACCAACGTGAACTACGCGACAGAGTCGTCCTCCTCGCTTTTAACGCCTCCGGGCAGCAACGCGATCGCGTCTTCCATCTTTGCCGCTACCAATCGAGGCATCATCATCTCGGCGCAGCAGCAAAGCCGCCAGGTCGAGGTCTTCGACGCGTCCACGACGCCTACGGTTTTCCTGCTGAACCTGCCCGGCGTGTACCGGGTCTCCGTGAACCCGGGCGGCACGCTGGCGCTGGCGTTTGTGCAGAACCAGAGCGGCCAGAACTCGGTATACAGTGTGGTCCACCTGACCAACGCCCAGCAGCAGGCCGCGGCAGCGCTGCCGCCTCCGCAGAACGTGAACTTTCCGCTGGACGGCGTGAGTGCGGAGGATTGCGAGCCGCAGAACCTGCCGCAGTACTGCATTTATCCGGTGACGGTGAGCGCGGCGGGGCCCGTGGATCGCCCGATGAAAGCGCTGTTCTCGCCCGATGGCACCTCGGCTTACATCATTGACTGCGGCCCGGAATGCGGCGGCCAGACGGCGGGCCTGACACAGATTCCGCTCAAGGGGCTGAACGCAGGCATTGAGGGCCCGGCAGGTGCGGGGCTCACGACAACGAACTTCATCCCCGTGCCGGGCGGCGTGACCGACGGGCGGTTCAACGGATCGACCTTGTATGTTGCGGGCCAGCAGATTCTGCCAGACGGGCTGTTTACAGGGGAGCTTTCCATCGTGAACCTGAGCAACAACACGGTCAGTGCGCCGACTCCCATCTCTGACGGCACACATCAGCGAATGGTTCTGGCCGATGACAATACGTTGTGGATCGGCTCTTCAAACTGCCAGAGCGGCGAGCGCTACAAGCAGGCGCAGGCCGGGTCCACGGTTCCGTACGGCTGTATGACGGTGTTCAACACGGCGACCGGTACTGTAACGGCCATTGAAAGCTTCAAGGGCGACGGCACCGGCATCGCGGCACTGACAACACTGCACAAGGTGTACACAGCCGAGGGCGGCCAGGTGTACATCTACAACACCGGTACCGGGGCGGCGCTCGACAACACAAACGTCGCGGTGCAGGGAACCGTGGTGGACGTGGCGTACATGGACGCGCCGGACGACTCCGACAACACCTGGTACTAGCACCTGCGGTGCGGCTGGTGACGGCCTTCGGCCGTAAGAACTCAAGGCGCGCTCCTGCGGGGAGCGCGTTCCAGTGTGTGGCGGGTCAAAAGGGGAGATCATGCCGGTGTGTGACATTCTCGCGATTGCCGCGCACCGCGATGATGTGGAGCAGACCTGCGGGGGGACGCTGCTGCGGGCGCGGGCTCGGGGGCGTCGAACGGCGATCCTGGACCTGACCGCAGGCGAAGCGGGCACGCGCGGCTCGGCTGCGGAGCGCGCCGCGGAGGCTGAGGCGGCAGGAAGAATCCTGGGCGTGGCGCACCGGCAGGCGCTCGACCTGCCCGACGGCGCAGTCGAAAATACTTACGCGAACCGGCTCAAGATTGTGCGTGTGCTGCGCGCGCTTACTCCGCGCGTGGTGATCCTGCCGTACTGGACGGCGCGGCACCCGGACCACAGTACGTGCTCGGTGCTGGGCTACGAGGCGTGCTTCCTGGCGGGGCTGCGGAAGGTGGAAACCTCCAGCGATGGGGGCGAGCCGCAGGCGCCGCATCGCCCCTTCAAGATCATCTATGCCAGCCTGTACGCGGATGTGCGGCCGAGTTTCGTGGTGGACATTACGCCGTATATCGAGGATCGGCACCGGGCGCTGATGGCGTATGCGTCGCAGTACGGGGACCAGCCGGCCGGCGCCGGGCTGTTTGTGCCGGAGGCAGAGATTCGAGAACGGACCTTCGCAGAGGCGCGGCATTACGGGTTGCTGGGCGGCGTGCGCTACGGTGAGCCCTTTGTGCAGAAGGAAGTCGGGCTGGTGGACGACCTGCTGACCGTGCCGGTGCAGTCGATCTGATTAGGTCGTGCCTTTTCGCGCGTTTATGATCACGGTGTCGTTTCAGGAGAGTGCAAAGTGGCGACAGCTAGCCTGCTCGGCCTGGATGAGTACCTCAAGACCGGTTATGAACGAGATGTCGAGTATGTCGACGGCGAGCTTCGGGAGCGTTCTGTGGTCTTTTCAGTGCACGGCCTACTACAGTCGAAGATAGCTTCCTGGTTCGAGCGCCACGAAGAGGAGTGGGGTCTGCGCGCGGGAGTCGAAGTCCGGACGCGGGTTTCCCAGACGCGCGTCCGTCTGCCCGATGTGGTCGTGGATTACGCTCGCTACTGGCCGCCTGTGCTGCTCACCCCGCCCCTCATCGCGATCGAGATTGTGTCCCCAAGTGATTCCTATGGGCACATTCAGGAAGTAGTCAAGGATTATCAAACGATGGGTATCCCCAATATCTGGGTTGTGGATCCCGGAGCGCTCACAGCTTCGATCTGCAATGCGGTGCCCTGGGTAGCGGCACCGCGGTTTTCCGTCGAGGGAACGCCGATCTTCCTGGACGTAGCCGATCTCTTCGCCTGGCTGAATCGGTATTCGTCCGAGTAGCCCTGAAACTCAGGTATCTGCTTCGAATCAGCGATGGACCGCGCTCATGGCTGCCTCCGGGTAGCGCATGCCGGCCGCGATGCCTGCCGGCGCGATCTCGTCAAGCTCGCGAAGCTCTGTCGCGGTAAAGGTCACCTCGGAAGCCGCTGCGTTTTCCTCGAGGTACCGGACGCGCTTAGTTCCGGGGATGGGGACGATGTCCGCTCCCTGCGCAAGCACCCAGGCCACCGCCAGCTGCGAGGCAGAGATGCCCTTGCGCCGCGCGACGTCCTCTACTTTCGCGACCAGCTCAAGATTCTTGCGGAAGTTTTCACCCTGGAAGCGCGGATTGTTGCGCCGCCAGTCGTCCGGCTCCAGGTCGTTCTCGCTTTTAATCTGGCCGGTCAGGAAGCCGCGGCCCAGCGGCGAATAAGCGACAAAGCCGATGCCGAGCTCGCGCGTGACGGCAAGCAGCTCCGCTTCCGGGTCGCGCGACCAGAGCGAGTACTCGGTCTGCAGAGCGCTGATGGGGTGGGTGCGATGGGCACGCCGGATGGTCTCTGGCGCCGCCTCCGATAGCCCGAGATAGCGCACCTTGCCCGCCTCGATCAGCCCGGCCATGGCGCCGACCGTTTCCTCGATCGGCACGGCGGGGTCGACGCGGTGCTGGTAGTAGAGGTCAATGATCTCGACGCCGAGCCGGCGTAGGCTTGCATCGCAGGACTGCCGCACGTACTCGGGGCGGCCGCTGACACCGCGAATCGACGGATCGTTTGGGTCGACGACGATGCCGAACTTGGTCGCGATCGTGACCTCCCGGCGGCGCCCCTTGAAGACGCGGCCGAGCAGCAGTTCGTTGGTGTGCGGGCCGTACATGTCCGAGGTATCGAGAAAGGTGATGCCGAGCTCGATCGAGCGGTTGAGCGTCGCGATGGACTCCGCTTCATCCCGCCCGCCGTAGAAAGCCGACATGCCCATGCAGCCAAGGCCCTGCTCGGAGACGGTAAGCCCCTGGGTTCCGAGTTTGCGTTCTGTTTGTGCCATAGACGTAATTGGAGTCGCGAAGCGGGCGGGGCGATGCCGGAATACCAGGCCGCGGGGAGTATTCACCAAACGTTTGCACTGCCCGGGAAAGGAGAGCGTAGGCTGAGGCGAGCCGCGCTCGGTGATGCCGCAAAGACGGTTCACGGACGAACGGGGCGCAGTTGCGGGTTTCTTTGGGGAGAGGCAAACGGCTTGAGCACGTCTGTTTTTGTTCTGGAAGACGATACCGATATCGCGCGATTAGTGGAGCACCACCTGCAGGCTTCGGGCTACCTGCCGCGGGTTTTTCCGACGCCCCAGAACCTGATCGCCGAGGCCGAGCGCGCCGCACCGGCCCTGTTTCTGCTGGACATCATGGTGCCGGGCGGAGATGGGCTGGAGGTATGCCGCAAGCTGCGCGCCAACGCGCAGCTGTCGACGACGCCCATCATCTTTATGACGGCGAAGGCGTCGGAAAACGACCGTGTGCTGGGGCTTGAACTCGGGGCTGACGACTACATCACGAAGCCGTTTGCACCGCGCGAGTTGGTGGCGCGCGTCAAGGCAGTGCTGCGGCGCTTTGAGCGCCCAAGCGGTCCGCAGACCATCCAGTTCGAAGATGTCGTCATCGATGCGGGCGCTATGCAGCTCAAGGTGCGGGGCGAGTTGACCACCACGACCGCGACCGAGTTTCGCCTGCTGGACTACCTGGCCCGGCACCCGGGGCGGGTGTTCTCGCGCGACCACCTGCTGGACGCGGTGTGGGGCGACGCCCGCTTCGTGACGCCGCGTTCGGTCGACGTGTACGTGCGGCGCATCCGCGAAAAGATCGAAGTGGACCCTGAGAATCCGCGCTACCTGAAGACGGTACGCGGCGCTGGGTATCGCTTCGAAGTGCCGAAGGCGTAGACCGCACCGGCGCGCGCGTAGGATGGAGGCGGATGGGAGCGGGAAGTGCTCTGCTCGCTCCTGAGATCACGACCCGCCTCGGACAACGACGATGACCGGACGCGTTTTTACCAAGCTGTTGTTCTCGTTCATGCTGGTCCTCTCGATCGGCACGGCGATCCTCGACTTCACCGTCCGCCGTATCGTGCAGCACTCGCTGTACAGCGAGGCTGCGGAGTACTACAGCGCGAAGGCCTTGCGCATGGCCCGTCAGCTGGCGGCAACACCGCCCTCAGAGCTGCACGCGGTGGTGGAGGCGCAGGCACTGTCTGCGCGCGCCGACATCCGCCTGGTGGACGGCCAAGGCCGGCTGGTGGCCGCAGCCGCGGCAGCCGGGGGCAACGGCCTCCAGCAGAGCGCAGAGCCAGCTCCCGATGCAGCGAAGGGCCAGCCGCCGGCAACAGCGGCATTGCCGGCGCTGCCGGAGGCCAACCAGCTGCGTGAGCAGCCGCCCGCGGGGCTTGCTTTACCCGGCAGCACGGTGGTTACCCCCGACACGCTGAGCGTCTCAGCCCCGGCCGGTCCGTACACGGCACGGTACATGTTTTCGCTCGCCGGCGTGCATGCCACGCTGCGCCTGCTGCGCCGCGACCTCCTGTTCGCGTCCCTGCTGGCGCTGTGCCTGGCCGCCGTGATGGCGGCGCTGCTGGCCAGGCGGGTGGCGCGGCGGCTTTCCCGCATCGTGCGCTTTGCCAATCGCATTGCCGCAGGCGAGTTGTCGGCGCGGGTGGAGGAAGGGCGCCTCGACGAGATCTCCGAGGTAGCGCACGCGCTCGACGCGACCGCGGTGCGGCTGGAGGCGAGCTTTCGCGCGCTGGACGGCTCGCGCCGCGAGCTCGCCGTGCTGCTCGACAGTATGCAGGAAGCGGTGATCGGCGTCTCCGCGCTGTCGCAGGTGACCTGGTCCAACGCAAAAATGCAGGCGCTGCTCCCCTTCCCGGTGCGCGAAGGCCGGCCGCTGGTGGAGTGCGTGCGCGACCCGGAGGTGCTGCGGGCGGTGGAGGTGGCGCTGCGCGAGCATGAGCTGGCACGCGGCCGTGCAACCTCGTTTGTGCCGGGCCGCGCCTTTGCCGTGAGCGCCGCGCCCATGCCGGGCGGGGGTGCGGTCGTGGTGCTGCACGACGTGACCGAGGTGGAACGGGCGGAGCGGATGCGGCGCGATTTTGTAGCGAACGTTTCGCACGAGCTGCGCACTCCCCTGACCTCCATCACCGGCTACGTGGAGACGGTCGTCGACGGCGAGGAGCAGCTGTCAGACCAGGGGCGCGAGTTTCTGGGCATTGTGCTGCGCAATGCAAACCGCATGACCCGGCTTACCGCGGACCTGCTGGCGCTGGCGAACGTGGAGGCGGGCGACTACCGCATTAAACCGCAGGTGGTGCGCGCGGACGCCCTGCTGGGTGACGCACTGGACGCTCTGGCCGGCATGGCTATCGACTCCGGGGTGCACTTTGAGCGGGCGCCGGCGACGCGGAGCGCCGTGCTTGCGGACCCGGACGCGCTCAACCAGGTTTTCGGCAACCTGATTGAGAACGCGATGAAGTACGGCCGCGGCGGACGGCGGGTGCGCATCGGCGCGCGCGAGCTGGAAGGTGCGGTCGAGTTCAGCGTGCAGGACTTTGGGCAGGGTATTGCGTCCGAACACCTCCACCGCATCTTTGAGCGGTTTTACCGGGTCGACAAAGCGCGCTCACGCGACTCGGGCGGCACGGGGCTGGGCCTGGCGATCGTGAAGCACATTGTGCTTGCGCACGGCGGGACTGTCTGGGCGGAGAGCGAGCTGGGTGCCGGCTCTACGTTTCTGTTTACCCTACCCCGGGCGGCGATGGCGGGTGCGGCGCCGGCAGAGGCGGACAAAGACGCGGACAAAGACGCGAGCGCTCCGGTAGAAGCATTTCCGTAGAGGCCCGCCGCGGGTCTGTCCCGAATGGGGACGCCGCGCTCCGCTTATTTACCCCCGTGTCACCGGTTTGTAACAAAGGACCGGCAGACTCTGAGAAGCAGAAAGTGAGAGCACGAGTGAAGACAGCAACGATTCTGGCCGCAGCCCTGGTGCTGGCGTCAGCGACAGCAGGATGGGCCCAGAAACTGAACGGGGCCGGCGCGACTTTTCCGAATCCGATCTACTCGAAGTGGTTTTCCGAGTACAGCGCGCAGCACCCGGGCGTGCAGATCAACTACCAGCCCATCGGTTCGGGCGGCGGCATTCGCCAGGTGACGGCGGGTACGGTGGATTTCGGCGCGACCGACGGCCCGATGACCGACGCACAGCTGAAAGAATCGAAGATCAAGATTCAGCACATTCCCACGGTGCTGGGTGCGGTGGTGCCGATCTACAACCTGCCCGGTGTGAATACAGAGCTCAAGTTTGCACCGGACGTGCTGGCGGACATCTACCTGGGCAAGATCTCGAACTGGGGCGACCCGCGCATCGCGAGGGATAATCCGGGCGTGAAGCTGCCGTCGACCGAGATCATCGTGACCCACCGTTCGGACGGCTCGGGCACCACCTTCATCTTCACGGACTTTCTGTCGAAGGTAAGCCCGGAGTGGAAGCAGAGCGTGGGCGCGAACACGGCGGTGGACTGGAAGAAAGGGCTGGGCGGCAAAGGGAACGAGCAGGTTGCCGGCCTGGTGCGTCAGCTGCCCGGCTCCATCGGCTATGTTGAGCTGATTTACGCCCTGCAGAACAAGATTCCCTACGGCCTGGTGAGAAATGCTTCGGGGCAGTTCGTCAAGGCGAGCATTGAGGGCGTAGCTGCGTCCGCGGCGGCGGCGAAGACGATCCCGGCCGACTATCGCGTTTCCATCACCAACGAGCCCGGACGCGACGTGTATCCAATCTCCAGCTTCACCTGGCTGCTGATCCCGACCCAGGGGCAGGACCCGGCCAAGGCGAAGGTGCTCAAGGACTTCCTGAACTGGATGCTTGAGCACGGCGAAGGCGAGGCGGCGTCGCTGTACTACGCGCCCTTGCCGGCCTCGGTGCAGGCGAAGGTCAAGGCAACCATCGCGCAGATGAAATAGAGGCCTCGCGGGCGTTCCAGGCGGAAGCAGAACGCCCGTTTACCTCCTGTTAACCTCCCGTTCAAGCAAGCTCGATAGGGTGACTGCTGGTGGACAGCAAACTACAGCAGGCTCGTGTACCCGGCCTGTCTCAATCTTTGGCTCAAATTCCGCAGGCGGGTACCCATGCAGGCCCGCCTGCGGGCGGTGCCGGGCCTTCCGCGGCGCGGCGCTTCCTGGAAAGCCGCGGCAACTCGGCCTGGAGCGACCGCCTTTTCCGCGGGGCTATGATCGTCTGCGCGCTCTCGATCTTCGCTATCGTCGCGCTGATCGCAACCGAGCTCGTGCTGCGCTCCCAGCTGTCTCTTAAGAAGTTCGGCTTCGGCTTTTTCTATCACTCGGCTTGGGACCCGGTCAGCGGCGACTACGGGGCGCTGCCGTTTATCTATGGGACGCTGGTGTCGTCGCTGGTGGCGCTTGCGATCGCGGTGCCGCTAGCGGTTGGGCTTGCCATTTTCCTCACCGAAATGTGTCCCCGCTGGCTCCGCGCGCCGCTCGCGTTTTTGACCGAGCTGCTGGCCGCGATACCGAGCGTGGTGTACGGGTTGTGGGCGGTGTTTGTGCTGGTGCCGCTGCTGCGCGAGCATGTAAATCCGCTGCTCGGCAAGGCGCTGGGCTGGACGACCCTGTTTACCGGTCCGAACTACGGCATCGGCATGCTGGCGGCCGGTGTCATTCTCTCGATCATGATCCTGCCCATCATTTCGTCGCTGACGCGCGAGGTGATGATTGCGGTGCCGGAGTCGCAGCGGGAGGCGGTGCTGGCGCTGGGGGCGACGCGGTGGGAGATGATCCGCATGGGCGTGCTGCGGAACGCGCGCATCGGCATCGTTGGGTCCGTGATTCTGGGGCTTGGCCGCGCGCTGGGCGAGACGATGGCGGTCACCATGGTGATCGGCAACCGGCCGGAGATCACGCGGTCGCTGTTCGCGCCGGGCTACTCGATGGCGTCAGTGATTGCGAACGAGTTTTCTGAAGCATCGGATGACCTGTACCTGAGCGCGCTGATTGAGATTGGCCTGGCGCTGTTTCTGGTCACGATCGTCGTCAATGCGCTGGCGCGCCTGCTGGTATGGGCGGTGACCCGCGGCGCGCCCCCGCAGACCGTGTAGCGAAGCTCTACGCAAAGGCTGGATATGGACGCACGGCTTACCATGAGCAACAACACGAGGCTCGCACGCAAGGTGACCAACCACCTGGCGACCGGCGTTGCCGTGCTCAGCACCATCCTGGTGGTTGCGCCCCTGGTCGCGATTTTTGTGTACCTGCTGTACAAGGGCGCGAGCTCACTCAATCTCGCGTTCTTTACGCAAATCCCGAAGCCGCCGGGCGAGAACGGCGGCGGCATGGCGAATGCCATCGTCGGCTCGGCCGTGATCCTGGGCATCGGCAGCTCGCTTGGCGTCCCGGTCGGCATCGCGAGCGGCATTTACCTGGCGGAGTTTGGGCGCGGCAGCCGCTTCGCGAACCTGGTTCGCTTTACCGCGGACGTGCTTAACGGGGTGCCGTCGATCGTGATGGGCATCGCCGTGTACTCGCTGATTGTGCTGCCGCAGAAGCACTTTTCGGCGTTGTCGGGCGGGGTCGCGCTCGGGATTATGATGATCCCGACTGTGACGCGCACGACCGAGGAGATGCTGCTGACGGTGCCGAACTCGGTGCGTGAGGCGGCGCTCGGCCTCGGCGTGCCGAACTGGCGTTCGGTGCTCTCGATCACACTGCGGACCGCCTCGCCCGGCGTCATTACCGGCTGCATGCTCGCGTTTGCGCGGGTCGCGGGCGAGACAGCACCGCTGTTGTTCACGGCATTTGGCAACAATTTCTGGAGCAGCAATCTGAATGAGCCGATTGCCGCACTGCCGCTCCAGATTTACATCTACGCCGTATCGCCCTACGATGACTGGCACCGGCTGGCATGGGCCGGGTCGCTGGTGCTGATTCTGCTGATTGTGTTCGCGGTCGCTCTGGTGCGGTTTGTGGCCTCGCGCGGTGTCTTGAAAGGGGCCAGTTAAGTGGGTGTGGGTATCGAGGTCAGTGAGCTGGACGCGTGGTACGGAACGCACCAGACTTTGTTCAAGATCAACCTGAAGGTAGCTCCCAACCAGGCGACGGCGCTGATCGGGCCTTCCGGCTGTGGCAAGTCGACTTTTGTGCGCTGCCTCAACCGCATGCACGAAACTTCGAGCGGCGGCCGGGTGGCCGGCACAGTGCGCATCGGCACGGTCGACATTTACAAGGATGCCTCGCCGGTCGAGATTCGCCGCCGCGTGGGCATGGTGTTTCAGCGGCCTAACCCGTTTCCGACCATGTCGATCTACGACAATGTCGCCTCAGGGCTGAAGCTGAACGGATTTCGCAACCGGCGGGTGCTGGATGAAGTGGTGGAGCGTTCGCTGAAGCACGCCGCGCTGTGGGAAGAGGTGAAAGACGACCTACGGAGAAAGTCGGGCGCTAGTCTGTCGGGCGGTCAGCAGCAGCGGCTTTGCATCGCGCGCGCGCTTGCCGTCGACCCGGAGGTGCTGCTGATGGACGAGCCGGCCTCGGCGCTCGATCCGGTCTCGACGGCGAAGATCGAGGACCTGATCTTCGAGCTCAAAAGCCAGTACACCATCGTGATCGTGACGCATAACATGCAGCAGGCAGCGCGCGTGGCGGAGCGCACAGGCTTTTTTCTAACGGGCAAATTGGTCGAGATCGATGCGACCCATAAGATTTTTACCAATCCTACCGATAAACGAACGGAAGACTATATAACCGGCAGGTTCGGCTGATATGCGCGTACGGTTCCATCAAAGTCTGGGCGATCTGAAAGAAAAGATCCTGGTCATGGCGGGCATGGCCGAGCAGTCCATCGAGCGCGCCATCGAGGCCTATCGCACCCGCGACCTCCTCCTGTGCGAGATGGTGGTGCAGTCCGAGGTGGGCATCAACCACTTTGAACGCGAGATCGACCAGATGGCGCTTGACCTGCTCGCCATGGAGCAGCCCATGGCCATCGATCTTCGCTTTATCCTTGCGGTGATCAAGATCAACGCGGACGTTGAGCGCGTGGGCGATGCCGCGGTCAACATTGTGGAGCGCGTGCGTGCGCTGGACGCCTCGTCGACCGTCGACCTGCCGGTCGACATCCCGAAGATGGCCGCGCTTGCAACGGATATGGTGCGGCGCGCGCTGCAGTCCTTTATCGAGGGGGACGCAGATGCGGCGGAAAAGGTGCTGTCACTCGACGACGCCGTGGATAAGCTGAACGGCACGGCCTACCAGATGCTGCTGAACGTGATGCGCGAGCAGCCGCACCTGACCGCGCAGGCGCTCAACGCGTTGGTCATTGCGCGCTCGCTTGAGCGTGTCGCGGACCACGCGACCAATATCGCCGAGGACGTGATTTTCTGGATCAGGGGCGCAGACGTGCGGCACTACATGGCGCCGGCAGCGGTGCCGACCGGCGCGGCGGACGGGGCTCTTACAAAGCCGCAGTCGTAACGGCTCAACTTCTCCATCCGGCTGCATTACTACCGCGGCGTACGGGCGGAAAGACCTTCGAGAGCCACGCGCACTTTTTACCGGGGGTATCGGATAATGGGCGAAGCCATGACAACGATTCCGCCAATGCAGCGCACAACGACCGGGGTGACCGGTTTGGACGACATACTCCACGGCGGCCTGCCCAGCGGGCAGATGTACCTGATTGAGGGCGAGCCCGGCACCGGCAAGACCACAATCGCCATGCAGTTCATCCTGGAGGGCGCCCGCCTTGGAGAGCGGACGCTATACGTGACCCTTTCCGAGTCGAAGCAGGAGCTGGAAGCGGCAGCGGCCTCCCACGGCTGGTCGCTTGAAGGCATTGCAGTGGTGGAGTTTGTGCCGGAGGAGTCAACGCTGACCGCGGAGGATTCCTACACTGTTTTCCACCCCAACGAGGTCGAGCTGGCCAGCACGATTCGGCGGCTTATCGAGGAGATTGAGCGGGTTCAGGCGCAGCGGGTGGTGCTGGACTCCTTGTCGGAGCTGCGCCTGCTTGCCGCTGAGCCGGTCAAGTACCGGAGACAGCTCCTGGCGCTGAAGCGCTACTTTGCCGGGCGCGGCATGACCACCTTTATGCTGGATGACCGGAGCGCGGAAGGCAGTGATGTGCAGCTGCAGTCGATCGCGCACGGGGTGATCCGGCTGCAGAAGAACCCGCGCACCTATGGCATTACACGGCGGCAGGTAGAAATCCTGAAAGTGCGCGGTTCGGGCTTTCGCGAAGGATTGCACGACTACAACATCGCTGCTGATGGTCTGCATGTGTATCCGCGGCTTGTTGCGGCCGAACATCCGTCTGACTTCTTTGAAGAGCCATTGCCGGGCGGCCTCCAGGCACTCGATGCGCTGTTCGGCGGCGGCGTGGATCGGGGCTCCAGCACGCTGCTGCTAGGCCCCACCGGGGTGGGCAAATCCTCAATCGTGATGCAGTACCTCATCGCGGCCGCCGGGCGTGGGGAGCGCGCTGTGTTGTACACCTTTGACGAGTCTGTCCGCAGCGCCAGTCTTCGCGGAAAAAGCCTGGGCTTCGCGATCGATGAGCATATCGAGCGAGGATATCTGCTGCTCAAACAGGTCGATCCGGCCGAGCTGAGCCCTGGTGAGCTCGTAGCCGAGATCCGGCAGGCCGTGGATGAGAGTGATGTACGCCTGGTGGTCATTGATTCGCTGAACGGCTTTCTGCACGCCATGGCCGGCGAGTCTGACCTGCCGCTGCAGCTGCACGAGCTGCTCTCGTTCTTGGGCGCGCGCGGCGTTGCGACCTTCCTCGTGTTAACCCAGCACGGCTTTATCGGCGAAGTGCGCACACAAGTGGATGTGAGCTACCTGGCGGATAATGTGCTGATGATGCGCTACTTCGAAACGCAGGGTGTGGTGCGGCGAGCGCTCTCCGTTATAAAAAAGCGCAGCGGTGCGCATGAAACCACGATTCGTGAGCTGCGGTTGGCCTCCGACGGCTTGCACATCGGCGAACCGCTCATTCATTTCAAGGGAATCCTGTCTGGAAATCCAGGTTCGGAGCAAAGCATCGACCCGGCTCCGGAGCTTTCGGTCACAGCAGCCAAGAACGGCACCTCATGATCCAGGAAAGCGTCTCCGCCACGCCCGATACGCTGGTGCCGGACGAGCTTACGGTGCTGATTGTTGCGCCGGTCGGGCGCGACGCAAAGCTGATTGCCGAAGCGCTTGCCTCTGCTTCGGTAAGCGCGCTCGCCGTCGAAGGCGTGGAGGAAGCGACAGAGCTTGCCGGAAGGCGCAATGTGGGTTTGCTGCTGATCACGGAGGAAGTGCTCAACGAAGCCAACATCGCCCAGCTGTCGGAAGTGGTTCTGAACCAGCCTGCATGGTCTGACCTGCCGCTCCTGGTGCTCACCGTCGGCGGCCGCGCCAACGCGCTCTCGCGGCAAAGAGAGCAGGACCGTTTGCCGCTGGGAAGCCTGACGCTGCTGGAGCGCCCAATCCGCATCGAAACGCTGATCAGCAGCGTGCGATCGGCATTGCTGTCGAGGAGCCGGCAGTACCAGATGCGCGACGCCCTGCGCGAGCGGGACCTGGCTGAGGAAGCGCGCCGGGAGTCGGAAAGCCGGCTGCTGCTTGCGCTGGAAACGGCTCAGCTTGGTGCCTGGGAACTCGATTTGGCGACAGGAACGCTGAGCGCCTCGGAGACCTGCCGCGTGATCTTTGACTGGTCTGTGGAGCAGGCGCTTTCGCTCGCTGACTTTTACGAGCGCGTTCACCCGGAGGACCGCACTGCGGTCGAGGCGAAACTGCGGTCCACCATTGAGCAGGGCGTTCCTTACGCAGCCGAGTACCGCATTGTGTGGCGCGATGGAAGCACCCGCTGGATCGCGGCGAGCGGGGACTGCATGCGCGATGGCAAGGCTCGTGCTATCTACGCGGCTGCGACGCCCGCTGAAAGGCAGGAGTCGCGCGTCTCCGGCGTGTCGCTCGACGTGACGGAGCGGATCCTGTCAGAGCAGGCGCTGCGCAAGGCAGACAAGCTGGCGCTGGTGGGGCGCCTGGCGAGCTCAATCGCGCATGAGATCAACAACCCGCTCGAGTCGGTCACCAATTTGCTGTACCTGCTGGAACATGCCGAGCTGGGCGACGCCGAGCGCGCGTATGTCGCGACGGCGCAGCAGGAGCTTGCCCGCATCACCGAGATTACCTCGCAAACCCTGACCTTCAACCGCCAGCAAAACACCTACGGGCCGGCTGTCATTGCCGACATTCTGGAGTCTGTTCTTGCCCTGTACCAGGGTCGTCTGGCCACCTCGAACATCGAGGTGGAGCGGCGGTATACCAGGCGGGAATCGGTGCTGTGCTACCCCGGCGAGCTGCGGCAGGTGTTTGTCAACCTGGTCGGCAACGCGTTCGACGCGACGCGCGGGGGCGGGCGCATTCTGGTGCGGGAGCACGTCGGCCGGCATCCCGCATCGGGCCGATGGGGTAGCCGCATTACCGTCGCTGACACCGGAAGCGGCATGACGCGATCCGTCCAGAGCCGCATCTTTGAGGTCTTCCACTCCACCAAGGGAAACAACGGGACGGGACTGGGACTGTGGATCAGCAAGAGCATTGCCGAGAAGCACGGAGGAACGCTGCGCTTCAGTTCCTCCACCCGGCCGGGCCGCTCCGGCTCCGTTTTCTCCGTGTTTATCCCGCACGGGCAGGAATCGTCTGAGGATTGACTGCAGGAGTGAGCCGGGCAGCGCATTTGGTAGCCGCATGCTTCAGATAGACTGGCGCTGGCTGCCGAGCAGCAGGGAAGTTTCGCTTCGATTGAACACATGTTGACCCAAATCGGACGTGCCGAGGACGCGCTGTTTCAACGCTTTGGGCGAAGAAAGCCCTCGGGCGTTCTGGAACGCGGCAGCTTGTGGCTGCTTATTCTTTCCGCGTTGCTGCTCGGCGGCGGCGAGATCCCCGGCAACTTCGGCGAGCTGTGTTCGGTGCTCGCCGTCTTTTCGCTCCTTGCGCTCTTCTGCTTCGCGGTCATGCTCGGTTATCGCTGGCTGATGCAGCGTGTGTTGTGGACGGTGCGCAACCGCCTCATCATGACGTATCTGCTGATGGGGCTTGCGCCGGTCGTTCTGTTTGGCACCTTGGCCGGCATTGCGGCATACGTGTTTGCCGGGCAGTTTGCTACTGACAGTGCGCGGTCAGCCCTGAGCGAAGCGCTGGCCCGGGTGCACACGAGCAGCAGCCTGTCTGCCGCGATGTTGATGGACGACGTTGCGCGACACCCGAATGCCGCCGTGTACGAGCTGCCGGTCATTGCCCGCATGCACGGCACGAGCGAGCCCGGTACGCGGCATGCCATCTCTGCCTGGGCGAACGGCAAAGGCGTGCGCCTCAGCGAGCCTCGGGAGCCGGGCGAAGTAGAAGCTGCTGCACCTGCCGATGCTGCTCCCCCGCCATGGCTGACACCTACGTTTCGGGGCCTGGTCACCATCAACGGCCGGCTCTATCTTTGCGCCAGCAGCGTGGCCCGGCACGACAACACCTCTTTGTTTGTGGTGGCAACTTCGCCGCTGAACCAGGCTGCGCTTGCTGCCATGGCACAGGACCTGGGCAGCATCAGCATCCTGCCGGGCGGTATCGAGCCGGACTCATCCCTGGAGGAGGCGCCGGCTGCGAACCGGCGGCGCAGCGCAGATACATCGTTTGACAGTGTGCAGGGAGGCGCGGTCGCGGGCGCTTCTCAGTTCTTCGATGCGCGCGTTTTTTTCAGCGCGCCGCTGGAAGTGACCGACTGGACCTCGGGCAAGGATGTAGGGGCGTTGCTCGGCGTCGTTTCGCGGCCGACGGCACTGTATGGCCGCCTTTTCGCCACCTCGGTACAGATCGGCAAGCTGGTGCGCGAAGTGCTGGTCGCCATCGCCGTGATGTTCGGCTTGCTTGAACTGCTGGCGTTCGTGATGGCGGTGCGGCTCAGCCGCACCATCACGCACTCGGTTGCGGAGTTGTACGACGCCACGCAGCAGGTGGACCACGGAAACTTTTCGCATCGCATCCGCGTGGAGCGCGACGACCAGCTTGCCGCTTTGTCCCGCTCCTTCAACACCATGACCGGTTCGCTCGAGCACCTGCTGGAGCAGCAGCGCGAGAAAGAGCGCATCCAGAGCGAGCTTGAAATCGCGCACGAAGTGCAGATCAATCTCTTTCCGCATTCGCCGATCCAGCTGTCGCAATTCGAGCTGCACGGCATTTGCAAACCGGCGCGCACGGTGAGCGGCGACTACTACGATTTTGTGCATGCGGACGATGGCGAGCTGTGCCTGACGCTGGGCGACATCAGCGGCAAAGGCATTTCAGCGGCGCTGCTGATGGCCTCGCTGCACTCGGCTGTGCGCGCGTACCGCGCAGCTGGCGAGCAGCGCGGCGCACGCGGGCAGCATAGCGGCGACGCGCACTATGCGTCGCCGGCGCGGCTGCTTGCGCTGCTCAACGCTCACCTGTACTCGAGCACGCAGCCTGAAAAATATGCCACTTTGTTTCTGGCCTGCTACGACAGCGTGAAGCGCACGCTGACCTACGCGAACGGCGGCCAGCTTCCACCGCTGCTGGTGTCGCTCGACGGCACCATCCGGCGCCTGGACTGCGGAGGATCCGTGGTCGGGCTGCTGCAGGGCCTTACGTATGAGGAGGCCACCGTTTCGCTCAAACCGGGCGATCTGCTTGTCGCATATTCGGACGGCGTGACCGAACCGGAAAATGAGTTCGGCGAGTTTGGAGAAGAGCGCTTGCTGGACGTGATCCGCATGCATCGCGATCAGCCATTGTCGGCAATCTCCGCGCAGGCAATGCGCGCCGTGCACAACTGGATCGGCGAGGGCGAGCAGCCGGATGACATCACGCTTGTGCTCGCACGGCAGCTCTGACACTCGACGCAAACGCGCTCTTTGCCGTGTGACAGAACGAAGCTGCGGAAAAGATTGCGCTTGGACGTTGAGGCCGCGAGGGTGCATGCTGGAGAGTATGCCGCACCTTCCATCACGCTCGCGCGCCATTGCACTCGCTCTCGTTTGCTTGTCGCCCGCGGTGAGCGGCGCCTATACGCAGCAGGCCACGGCGCAGCAAGCCCCCGCGCATGAAACAAGCACGCCATATACCGGC
This sequence comes from uncultured Acidobacteriaceae bacterium, assembly GCA_964249695.1. GTDB lineage: Bacteria > Acidobacteriota > Terriglobia > Terriglobales > Acidobacteriaceae > EB88. The sequence continues at coordinate 34,212 of CAXUDF010000010.1, forward strand.
GATCTTTCTATTTTTGAATACAAGGACCGCGACAAGAAACTGCAGATTGGGCGCGTGATGGATTTGCTGGGCATCACGAACGGCAAGAGCGTCGCTGATCTTGGCGCGGGCTCTGGATGGTTTACCGTGCGCGCCGCGGCGCGCGTCGGCTCCTCCGGCAAAGTGTATGCGGAAGATATCAACCCGCAGGCCGTGCAGGCCATCAGCACGCGTGCGCGGGAGCAAAAGCTCGAAAATATTCAAACTATTCAGGGAACGCCGGATGACCCGAAGCTGGCGCCGAACAGTGTGGATGCCGTGCTCATGCTGAAGGCGTATCACGAGGTTGCGCACACTGGAGTGTTTCTGCGGAACCTGAAGCCTGCGCTCAGGCCCGGTGCAAAAATCGGCATCATTGATCGCAATGGCAACGGCGCCGACCACGGCTTGAACGAACCGGTCGTTGTAAGCGAGATGGCAGCTGCCGGCTTTCATCGCGTGGCCCGCTACGATTTCACTAAAGCCGACGGCCAGGATTATTTCTTGATCTTCGAGCGGAATTGATGCCGGTGGTTCTGCGAATGTGCGGTTCCGTTTGCCCGAACTATTCGCACGGCGGTTTCCATGAGGCCTCGATCTATCGCGAGTCCCTGAGGACAGTTCGCGTGCGGAGAGAGTTTTCATGCTGTCACGAAGATCGGGCTTGCGGATTATGAAACGGTCGCATCTAAGAAGAGGACACCGGCAAGATGCGGCGGAGACTTTTGCCGAGGACGTTGTAAGCCGCGGCCGGCCGTGCTGCAGACCGCTTTGGACAATGCGTGAACCTGGTGACAGACGAGGCCGCGCAGCGTAGATCGATTGTGGAAGTGCGGTCAGCGCATTTGCTTCGCGCGCTTAGAAAAGGAGCAAGTATGTTCGATTACCTGATTGTCGGTGCCGGGTTTGCCGGCAGCGTGTTGGCGGAACGGCTTTCCTCGCATGGTTCGCGGGTTTTGATCATTGACAAGCGATCGCACATCGCCGGCAACGCCTATGACTTTTACGACGATGCAGGCGTCCTGATCCACCGCTATGGCCCGCACATTTTCCATACCAATTCGGCAAAGGTTTTCGAGTACCTGTCGCGCTTCACAGAGTGGCGCCCATACGAGCATCGCGTGAAAACCAGCGTCGACGGGCAGCTGGTGCCGATGCCGATCAACGTGGATACCCTGAACGCGCTTTACGGGCTCAATCTGAACTGCACGCAGGTCGAGGAGTTTCTGGCCTCGGTAGCCGAGCCTTGCGACACCATTCGAACCTCTGAGGACGTTGTTGTGAGCCGCGTCGGGCGGGAGTTGTACACAAAGTTCTTCCGCAACTACACGCGCAAGCAGTGGAATCTGGATCCTTCGGAGCTCGATGCATCTGTAACCGCAAGAGTGCCAATTCGCACAACCCGCGACGACCGCTACTTCACAGATCAGTACCAGGCCATGCCCCTGCACGGCTACACGCGCATGTTTGAGCGCATACTGGCCAACCCGGGCATCAGCATCATGCTGAACACGGACTATGAAGACATTCGCGATGAGGTTTCCTTTCGCGAGCTGATCTTTACCGGGCCCATCGATGAGTATTTTGACTACTGCTACGGCAAGCTCCCATATCGGTCGCTGCGTTTCGAGCACCAGACGCACGACAGCCGGACCTTCCAGACTGCGGCGGTCATCAACTACCCGAACGAGCACGCGTATACGCGCGTTACCGAGTTCAAATATCTGACCGGCCAGGAGCACGCGAAGACAAGCATCGTGTACGAGTATCCGACAAGCGAAGGCGACCCGTACTACCCGGTGCCGCAGCCGCAAAACGCAGCCCTGTATGCGCAGTACAAGGCCATGGGCGACGCGCTGCCCGGCGTGCATTTTGCGGGCAGGCTTGGCACATACAAGTACTACAACATGGACCAGGTGGTCGCGCAGGCACTCGCGTTGTTCGGCAAACTGAATGAGCGGAACAGCCTGCGCACAGCGCAGGAAGGCAAACGGCTCCTCGCACTGCCGACCGAGCCGGCCTCGATCGAAGCCACGCAGTGCCTATCGAGCGCGGGCGAAGATCGGGTGGCCTGAAGCATGGTGCATGGAGGCGCTCCAGAACTCTCGTCTGCGCTCGGGCCGCACGAAGCGTCGGCCGCGCCTGAAACGTCAGCCGCGCCGGAAAGTGCGTCTGCGCCTGAGATCTGGGGCGGCGCGGAATACACCTGTAACCGTGTCGGCGACAAATACTTTGACCAGATGACGCTTTCCGGCCATGCCGGGCGCTTGAGCGACCTCGAGCGCTTCGCCGAGCTTGGATTGCGCGCGCTGCGCTGCGGCATTCTATGGGAGCACCACGAGCGCGACCCTTCCTGGAAGTGGGCCGACGGCTACCTTGGGGCACTGCGCGCAACCGGCATGCGGCCGATAGTCGGCCTTGTGCACCATGGCAGCGGGCCGATGCACACCCAGCTGGACGACCCGGGCTTTGCGCCGAAGCTGGCCGCCTACGCAGGCGTGTGCGCCGCACGCTATCCATGGGTCAACGCGTACACCCCGGTCAACGAGCCCCACACGACTGCCCGCTTCTCCGGGCGCTACGGTGTGTGGTACCCGCACCACTACCAGCAGTCCACCTATCTGCGGGCGCTGCTCAACCAGACCAAAGCGGTGGTCCTGAGCATGCGCGCGATCCGTGCGGTTCGCTCCGATGCGCAGCTGATTCAGACCGATGACCTGGGCCGCACCTGGTCCACCGCCGCTCTGGCCTCCACGCGCGACTTGTTTAATGAGCGGCGCTGGCTGGGCTTCGATCTCTTGTGCGGGCGCGTGGATCGAGCGCACCCGCTTTTCTCGTGGTTTACCGACGCCGGCATTTCGGATGCCGAGGTGCTGTGGTTCCGCGATAATCCGTCGCCGCCCGACATTGTCGGCGTGAACTATTACGTCACCAGCGACCGTTTTCTCGATCATCGTATGCACCTGTACCCGGAGCAGTGCCGGTCTGCTGAGGGGCACTTCATCGACATTGAGGCAGTCCGGGTACGCCGCGAAGGCATCCAGGGTTTTGAGACGATCCTGCACGAGGCCAACAACCGCTATCGGCTGCCTGTCGCCGTGACTGAGGTGCATCTTGGCGACGAGCTCATCGAGCAGATTCGCTGGGTCGCCGATGCCTGGGGAGGCACTCGGCGGGCGCAGGCCGCAGGGGTCCCCGTCCAGGCGTTTACCTTCTGGTCGCTGCTCGGCGCGTACTTTTGGAACCGGCTGGTGACCTACGACAACGGCTATTACGAGCCAGGCGTGTTTGATCTGCAGAGCGGCCGGCCGGAGCCGACACAGCTCGTGGAAGTGGTGCGCCAGTGCGTGCGCGGCGAGCGGCTCCGCCATCCCGCGCTGGCGGAGCCTGGCTGGTGGACGCAGGCGGTGCGCATCCACCAGACGTACCACGAGGAAGAAGCAGAACTCGTCGCCTAGCTCTTCGCCTGAAGCTCAGCTCCGCATCAGGCCGTCGCGCCACACGGAGTCGGCAAGCTGGGTGTGGTCGGGCAGCATGCCGCTGGTCGCCTCGGCAAACATGCTCAGCGAGGCTTTCGGCGTGCGGTCGACATACAGCAGGCCGTTCGCCTCCTGGTAGGTATCGGTGAACTGCGTATAGCAAAAGCCGGCCAGCGCGGGCAGGTTGCGCACGGTGTCCAGCAGAGTGCGATAGCGGTCGAGCAGCTGCTCCGCGGTGCGCGTGCGCGAGTAGCCCCAGATGTTCTCCTGCTCGCCGCCAAAGGCGATGCCGCCAAACTCAGTCAGCACAATGGGCAGCGTGCAGGCGATGCTTGTGCCGCCGATAGTCAGTACGCGGCCGCCGGGCCGTTCACGCTTCAGCAGCTTTGCTTCTATGTCGTTGATGCCGTAACGCTGGCCGATGCGCTCCGGCTGCTCGTCGTAGTCGTGGATGCCGATGATGTCGGTAGCCACGCTTTCCCAGCCGTCGTTGCCGATGACGGGCCGGCTCGGGTCGAGCGACTTCGTCATGTGATAAAGCGCCTGCACGTAGTGCCGCTGTGCCGGGCTTTCCGGCAGGTCCGGCACGCCCCAGCTCTCGTTGAACGGCACCCATGCAACGATGCATGGGTGGCTTCGGTCGCGCTGAAGCACCTCAAACCACTCGCGCGTAAGCCGCTGAATGGACTTGGTGGTGTAGCGGTAGGCGCTCGGCATCTCCTCCCACACAAGCAGCCCCATGCGATCGGCCCAGTATAGAAAGCGGGCACACTCGATCTTCTGGTGCTTGCGCACGCCGTTGAAGCCGAGCTGCTTCACCAGCTCGATGTCGCGAATGAGCGCCGCGTCGTCGGGGGCGGTCAGGCCGGATGCTTGCCAGTAGCCCTGGTCGAGCACCAAACGAAGCTGCAAGGGCCGCCCGTTCAGCAGGAACCGGTCGCCCTGCGTTGTGACCGAGCGCAGCGCTGTGTAGCTGTGGACGCGGTCCAGAATCTTGCCGTCAGGGGTCCGCAAAGTCACCTGCGCTTCAATCAATGTCGGGGAAGCGGGCGACCAAAGCAGCTCATTGCGGTAGTCGTCGATCCCGGGATCGGACAGGGCGATGATTCGATGGACTTCGCCGGAGATGACGGCGTAGGAATCGTTCGCCAGGATCTGGCTGCCGATGGTGAGCCGCACAGCCAGCTCCAGCGGCTCGGGAGCTGGTGCTTCCTGCGCGGGCAGCGGCTCGGGCGAGCACCCATGCTCGAAGACAAGAGCTTCAATGCCGATCTCCCAACGGTCCAGGCTGCTAGTCCAGTGCAGGGTGTGCAGGTGGATCTGCGGCACCATTTCAAGCCATACGCTTTGCCAGATACCGGTAGTGCGCGGGTACCAGATGGAGTGCGGCTCTAGCTTCCAGTCCTGCTTGCCGCGGGGTTTCGCCAGGTCCGACGAATCGTCGTTTGCCTGCACGACCACTTCCTGCGTGGACCCCTCGACAAGTGCGCCGGAGATGTCGGCGCTGAAGGGCGTGTAGCCGCCCTCGTGCGAACAAACCTGGTGGCCATTCACCCAGACGGTCGCGCCCCAGTCCACTGCCTCAAAGCGAAGCCACAAGCGTGCGCCGCGTTCCAGCGGCGCTTGTTCCCAGGTCCGGCGATACCACACGCTCGTGTAGAAACCGGTGTCGCCGATGCCGCTTGCCTCGGTTTCTGGGCTAAACGGGACCAAAATCTCCGCATTCCACTCAACCTGTTGAGGCAGCGAACAGGGCGCGGCCCTGCCGTTTGAAAATTGCCAGATGCCGTCCAGCGATGCCCAGTTCTCCCGCCGCAGCTGCGGACGAGGGTGCGGTGCTTCGCCTGCGCTGTGGTCGCTCATAGTTTGCGCTTCGTCCAACGCTGTGTCTCCTTCGGGTCCGCAATGCGCCGCGTTGCGCCGGGCAAGTGCGCGGCCTCGTACTAGCTATCTTCGCATCGCGCTTTGCGCTTCGGCCTGGAATCTACGGCACAGCGGCATGGCATACCCTAGCAGGAGGGAGGGCTTTCGGTGTCTCGATTTGTTGCCATTGCCCTTGGAGGCGCCCTGGGCGCCCTGGCACGCTACGGCGTCGCCAATTATGTAGCGGCTCGGGCAGGCGCGAGATTTCCCGCAGGAACCTTCGTCGTCAACATGTCGGCCTGCGTGCTGATCGGCTTTGTGCTCACCATGTTCGCGCGGCGGCCGCAGCTGGACCCGGTCTGGCGGTTCCTGGTGCCGGTCGGCTTCATCGGCGCATACAGCACGTTTTCCACGCTGGAGTGGGAGCTTTTCTCGAATATCGAGATAGGCGCAGCAGCCGTCGCAGCGTTGTACGCGGCAGCGAGCCTTGTGGGTGGACTCGCTGCCGTGTGGCTTGGGGTGCTGCTGGCGCGGCTGGTGCCGTAAAGCGCGGGCCGGCTTGCCTGGTTAGGCACCTAGCGCGGGTCAGAGCCGTCGTTTGCCTCGCGTGCGGAGCGGCGCAGCACAGAGACGAGATAGCCCAGCTGCAGCGCCCACGCAAAGGCGTAGCCGAGCAGTACGTGGCGGTGCGGCATGTCGCTGGTGTAGGTCGCCCAGAAGCCTGTCATGCGTGTTCTCCATCCGGGAGGATCGCCGCTTTGCGCAGCGGCGGCCCCAGCAGTGCTTCGGTCGCGGCATCGGCGGCGCGCTCCTGGCGCAGCACGCTGCTGTAGCGTAGCGCGGCAACAAACAGCCCCCACATCAGCCAGCCTGCGATATTCCAGCGAAGCGCCGGCAGCATGGAGGCATCCACGCCCGA
>CAXUDF010000011.1:0-40126 GCA_964249695.1 uncultured Acidobacteriaceae bacterium
GATCAGTGTGGAAGGCTTGACGCCGCGCTCGACCGCCTGCATTACCAGGCGGCCCGCTTCGCGCGAGGCGTCGAGCTTGGCGGGCAAAAACGCCGGCACCCCCGACACGCCGAGAGGCGAAATCCCGAGGAATTCGCACGCCATCGCCATCGTGTTCGCCGTAAACTGCCCGCCGCACGCCCCTGCGCCGGGGCATGCGTTCGCCTCCACTGCTTCTAGCTGCGCGTCGTCGATGCGCCCCGCCGCATGGGAGCCGATCGCCTCGAAAACGTCCTGCACCGTAAGGTCCTTGCCGTTCAGGTGCCCCGGCGCGATCGACCCGCCATAGAGCATCAACCCTGGAATATCCAGCCGCGCCAGCGCCATCACGGTACCCGGCATGTTTTTGTCACAGCCAGCGATACAAATCAGCCCGTCAAACAAGTTGCCGCGGGCCACAAGCTCGACTGAGTCCGCGATGACCTCGCGCGAGATCAGCGAAGCTTTCATGCCTTCGGTGCCCATCGTGATGCCGTCGGAGATGGTCACCGTGTTGAACTCCATCGGCGTTCCACCGGCCTCGCGCACGCCCTGCTTTACCGCTTCGGCAATCTCGCGCAGGTGGTAGTTGCACGGGCCGATTTCAGTCCAGGTATTGGCAATGCCGATCAGCGGCTTGGCTAGGTCCTCTCGCGTGAAGCCGACCGCGCGCAGCATTGCACGCGCCGCCGCGCGGCTCGGGCCTTCGGTCAACGCCGCGCTGTTTTGTTTTGTAATGCTTATTTGGTGAAGCGTTCCGTTGCTGCTCACTCAATCATCTCGTTTCATGTGTTTTAAGACCGCCTGCGCGGCTTGCGGCCACTTCGTGGCGCGTGTACTTTGTCGCTCTGCTGCGAAGAACCTACTTCTAGGCCCGTGCTCGCATCCACACTTCCGTATCGTGCCGCTGCTCGTAAGCAGCGAGCGCATCTGCGTGCCGCAGAGTTAATCCGATATCATCTAGCCCACCCAGCAGGCACTCGCGGCGGAATGCATCCATGGCAAACTTCACGTGCAGGCCAAACTCGTCCGTGATCGAGTTTGTCTCAAGCGAGACAGAAAGCGCATAGCCATCGGCTGCGCTGGCTTGCAGAAGAATTTGCTCAATGACCGTCTCCGGCAGCGTCACCAGCAGGATGCCGTTCTTGCCCGCGTTCGAGTGAAAGATGTCCGCGAAGCTGGGTGCCAGCACGCAGCGGAAGCCGTACTGCGCGAGCGCCCACGCTGCATGCTCGCGCGACGATCCGCAGCCGAAATTCGCGCCTGCAACCAGTATCTGCGCGCCCCGGTACGCAGGCTGGTTCAGCACGAATGCCGGATTTTTCCGCCACTCATAGAAAAGGAAGTCCTCGTACCCGGTCCGCTCGACACGCTTTAAAAATTGTGCGGGAATGATCTGGTCCGTATCCACGTTTGAGCGGTCGAGCGGCATCACGGCAGAAGTCAATGTTCGAAACGGTTCCATTACGCGAGCACCTCCGCCTGCCTGTACTCCCACGTCCGAATATCCGTAAAGCGCCCCATCACGGCCGCCGCTGCGGCCATGGCCGGTGAAACGAGGTGCGTACGCCCGCCCTTGCCTTGGCGCCCTTCAAAGTTCCGGTTCGAGGTGGACGCGCAGCGCTCGCCCGGCTGCAAAATGTCCGGGTTCATGCCCAGGCACATGGAGCAGCCCGGCTCCCGCCAGTCAAAGCCGGCCTCGCGGAACACTTGATCCAATCCCTCGCGCTCGGCCTGCGCCTTGACCTGCTGCGAGCCCGGCACCACCATCGCCCGTACGTTTGCGTGTACGTGGTACCCGGCCACAACGCGAGCGGCCGCGCGTAAATCCTCAATCCGCGCGTTGGTGCACGAGCCCAGAAACACGCGATCGATCGTGATCTCCTCGATCGGCGTGCCGGCGCGCAGGTCCATGTATGCAAGCGCGCGCCCAAGCCCGGCGCGCTCCGCTTCGGTCGCCCCCTGCGACGGGTCGGGTACCGTGTCGGTTACAGATGCCACCATGCCCGGGTTCGTGCCCCAGGTTACGTAGGGCGTCAGCTCATGCGCTTCGATGACCAGCTCCCGGTCAAATCGTGCGTCCGCATCGGTCGGCAGCTTGCGCCACTCCGCGACCGCGCGCTCCCAATGCTCGCCTTTGGGCGCAAACCGCCGGCCTTCGAGGTAGCCAAACGTCGTCTCGTCCGGCGCAATCATCCCAGCCCGCGCGCCGGCTTCGATGCTCATGTTGCACACCGTCATGCGGCCTTCCATTGAGAGCGCCCGGATCGCAGAACCCGCGTACTCAATCGCATAGCCGGTCGCGCCGTCGGTACCGATGCGCCCGATGATGCCGAGCACAATATCTTTCGCGGTCACGCCGTGCGGCAGCTCGCCCTCGACGGAAATCCTGAAGGTCTTCGGCCGTGTTTGCGGCACGGTTTGCGTTGCCAGCACATGCTCTACCTCGCTGGTGCCGATGCCGAACGCGAGCGCGCCGAAGGCGCCGTGCGTGGAGGTGTGCGAATCCCCGCATACGATCGTCATTCCCGGCTTGGTCGCGCCCAGCTCCGGTCCGATCATGTGCACAATGCCCTGATCGACCGAATTCACATCGAACAGCTCTACCCCAAACTCGGCGCAATTGCTTCGCAGGGTCGCGATCTGTTTCGCCGCGATCGGGTCCTTGATGTCGATGCGCTCGCGGTCGGTTGGCACATTGTGGTCCACCGTTGCGAGCGTACGGTCCACGCGTGCGACGGCCCGCCCCGCCATACGTAGCCCGTCAAACGCCTGCGGCGAGGTCACCTCGTGTACCAGGTGCAGGTCGACGTACAGCACCGTTGGCTCACCCGCCGGTTCGGCGACGATGTGCTGCTCCCAGACTTTTTCGAAGAGCGTTTTTCCCTGATGCATGCAAACCTCTAAAACCGCCTGCGCGGCATGCGCCCACTTCGTGGGGTATTTTCTGGAAGAGCCAATGCCTCAGCGGATCGTCGCTGCCTGATCGAGATACGCGTACAGCAGGCTTACATCCTGCAATCGAGCTATCGAATAGCCTCTGCCCTGACTCCCGCTGGTGACCACCCACACGGTGGGCGTCTGATGAACGCCAAGGCTAAGGCCAAGGCGGCAGTCGGCATGAACCGCATCGAGTAGCTTGCCTTGAGGGTCGATCACAAACGGCAAGGCGACTCCGTGTGCCTGCGCAAAGTGCTCAGTGCAGGTTTGCAGATCATCTTCCGTAGCCAGGTTTCTCTGTTGCGCAAACACGGCATTGCGGTACTCACTTCCCAGCCTTTCAGACCTGCCGTCGAACCATCGCGCATTGACCGCTGCCTGTGGACTCCAAGCATGGCCTGGAATGAGGAAGTCGTGCCGAATCCATGCTACGTGATACTTTGCGGCCGCTTGCATGAGCAGCGGGTTCCAGGCCGCGCACAACGGGCATTCGAGATCGTCGAATTCCACGATGGCCACCTTCGCGCCCACAGGCGGCTTGAGCGCTGGTGAGTTCGCCGCGCCGGGCGCAAGATCGGGGATTTGCGAAAACTGCGCGCTGGCCAAGGGCGCAGACGAAAGCAGCACTCCTGCAAGAACACTGCCGAGGATCCGATGTCTCGAGTTCATAGCTTCTCCCTTACGGCCTGCCTGCTGACGAGTCCGGTCTAGCGCCCGACCTCGGCACGCAAGCTGGCTTCCCCGGCGAACCTGGCTTCTTCCACCTGCGCCCGCAGCAGCCCAATCAGCGCATCGTTCACCAGCACGCCCATCTCCTGCGTGGACACTGTCTCCTCACCGCCCTGACCCGAGGAACGCACCAGGTCCCGCGTCCGCGCGCCTTCCTCCAGCACCGTGCGCACTGCCTGCTCCACCGCGCAGGCCTCTGCTTCCAGCCCCGCCGAGTGCCGCAGCAGCATCGCCGCAGTCAGGATGGCACCAATCGGATTCGCAATCCCGCGCCCGGCAATATCGGGTGCAGACCCGTGCACGGGCTCGTACAGGTTCACCTTGCCGCCGATGGTGGCCGAAGGCAGCACGCCAAGGGAGCCCGTAATCACCCCTGCTTCGTCCGACAGAATGTCCCCAAACAAGTTCTCGGTCAGGATCACGTCAAAGCGCCGCGGGTTATTCATCAGGTGCATCGCGCAGGCGTCCACATACTCGTGGTCGAGCGCGACATCCGGGTACTCCGAGGCCAGCGCGCTTACCGTGGCCCGCCACAGCTGTGACACCTCCAGCACGTTCGCTTTGTCGACCGAGGTTAACCGCTTGTGCCGCTTGCGGGCGAGGTCAAAAGCCACCCGAGCCACGCGCTCGATCTCGCCGCGCGTGTACCGCATGGTGTTCCACGCCGCCTCTTCGGAGGACGGGCCGCCCTTGTTCCACTCACGCGGCTGCCCAAAGTACAACCCGCCCAGCAATTCGCGGACAAACAGAATGTCCGCGCCCTCGAGCACCTCGGCCCGCAGCGGCGAGTTGGCCGCAAGCGCCGGGTGCGCAAAGGCCGGCCGCAAATTGGCGAATCCGCCCAGCGCGGTCCGGATCGACAGAAGTCCCGCTTCCGGGCGCTCACTCGGCGGTAGCGTGTTGAACTTGTTGTTGCCGACCGCGCCTAGAAAGACCGCGTCGCTCGCAAGAGCGGCCGCGCGCGTCGCCTCCGGCAGCGGCGTGCCGTGCGCGTCGATCGCCACGCCGCCGATCAGCGCGTCTTCAAACGTAAAGTCGTGGTCCCCGTGCGCGGCTACGGTGCGCAGCACGCGCACCGCCTCCTGGGTCACCTCGGGGCCGATGCCGTCCCCGGCCAGCACCAGAATCTTCAAAGCGACTCCTCCCGCCATCAGGCCTGGACCCCGGCCGTCGCGACCGCGCCGGCAGCATGCGCCAGGTTCACCAAATCCTGATCGTAGATCGACTTTTTGCGATCAGCCAGCGTAGTGAAGGCCGCATAGGTCGTCTCCAACTCTGCCGGCTCCAGCACAAAGCCAAGCTCGCCCAGCCGCGCCCGCAGCGCCGCCCGCCCCGAGTGCTTGCCCAGTACCAGTTTATTGGTCGGCTGCCCCACGGAGGCCGGCGTCATGATCTCGTAGGTCAACGGATTGGCGAGCATTCCATGCTGGTGGATGCCGGCCTCGTGCGCAAACGCATTCTCACCCACAATCGCTTTATTCGGCGCCGGCCTAAAGGAGATGCGCTCCCCCAGCAGCTGGCTCGCTCCATACAGCCGGTCCAGCACAATATTGGTACCTACCCCGTACCGGTCCGCCCGCACCCGCAGCACAGCAGCAATCTCCTCGAGCGCCGCATTGCCCGCCCGCTCGCCGATGCCATTGATGGTGCACTCCACCTGTCGCGCCCCACCCTGGATCCCGGCTAGCGTATTTGCGACCGCAAGCCCAAGGTCGTCATGGCAGTGAGTTGACAGCACCACGCGATGCTCATACCCGGTGCCGGCCAGCACACATTCCCGCACCGCCGTGTACATTGCCCGGTAATCCTCGGGTGTCGAGTAGCCTGTGGTGTCCGGCAGGTTGATGGTCGTCGCCCCGGCCTCGATCGCCACCCGGCACATCGCGCACAGATAGCTCATCTCGGTCCGCGTCGCGTCTTCGGCCGAGAACTCCACGTCGTCCACGTAGGTCCGCGCCAGCCGCACCATCTCGTCCACCTGGGTCAGCGCCGCCTCGCGGCTCATCTTCAGCTTGAACTCCAGATGAATGTCAGAGCTGGCTAGAAACGTATGGATGCGCGGCCGTAGCGCGTCCTCAATCGATGCCGCCGCTCGCTCAATGTCCCCTTTGCGGGCCCGCGCCAGCGACGCAATCACCGGCCCGCGGATCTCCCGCGCTACCCGTCGGATCGCCTGAAAGTCGCCCTCGGACGAGATCGCAAAACCTGCCTCCAGGATGTCGACCCCTAGCTCCTCGAGCGCGTGCGCCATTTCGAGCTTTTCAGCCTCGGACATGCTGCATCCCGGGCTCTGTTCGCCGTCCCGCAGGGTCGTGTCAAAGATCAGTACCGTGTCCTGTGCTGCCATGCGCCCCGTCTCCATCTGTTCCTGTTCAGTCTGGCAGAGCGCGATCCATAAATCCAATCACAAGCATTCTCATGCTCGATCACTTTTACTAATGAAATGTGTTCGGCGGCATGTAAGCATAATTCTGCATGGATCTAGCGCAGCTCGAGACGTTTTCAGCCATTGTCGAGGAGCGCGGCTTTTCCCGAGCCGCCACGCGCCTGCGGCGCACGCAGCCCGCGGTTAGCCAGACCATTCGCAAGCTTGAGGACGAGCTGGGGGAACGCCTCTTTGAACGCGGCAGCCGCGACGGCACGCTCACCGCCGCCGGGGAGGTGCTTCACCGCTATGCAGAGCGGCTGCTCCGCCTACGCAACGAAGCAGCCAGCGCCGTCGGGGAGGTGCGCTCGCTCGATCGCGGCCGCTTGCTCGTCGCCGCCAACGAGTACACCTCGCACCTGCTGCTGCCCGTCCTGGCCAGGTACCGGGCCACCAGTCCGCAAATTGAGATCATCGTGCAGCGCTCGCTCGCCAGCCGTATTCCGGAGCAGGTACTCGACCGCTCCGTCGAGCTTGGCGTCCTGTCTTTTCACCCAGAGGCCGAGGGGCTGCTGGCCACCGCTGTGTACCAGGACGAAGTCGCCTTTGTCGTCGACCCGGGCCATCCGCTGGCCCGGACCGGCTCTGTATCCATCACCGAGCTTGGTGCGCAAAACTTTATCGGCCATGCGGTCCCCTCGCCGTTGCGGCGCGAGATCATGGACATCTTTGCGAAGCGGCGAACGCCCTTGCATATGGGCGTCCAGCTGCCAAGCCTGGAGGCGATCAAGCGCTTCGTCGCGCTCGGTGCCGGCGTCGCTTTTCTGCCTGGGCTCGCCGTGCTGCAGGAGGTGGCTCGCGGAGAACTGGTGCGTGTCCCTGTCCCGGAGCTCGACTGGAAACGCCGCCTGTGGCTTGTGCAACGCCGCGGCACGCTGTCGCACGCTGGCAGTGCGTTTCTGCGGACCTTGCGGGGGCTCGCCGAGGAGGGCGGCCCGCCGCACACTTTTGTTCCCGATGCCTCTTAAGCTGGATCCCGCAAGTCGAGCCCCTGCGTAGACCTGGCTACCGGCACAGACAGGTGCGAAGTGTTCGGCATCACGCTTTGCCGCCCGCGCATATGGGTCAGCAGTACAAACAACCCATACACAGCCGCAATCCCCAGCAGCCAAAGTAGAAGAAAGCGGCACACACGCCCTGTGGTAAACGGCTCAGCCATGGCCCCTCCAGAATACGGGTGGGATGCACGTCGCGCCCTCGCGACAGGTACAATTACGATGGACCGGACGAAACTTACTGCACGCTTCTGCACCGGGAACTCGGGTTAGCCCACAGGGCAGCCTTGCGCGGCGGCGTACGCCCGCGTTGGGCGAGAGGTCGACACAAGGCATGAAGATTTGGACTCTTTTTCTGGCGAGCCTTTCGCTGGCCGCCATTACCGCTGCAGCCCCTACCGCGCACGCACAGGAAAGCCGGCAGGATGCCAGCGTCAGCTACTCTGCGATTTTCTCCCCAACTGTGGTAGGCAACGGCGTTTTCCAGAGCGCCACGGTTGCTGATGCCGGCATTCTTGCCAGCTACCGCTACCTGCTTACTCCCCGTGGAGCTGTGGAGGGCAACTATCAGTTCAATCGGGATATCGATCGCTTCCAGGGTGCCGCCGGTGTGAACTTTCGAGCGCACACACAGCTCCAGGAGTTTTCTGCCGAGTACGTGTATAGCGCCTTCTCGTACCACAACATCTTCCCTTTCGTTGAGGGCGGCGTTGGCGGCTACTTCTTTGGAATAATCAACGACACCAAAACAGACTTGAAGAACACGTTTAAGAGCAGTACGGCCATCGGCGTGCCCTTTGGCGGCGGCATCGCCTATGAGTTGAGCCCCAGCTTCGACATCCGGGTCGCTTACCGCGCCATCGTCTTGAAAGCACCCAACTTCGGCACTCCCGGCAATATCACCAACACCGGCCGGTACGAGCTGCTGAACGATCCAGTGGTCGGCGTTGCCTACCATTTCTAAAGCGAAGCCGTCGTAAACGCCGGCACAGAACAATCAAACCTCGTCGATCATGGAACGCCTGATCTTCGGTCTAGCTTGCTCTGCCGTAATTTCAGTGGCTAGACTGCAGTCTGGCTCGCAGTGTAAATGAAAATCGCGGAGAAGGACTCGCCCCTTGCGGGAAGGCGCTTCACGCTTTTACGGGCAGGTCCACTCCCCGTTAAGAAGAGCGCCGGCCTTGTTGCCGCGGACTGGAGGCTCTGGGATGGCGCCTCTAGAACAAAGCTTGAGCCCGCGTGAGCAGGGTTGTGCAAAAGCCTTGTTTAGAAGGACAGCAAGCCTTTGAAGCTGGACGCCGGATCAAGCGTGCCTATGCTGACGTTCTTCTAATTTGGGCATCGCTGTTTCATCAATTTGAGGCGACACAAGGGCAACTGGAAAGAACCTACACCGCTTTTCTTTCTCTCGAAAGTTACTGCCGTAGCTTGTTGTGTGGCGTTGTTTGAGGAAACCTCACTAGCGTTGTAGCGAGGCGAACTCCTGAGAGCTGGGCGCCCAGGAGACAAGGATGTTCGGGACTTGGTGAGAGACGCCCTCGATGGCCTGAGAAAGTGGGCTCCGCGAGACTTGGTAGGCAGATGTCATGGCTATGCGAATGAAGCAGAAATGGGCGGAATCTATCAGGGGTGTGCTGTACGCCGCTGTGTTTTGCAGGAGCAAGGGCTTAGAAAATACGGTAGGAGATGCCGCCGCTGTAGCCGGTAGGCGTAAGCCCGTTGCTCGGCTGGCCCTGGAAGCCGGGCGCGGTTGGATAGTCTTCCCATTCGTATTCGCCTCGAATTTTTAGCCTCGGACGCACCTGGTACTCGACGCCGCCGCCGATTGCGAAGGTGAAGTAGCTCCCATATCCAATCGAGATCGTCGTTCCCGGTGCATATGGATAGTTGATGAGGCCTAAGCCGCCGAGAGCCTTCGCGTAGAAGGTGAACTTGCTGTATCGGTAAGCATTGAAGCGAGGGCCGACGAGAAATGTCTTTTGCGTCTGGCCCGCGATTTTCTTTAGGTTGAGCAGCCGTATTTCGGCTTCGGCTCCCAGATGATGGGCAAGGTCGTAGTCGCCGTAGAAGCCTACACCGTCCAGCCGGCCTTGAACCTTGTTGTAATCCGGGTTGAAGCTTGAACCTTCTACACCAACCCAAAGATGGGGTGCGGCTCCGGTCGCAGACTCTGCCACTTGAGCGTGAGCTTCCCCACAGCCGGGAAGCAATCCGGAAAGTAGGCCTGAAACGACCAGGGAATGGCAGAGAATCTTGAGCCGCACGCGTCTCTCCAAAAAACCTAAGGCACACAGGGTGTACCAGCAGAGATGTACTGTCCTCTCTGCCGTCTGAGTCTGTGCTCTACTGCGGTACGTTTTGTGTCGGTACCGCCGCCGTCGTCGCACCGCTGCTATCCGCGGCAGCTCCGCTCGATGCCGCTGGTGCACCCGGAGCAGCGGGCGCGGTTGGAGCCGCAGGGGTCGTTGGTGCCGGTGTCGCCGGCGCATCCTGATAGTACTGCAAGCGAAGGTAGACCGGCGTCACCTCCAGCGGCAGCTTGTCACTCGCATTGGTAATCAGGGGTTGCGGCGCGTTCAGCGCGACGATCTTGTCGTCCCAGGAGTCGGTACGCAGGTGACTGCCGAGCGGCAGCGCCGCTTGCTGGTGGATGTCAGAGACGTTCAACTTGCTTTGTCCCTTGCCGAGCGCTTCCAGCCACGGCATCCCGTTTGGCTGGATCACCGGGTCGCCCAACCGCGGAGAAAGCAGAGAGGTCAGCGTCTTCTCGCGGCTGGTGACCTCGGCGAAGAACAAGCCAACATTACCCGCCTTGTCCTTGTAGACAGAGTTGTTGAACAACTCGACCGCTTTTTTGGCAGCAGCGGCATTGTCTGCATCGTTGTGGTTCATGTTGATGCGCTCGAAGGCGGACTCATCCGGGAAGAGCAGGCGGTCATTGAAGGCGTAGCGCGTGTCGATGTGGTGCCCCAGCACAATGTGCGCCAGTTCAAAGGAGAGCAGCGCCGCCAAATCTTCTTCCGAGGGGAGTACGTCGACCAAGCCCTTGCTGAGCAAGATCGTGTTCCCGACCGCGAGCGATTCGAGCGGCTGGGTCAGCATGATGCGGCAGTGGATGTCGCTGGGCAGCTGCAGGTTATTGCCGATGATGATGTTGTTGGTGATCTGTTCAAGAACCTTGTCAAACGCACTCGCTGGTGCCAGCAAGCCTGCTTGTACCAGACGATCCAGCACGTTGTTTTCGGCCTGTGTAACAAAGAGCCGTTGCGCCTGCAATGGGCTCACGTCCTGCGAGTTCTGGCTCTGATCCTGCGCGTTCTCGATCTCGACTGAAGAGTTTTCAGTGGTGCCCTGCGGCAGCTTCAGGCTGTAACCCCAGAATGAAGTCTGTGCCTTGAAGCCCTTTGCATGCGCGGCCGCCGCATGGTCGGACTCCTCTGTGTAAATAACGGAGGGCAGCCACAAACCTTCCTGGAGGTTGGAGCGCCAGCTGTCGAAGTGGTAGTAATGCGTGTCTTCGTCGTTCGGATTGCTGGTGTAGGTTCCATTGAAGCGCACGATGTGTGCTTCCCGGTCTTCTACCCAGATGCGTCCAAAGAATCGGCCCGCACCCGCCTTCTTACCCGGTTTTACGTCAAAGACCGACGTGCGGACATTTCCTACGAACTCGCGGCGCACAAACGTAAAGTCGTAGTGCTGAAAATCAAAACCGGCCGGATCAATGAACATCATGTCCATGAAGCCGGTTGGCGAGTAGCTCAACTCAAACGCTTTACTCAGGCCTGTAACGTACTGAAGTGAGCCGTGAAGCAAGCCTCGCTTAGTTGCCCTCGCGTCATACTGTTGGTCTGAAAATGTCTTGCCGAAGTCCACGCGGCCGATGATGTACTGGTCCGAGACCGGTACTTGGTACTCGACGGGGTCTGGCCGCATATTTTGGATATAGGTCTGCACCACTGGGGTGTGCTTCGCGATCTGCTTGACCGTTTCCTTCTCCTGCGCCATCGCTTTGCCCACCAATTGTTTCTGGTCCGGCGTTAGGGGCGGCAGTTGCAGCGCTTTTTCTTTTTTGGCAAAGGCGGGGCTCAGAGCAAGAGATGTGCTCAATGCCAAAAGCCCCAGTGTGCGAGAAACCATGAAAGACCTCATTTACCGGCAATCGCCGATGGTTCAAAACTTACTCACTAACCGATACCGACAACACCGATCGCCAGCAATTTACGCGAGTTGAAAGGTGATGTGAATGACCGACACCTGGTCGACGGGCTTTCCATCGCGCGTCGACGGCTTGAAACGAATCCGCGTGGCAGCCAGCCGCGCCTGTTCATCCAAACCGTGCCCAAGACCGTTGACGACGCGAAGAACCTCGACCTGGCCGTCCGCAGTGAAGCGTACCTCCAGCGTCACGTCACCCTCGACATGCGCTTCCCGAGCCTCCGCAGTGTACTGCGGTTGGGGCTTGGCAAGCACAACGATCGGTGTTGTGACGGATTGCTGCACTCGGGCCGCTGCAGGGCCGGCAGCGGGCTGGCCCGCTCCGAAGCCGGTAGACGCAACCGCGCCATGTCCGCCCGGCGCACCAGCCGCCTGCGAGCCCGAGCCGAAGCCTGTTGATGCGACTGCGCCTCGGGCACTACCGTTCGGCGAGCCGCCCGCCGTTCCTGCACCAAAGCCGGTCGTTGAAATTGTGCTCTGCCGTCCAGCTCCACCTGTGTTGCTGTTCGCAGCCGCGCCAAACCCGCCGACTACTGCGAGTGCGGTTGGCCGACTTGCGTTCGGGTTCGCCTGTACGCCGGTCGGTGATCCAAAACCAGCCGTCTGCGCCTGAGCCGGACGCACAGCCTGCTGTGCCGGAGCCTGCGGTGCAGCAAACTGGCCCACCACCGGCTTGGGCGGCGTTACTACGGGCCGCGGCGCGGGAGCCGGCATCACCGGTACCTTTGTCGCTACCTTGATCGGCTCGACCTTCGGCGGCTCGATCACCGGTTTAGGCGGCACGATCTTGACTTCCGTCTTCGGAAGTGGGGGAATGGGCGGCATCTTGATCTTCGGTACCGGAGGCACGTAGGGCTTCGGCGGCGGCACCACGTACACGAGCGTTTCCTGCCGATGCACCCTGGCCTCGTGAACCTGGGTAATTGTCAACACCAGAATCAACGCAATGATGGCGAGATTGACGCCTGCCGAGACGCCGAAGGAACCCAGACGGCCTTTCTCCTGCGGCAGCAGTCCGAAGTTGGCGTGGTTCAACACGTCGCGCTGCGCAGGTGTGGCGGCCGCCCCGTCGTGCTGGTCCTGACGTTCATCGTAGGCTTGCTGTGTTTGCGGCATACGTCCTATTCCGGCGGTCGCATCGACATTGGCCGACCGGCTCATCTGTGTGGCAGGCAAGAGAGGACGACGCGCTCCGGAGGCCGAATCCAGCCTCTCTGTCGGCAGCGTCTGCTCATCCTGAGATCTATCTCGGGTGTCCAGACTACCTTCTTGCATCGCGCTTCTCCGCCCTGGTCCCTCCCCTTATCGGCACATGGGGAGAAAACTTCAATCTTGTGCCATCTTAACTGGACGGAGACCTTGGCCGTTCGATTAACGTTGCAATCTTCAGTTACTATGGATGGCTTTTCCGGGATCTGGCGCCCAAAGTCAAGGGAATTATGCCTTTAGACGAAGACGACTGATGATTCGGTTGCTCCCGGCTATCTGTTGGTCGTACACAAGAAGAAGGCCGTAGAGCCCGGAAAGGAAAATGTGAACATTCTGCTAACAGGAGGCGCCGGCTACATCGGTGGCACCGTCGCCGAACAGCTGCTTGCATCCGGTCACACTGTCGTCATCTATGACAACCTCGTCCATGGTCACCGGTCCATGCTGCCGCCGGCGGCAACCTTCATCCAAGGCGAACTCGCCGACCGCGCCCTCCTTGAGCAAACCCTCTGCGAGCGCCGCTTCGATGGGGTCATGCACTTTGCCGCTCTCATCGAGGCTGGCGAAAGCATGAAAGTTCCCGAACTTTTCTTCCGCAACAACTCTGCTTCCACGCTTACGCTGCTCGAAAGCATGCTTGCCGCCGGGGTGCCGCGCCTTGTTTTTTCCTCGACCGCGGCTCTCTATGGTGAGCCTGAGTCAACCCCGATCCGTGAGGACGCTCCGCTTCGCCCTACCAACGCGTATGGCGAGTCCAAACTGCTTGTGGAGCGGATGCTCAGCTGGCTCCACGAACTTCGCGGCTTTTCCTACGCAAGCCTCCGCTACTTTAATGTGGCTGGTGCCGTCCCGGGTCGCGGCGAGGCGCATGAGCCTGAAACTCACCTCATTCCCCTCGTGCTCGATGTCGCGCTTGGCCGGCGCCCCTCCATCAAGATCTTCGGGCAGGACTATCCGACCCCTGACGGCACTGCCCTGCGCGACTACATTCACGTGCGCGACCTTGCCCGTGCCCATGGTGCCGCGATGCAGAAGCTGGTCGCCTCAAGCGAGCCGCAGCAGCTGATCTATAACATGGGCAATGGCCGCGGCTTCAGCGTGCGCGAAATTATCGAGTCGGTCCGCCGCGTCACAGGGCACCCCATCCCAGTCATTGAAGAGCCGCGCCGACCCGGCGACCCGGCCATTCTTATTGCCAGCTCCTCGAAGATCGAGGCCGAACTCGGTTGGTACCCGGAGTACACCGACATCGACGCAATCGTTGAAAGCGCGTGGGAGTGGCACCAGGTTCGCTACGACAGGACCGGCAGCTGAGCCGATACGACCAGCGAACCGGCGCTATGGAGACACCGTCCAGTTCGCCATCGCTACCTCGACTACCCGTCGCAACTCAGCGGGCGCAACCCCGCCCGCTGATTCGACTACCATCCCGTAGGCCAGGCATATCACATACCGCGCCAGACCAGCAGGGTCCACGTGCGGAAGCAGGTCACCTTCTTCGCGCGCCCGTGTAAATCGCTCCGTCAGGAGCGCCGTATCCTGCCGCCGGATCGAGGCAAGCTCCTCGCGGACGGAGTCGCTGTCGGTACTGCTCACCAGCGCTCCCTGCACCAGAAGACAGCCGGGCAGAGTTCGCTCGTTGGCGGTAAGGCCCAGCAGGGTTTCTGTCACTCTTCGAGCTGTTGGCTGAGCGAGAGCGGCGCGTACCCCGTCGGCCTTTAGTGCCGCATACGCGTCCACAGCTTCCCGAAACAGCCCCAGCTTGTCGCCAAAGGTGGCGTACAGGGTGGGCCGGCTCACCCCCATGGCCCCGGTCAGGTCCGTGAGAGAAGCTCCTTCATAGCCGTGCTGCCAGAACACCAGCATCGCAGCATGAAGCGCGGTTTCGCGGTTGAATTCACGCGGGCGCCCGCGTGCCCGCGTTTGCGCCGGTGCTTTCATCTTTGTCTCAAGTGCTTCACGCATGTCAGGTTTGACGCGCTTGGGGCGCGTGGCGAATCATTTGCTACCGATCGGTGCGAATCCTGCGACCCTTGCCTGGATGCCCGCATCTTTACCGTGCAGTACAAAAACCAGACACCTTCCTCCACCTGAATCGAGAGCAAGAAAGGAAATGAAGATATATGAGCGCAGCAGGCAAGTCACACATGGGTACAGCAGTCGTCACCGGCGCATCTTCCGGTATCGGAAAGGTGTACGTCGATCGCCTGGCGCAGCGAGGGTATGACCTGGTTCTCATCGCCCGCCGGGCCGACAGGCTCAACGTCATCGCCCAAGACCTGGGGAATCGCTATGGCATTCGCGTCGAGCCGATCGTTGCTGACCTGGGTAAGGCCGACGAGCTTGAAGCTATCGCGCAGCGCATCGGCGGTGACCCAGCCATCACCTTTCTAGTGAATAACGCCGGCACCTCCAGCATGCAGCCGCTGGCCGACACCGCTCCCGATGTCCTCCACTCTACGGTCAACCTCAACGTGGTGGCGCTCTCGCGATTGACGATGGCCGTACTACCCGGCTTCAAGCACCGCAACCGTGGTGCCATCGTCAACATTGGGTCCATCGTTGGTTTTCATGCCTATCCCGGCACTGCGATTTACAGCGGCTCCAAGGCATACGTTCTGAACTTTACGCAGGCGCTGCAATCCGAGCTTGCCGGGACCGCCGTGATTGCACAGCTCGTTTCGCCCGCGGCGACTGTCTCTGAAATCTGGGACGTCATCGGCGTGCCTATATCCAGCTTGGACGCCGCTACGGTCATGACGACTGAGGATTGCGTCGATGCCGCCCTGCGAGGCCTCGACATCGGAGAATCGACCACCGTTCCCTCCGTCGAGGATCCGCAGCTCCTTACTGATTTCCATACTGCCGCGGCCGCGCTCCTGAGCGCGGGCATGACCGGTAAACCGGCCTCCCGCTATGCGGATGCGGAGATTGTTCGCGTGTGAGGCTTCGCAGGTCAGCAAATAGGCAGCGTCAAGAGGAAAAAGCCCTGGATCGCGCCATATAGACGTCCAGGGCCGCTCCTGACGTTAGTGCCGGAAGAGGTTCGCCGCCCGCAGTACCGTGTTGTAGACGCCCCATGCGGCCGGCAGCGCCACCACCAGCCACGAGAGTGCCACCTTGACCGGAGCGGTCTTTACTACTTCATCCTTCGTCATCGTCATGCCTGTCCTTCCGCCAATCTGCTTCGCATCAATGAGCCGCATACTCCGGCTCGCGCACATCCTTGCTGTTCATCCAGTAGCGCTCGGCAACCGGCCGCATCAGCAGGCTCGCTGCGAGCCCCACCAGCAGCAGCGCAACCATCAAGTGCAGCACCACTAGGTACGCCGACCGCAGCGGCTGCCCGGTTGCGACTGCGTGGTCCAGCAGGCCGTTCACCAGCAACGGTCCCACAATGCCGGCCGTCGACCATGCCGTGAGCAGGCGCCCGTAGATCGCGCTTACCTCAGCGGTCCCATACAGATCCTTAAGAAATGCCGGCGCTGTAGAAAAACCTCCGCCATACATGCTGATCAACACACCGGCCGCCAGCACAAACAAGGCGATCGAACTTAAACCGGGCAAAAACCAGAACAAAATGGCACCCAGAACAAAGAAGACGGTAAAGGTGATCTTGCGGCCTACGTAATCCGATAAGGTCGACCACACAAAGCGGCCGCCCATATTAAACAACGAGAGCACCCCCACAAACCCACCCGCTGCCACTGCGGTTACCTTGCCGGGGAACAGGTTCTGAATCATTGGCGACGCCTGCTCCAGGATGCCGATGCCTGCCGTCACATTCAGGAGCAGCATCGTCCACATGAGCCAGAACTGCGGCGTTCGTACCGCGGCACTGGCCGATACGTTGTGTGTGCTGATCATGCTCGCGGCTGCGCCTGCTGTCCTCGGTGCGGGCATCCAGCCTGCGGGCCGCCACTCGGGCCGCGGCGTCCGGATCATGAACACGCCGAAGAGCATAAACAGAAAGTACGCGACACCCATGACGACGAACGTTGCCGCGATCGGCTGGTAGTGCGCCCCCCGAAAGTGCGCCATCAGGTCGGTCGCGAGTGGTGAGCCGATCATCGCACCGCCGCCGAAGCCCATGATGGCCATCCCAGTTGCGAGTCCCGGCTTGTCCGGGAACCAGCGGATCAGCGTTGCCACAGGCGCTATATACCCAAGCCCCAGCCCGATGCCGCCAATGGCTCCATACCCCAGGTACACCAGCGCGAGTGAATGAAGCTGTACGCCGACCGCTGATACAAGAAATCCCGCTCCGAAGCAGATCGCTGCAACGAACAGCACCTTGCGCGGGCCCGCTTTCTCGAGCCAGCCGCTGAACAAAGCTGCTGAAAGCCCAAGAAACGCGATCGCGATCGAGAAGACGTAGCCGACTTCCTTTTGGCTCCAGGCGCCTCCATGCGCGTCGTGCAGCCCCAGCAGCGGCTTCACAAAGACTGAAAACGAGTACACCTGCCCAATGGCAAGATGAATCGCGAGGGCTGCCGGCGGCACAAGCCAACGGTTATAGCCGGGGCCCGCTACTGTTCGCGATCGATCAAGAAGTGAAGAAGTCATGGTTACCGGCGCCTTTCATGGCGTATCTGCGTCCTGGAGCGCTTCCTTGTAGAACGGGGCAAGAGCGCCTGGCCTGGAGACGTTCCACTGATTGTAGTCACCGCAAACAAAGCTACGGAAGTAAGTACCTACCGGTGAGATGCTTGCCGTCGGCCATGCTGGACCATTACTGTGAGATCGTGCCTGCGGCACACGCGGGCACGCCGCTTCACCGCGGCGAAAGGTCTCGACGCTCGCATGGCTTCCCCCAATCTGACCTCGACTTTGCGGGAAACTCGGCTGTTTCCTCCTCCTGCAGCCTTCGCCGCTCAGGCCCATATCGGCAGCCGCGCCGCATACGATCAGCTTTATCTGGAATCAATCCAGGATCCTGGCCCATTTTGGGCCAGGATTGCCCGCGAGCTGCACTGGTTCCGGCAACCCGTGGAGTCGCTGACCGGCGAGCTCCCCGATGCGCGCTGGTTTGCTGACGGCACCCTGAACATGAGCGACAACTGCCTGGATCGGCATGTCCGTGCCGGGCGCGGCGCGCATCCCGCTCTCATCTGGGAAGGGGAGCCCGGCGACACCCGCACCCTTACTTATGCGGAGCTGCTCGCCGAAGTCGAGCGATGTGCCGGCATGCTCCGCTCGCTCCACGTGCAGAAGGGCGACCGCGTTGCCATCTATATGGGTATGTCGGTCGAGGCCGCCGTCGCGATGCTCGCCTGCACCCGCATCGGTGCGGTGCATTCCGTCATCTTTGGGGGGTTTGCCCCGCATGCCATTGCCGACCGCATCCTTGACGCGGACTGCCGCGTCGTCCTCACGCAGGACGCGACCTGGCGCAGGGGCACTGAGATTCCCCTCAAGCGCAGCGTTGACCAGGCGCTTGAGCGGTGCCCGGACGTCCGCCATGTCATCGTTTTCCAGCGAACCAGCTCGCCGACGTCGATGCGTCCCGGCCGTGACCATTGGTGGCATGACGCGATGGCCGCTGCTGCCCCGCATTGCCCGCCAGTCGAGCTCAACGCGGAAGACCCGCTGTTTCTTCTCTACACCTCCGGCACAACCGGCAAGCCCAAGGGTCTTGTCCACACCAACGGCGGTTACGCCGTGCAAACCTATCTCACTACCAAACTGGTCTTTGATCTCCACCCCGACGACGTCTTCTGGTGCACCGCCGACGTTGGCTGGATTACCGGCCACTCCTACGTGCTGTATGGCGCGCTGCTGAACGGGGTCACCACCGTCCTGTACGAGGGCGCGCCCAACTTCCCTGATCCTGGCCGTTTCTGGCAGCTCATCGACCGCCACCGCGTCACCGCTTTCTACACCGCTCCCACTGCCATCCGCGCTTGTATGAAATGGGGCACCGACTATCCCCGCGCCGCCGGCCTCGAGAGCCTTCGCGTGCTGGGTACGGTCGGCGAACCGATCAATCCCGAGGCATGGATCTGGTACTCGCACGAAATTGGGCGAGACCGCTGCCCGGTAGTCGACACCTGGTGGCAAACCGAAACCGGCGCCCACATGCTCACGCCCCTCCCCGGCGCGATTGCGACCAAGCCGGGCTCCGCCACTGTTCCCTTCTTCGGCATCGCGGCTGAAATCGTGAATAAGCAGGGTGAGCCGGTTCCCACTGGACAAGGTGGGCTGCTCGTCATCCGCAAGCCCTGGCCGTCGCTGGCCCGCACCATCTGGGGCGACCACGAGCGCTACCTCGCCACTTACTTTTCCGAGATCCCCGGTTGCTACGTCTCGGGTGACGGTGCCCGCCGCGACGAGGACGGCTATTTCTGGCTCATGGGCCGCGTGGATGACGTCATCAACGTCAGCGGCCATCGCCTCGGCACCATGGAGATCGAGTCCGCCCTGATCGCCCACACCCGCGTTTCCGAGGCTGCCGCCGTCGGCAAGTCGCACGAGATGAAAGGGCAGGCTATCGCCGTCTTCGTCACGCTTGAGTCCGGCACGGAGCCGTCCGCGGCGCTCCGCGAAGAGCTCCGCACCTGGGTTGCCAAAGAGATCGGCTCGCTCGCCCGTCCTGATGACGTTCGTTTCGTCGAAGCGCTGCCGAAAACCCGCTCCGGGAAGATCATGCGCCGGCTCCTCCGCGAGCTTGCCGAGCATGGGGAGATCAAAGGCGATACCACTACCCTGGAAGACTTCGCCGGCCTGGCGAAACTGCGTGAAAACGACGAGTAGGGAAAAGGAGTAAGTAGAGCAAGACCCGCTACGCGCGAGGCGGCCACTTCGTGGCGGGTCTTTTTGGTATCACTCATAACAGTACAGAATCATTCGGATGGAACCCCGCATAAAAGGGTCATCCTGAGCGCAGCGAAGGATCTACTTTCATCAGAGTATGCCCGCACACAAGGCGCTTGGTAACTCAGGTGTGCCAAGCATAACTTTCTATTTCAACTCATCTGCTGAAAGCCGCAGGATGATCTAAACTTTGAAAGTTATGCCTATTACACGCAGAAATCATTATGTTTCCTGCTTCTACCTTGAGCGATTTACCAGTGAAGGTAAGGTCAACGTTTATAGAACCCTTGTTCCGCACATCTCTATGCCTCAATGGGAAACTTACTCGCCTAGAGCGGTTGCACATCACGAACACCTATATACCAGCGTAAGAACAGGCACGGAAGGCGACGAGTTGGAACAGTGGTTATCCCGAGGAATCGATGCTCCGGCAAGCCGCGTTATAGAGAAGGCTGTCGCTGGGTGCAGCGATAACCTTAGATGATCGGAAGGTGCTTACTCGTTTTATAGCTGCACAGGAACTGCGAACTCCTGCTAGTTTCATAAGGTGCTTGGAAGCCTGGAAGCCGCTTATACCTCAAGTTATGAATCAGTCTCTCAAAGACGTGAAGAAGAAACTTGAGAGTAGCGGATCTGAATGCCAAGTCTCGCCTCTCGATGAGAGCGCGAGTCGCCTCCTCCAGGGGTCAATCCCGACCAGGCTGGATGTACGGCAAGCCGGCGGCACTGCTTATCTACGAACGGAAGCGCTTGCCGGAAGGAGCTTGTTTCTACACGAACTAAAACGCCTTCTTACAGGTCCCTGAGAAATCTTGATGGGTCATCGATGGAATATGCTTAGGCGCCCACTGGAGTGTCGCTTCTAACCAGCGATGATCCCATGATTAAATTCAATCCTCCAGGTGTAGGAACTAAGTTCGGCGGTGGCTGGGATAGCCCGGGAACAACCATCATGATGCCGCTCAGTCCGGACTACATGTTGTATACGGAGGTAGGTGTGCGTCGCCCAATGCGAGATAAATGCCTATCGGTCGAGCAAGCCCAATGCTTTAACCGGCTCACCGCAGAGCATGCTTACAGAGCTATCTATGCGCAGCATCCCTTCGAGAACATTACAAACGTTCGCAACCGCGTGGTCAACGTGGTTCTATCCGAGCGGGAAAGCAAAGCATGACGCGATTTCCACGATGCGCAGACCACGGCGGAGTTGGACATGCTTACGCACCCCATTACCGACTTTCCTGAGCGCACGTAAGCTTTAGAGAGGAGAGCTCCCATGGCCGAAACCACCCAACTCCAAGTCCCGCCCGCCGCCCGCAATGATCGCCGTTCCTTTGAGTTGCTTCGCGTCTGGATCGCCGACGGCGAACAGCACATCACCTTGCGCGCCGGCATCTGGGACGACCCCGCTGCATGGGGAACCATGCTCGCCGACCTTGCCGGCCATATCGCCAACACCTTCGAGCAGACTGCTGCTCCCGGTCAACAGCCCGATCGGCAAGCGCTCCTTGATCGCATGAAGGAGGCTCTCGATGCCGAGTGGAACTCCTCGGAAGATGAGCTTTCCGGCGAACTC
This sequence comes from uncultured Acidobacteriaceae bacterium, assembly GCA_964249695.1. Lineage (GTDB taxonomy): Bacteria > Acidobacteriota > Terriglobia > Terriglobales > Acidobacteriaceae > EB88. The sequence goes on from CAXUDF010000011.1 coordinate 20,921, forward strand.
AGCTCCTGACCACCGCGGGGACACATGCCGTGCGGAGGCAGAAGGGTCAGCATGGCTTTTCCGCGTCGGGAAAGCGTCAGATTCAGCGATCGATCGTTCCTGGGCGAGGTTTTTAGCAGATCGGAGCTTACCCAAGTCCGGCGAGCGGCAGTCTGCTGCGGATCTTGTACTCAACCGGCTTGCCAGCGAGAAGCCAGAGACTGGCAGTCCGGCGCACGAGTATCGCCGAAGACGTGGAGACTTCCCCAGAGCAGCACAAGTGCCAGACCAGGCCGCCGATCGCGTCATCCCGCCCGAAGAGCGGCCGAGGCAATCGCCGCATTTCTTAGGGCACCCGAGAGCAGGGCGAACTGCCCCGCAGTTCGGTCGAAGGGGCGCACCTTGAGCGCCTTCGCGCTTCAACCCACTATGCTGGTCCGGTGATGCCCGGGAGCAAACCCCACTTCGGCGCCGCCACCCTCGTGCCGCTTGCCGGCAGCCTGCTCTGGGCCGCCGGCCTCGCCGCCCCACACGCACTGCTCCCCCTGCGCCTCGCCGCGCTCGCGCTTGCCGCCCTCTACCCCTTGCGCCGTCGCTCCCTCACCTCCTGGATCTTCTTTGCCATGCCACTCGGCGTGGAGCTCGGCCTTGATCTGCCGCACGCCGCTCTCGCCTGCCGTGTCTTCTCCGACATCTTTCTCCGCCTCATCCAGGCAATTGTTGCCCCGCTTATCTTTGGCACCCTGGTCACCGGGCTCGCAGGTAGTGGAGGCAAAGACCATATCGGCCGCCTCGGCTGGCGCACACTGGTCTACTTCGAGGTTCTCACTACCGTCGCCCTTGCCATTGGCCTCCTGGCCATCAACGTCTCGCAGGCCGGCGCGGGCGTTGTAGTACCCACGGCGACACACGCGACCGAGCCGCAGCCCGAAGCCACCTGGCAGCTCTTTCTCCTCCACGCCTTCCCTGACAACCTCGCCCACGCGGTCGCGGACAATCAGATCCTCGAGGTCGCCGTCTTCGCCCTGCTGTTCGGCCTGGCGCTTCGACGCGTGCCTGAGCCGAAGCAGAAGCCCATGCTGGCTCTCATCGAGTCGCTGACTGCCACCATGTTTGCCTTCACCAATCTCGTGATGTACCTCGCGCCCGTAGCCGTCGGCGCGGCGCTGGCGTTTACCGTCGCGACCGCCGGCGTCGGCGTGCTTGCAAACCTCGGCCGCCTGCTGCTTACCCTCTACGCCGCTTTGGCCGCCTTTGTCCTCCTCGCCATGCTTCCTGCCGCGCTGCTCGCCCGCATTCCCGTTCGCGCGTTCCTCAGCGCTGTCGCCGAGCCCGCCACCATCGCATTCGCCACCAGCACCTCCGAGGCCGCCCTACCTCGCGCCATCGAATCCATGGAAGCATTTGGCGTGCCGCGCGCCATTACCGGATTCGTCATTCCAGCCGGGTACTCCTTCAATCTTGCCGGGTCCGCTCTCTACCTTGCCATCGCCTCGCTGTTCGTTGCGCAGGCCGCGGGGCAGCACCTCGGGCTTCGCCGACAGCTCGCCATGCTTCTCGTTCTCATGCTCACCAGCAAGGGCGTAGCCGGCGTTCCCCGTGCCGTTCTGGTTGTTTTGCTCGCGACCGCCGGCACCTTCCATCTGCCGGAAGCCCCGATCTTCCTCATTCTCGGCATCGACACCCTCATGGACATGGGCCGCACCGTCATCAACGTCACTGGAAACTGCCTTGCCGCTGCCGTTTTGGCGAAGTGGGAGGGGGTGTTCGGCTCCGAATTGCCCGGCTTCTCCCCGCCTGGCAATACGCTACCCGAGGCCACTCCGATCGCAGCCGACATTCTCGCTTCTTCTGACTGAGCTTTCCCGCTTTGAACCTGTCTGCTATTCCATTCCCGTTTCGGGAACGACCCCCGAGTGGCAGACCCAAGCCGCCCCGGCCCCACTGCTATAGTGGAAGGTCAGGGGAAAACCGCCGCGCCCGGCTTTCGCGCGGCAGCGCCAGACGGCGGAGCTCTCCAGGCTGGGCGCAGGGAGCAGCATTGGGTACTCGACTCGGCACCATCACATCGCCGTCTGACATCAAGCAGCTCTCAATTACCGAGCTTGAGTCCCTCGCACAGGAGATCCGCGACCGGCTCATCGTCTCCCTAGCCCGCACCGGCGGCCATCTCGGTCCCAATCTCGGGGTGGTTGAGCTTACCCTGGCCATGCACTACGTTTTCTCAACGCCCGAAGACAAGTTTGTTTTCGACGTGTCACACCAGGCCTACGTTCACAAGCTCCTCACCGGGCGCGAAGACCGCTTCGATACAATTCGGCAGTCCGGCGGCCTGAACGGCTTTATGCTCCGCTCGGAGAGCTCCCATGACAGCTACGGCGCGGGCCACGCGGGTACCGCGCTTTCCGCCGCGCTCGGCATGGCCGTCGCCCGCGACCTCGCAGGCGGCACGGAGCATGTAGTCGCGCTTGCCGGGGACGCCGCCTTTACCAATGGCGTGACCTTTGAGGCGCTTAATAATATTGCCGACCAGACCCGCCGCCTGATTGTCGTGCTGAACGACAACGAGTGGTCTATCGATCGCAATGTCGGAGCCATCGCCCGCATTCTTCACAAAATCGTCACCAACAAGAACGTCACAAGCCTGCACTCGGGTGCCACCAAGCTGGTGGAGCGCATCGGCGGCCGCGCGGCCAAGCAGGCCGTACGCCGCGCTGAGGAAGCCGCCAAGGGCATGATGTTTCCGTCCTCCTTCTTCGAGGACTTTGGACTGACCTACTACGGCCCGCTCGACGGCCACGATATCGGCCTGCTCATCGAGACGTTCGAGTTTCTCAAGCAGCAGGAGCGCCCTGTTCTTCTGCACGCCATCACGCAAAAAGGACGCGGCTTCCAGCCCGCCCTTGACGGGCAGAAGAAGTTCCACGGCCTCGGCCCCTACGACCCTGAAACCGGCCACACCCACCAGGGCGGCCAGCCCACGTATTCCGAGGTGTTTGCAAACTCGCTGGTGAAGCTCGCCGACCAGGACCCGAAGATCGTTGCCATCACCGCTGCCATGCCCAACGGCACCGCGCTCGACCTGTTTCGGCCCCACCACCCCACGCGCTACTTCGACGTCGGCATCGCGGAGGAGCATGCTGTCGTCTTCGCTGCCGGTATGGCCACGCGCGGCTTCCGCCCTTTCTGCGCCATCTACTCCACCTTTCTGCAGCGCGCGTTTGACCCCATCCTGCACGACGTTTGCCTCCAGAACCTTCCCGTCGTCTTCTGCATGGATCGCGGCTCGCTGTCCGGCGACGATGGCGCTACCCATCATGGGCTCTTTGACATCGCTTACCTGCGCCCTATACCCAACATCATCCACATGGTGCCGTCCGACGAGGACGAGCTCGCCGACATGCTCCTCACGGCGTCACTCCACCCCGGCCCCTCGGCCATCCGCTACCCTCGCGGCATAGGCCCCGGTGCTACCGTCAAGCCGCACCCCGAGGCCATCCCCGTAGGCTGTGCCAGGCTCGTATACAGCACCGAGGGCACAGGCCGCCGGTCTGAGCACCGTCCCGCGCCGGAAGAGGTTGTCATTCTTGGTCTCGGAGCCCTGCTCCCTATGGCGCTCGAGCTCGGCGCCGCGCTCGAAGGCCGGGGCTTCACCGTCGCCGTCATCAATCCGCGCTTCGTTAAGCCGCTCGACAGCGACCTGCTCCTCCGTTACAGCAAGGACGCCGCCGCGGTGGTCACCTTTGAGGACCACGTGCTTGCCGGCGGCTTCGGGTCCGCCGTCCTTGAAGAGCTCGAGCAAGCCGGCATGGCGACCCCGGTTGTTCGCATCGGCTGGCCTGACCGCTTTATCGAGCACGGGAAAGTCGACGCACTCCGCGCCCGCTACGGCGTGACCGTCGAGGCCGCTCTCGCCCGTCTGCAGCCGATACTCCGCGCGCTTCCTCGCCGGCAGATCGCCGCGGCGCGGTAGGCTGCCGGCGTAAGGGGAGACGCCGGTAGAGATCAGCTTCAACTATTCAACGTGTCTCATTGAGTTATGCGTTTAAAAGGAAATAGCGCCCTTGTAAGGGCGCTGTTTCCGTCTGTGCCAAGCCATCCACCCGGCTAGTTCGGCATCAGCACCGTATCCACCACATGAATGACGCCGTTCGACTGGATGACGTTCGGGATCGTCACGGTCGAGGTGCCGCCCTTCTGGTCCGTCAGAATCAGCTTGCCGTCCTGCATGGTGGCCGTGAGCGTTTCGCCCTGCACGGTCTTGATCTCCGCCTTGCCACCGCCAGTCTTGATCAGCTTTGCAATGTCCTTCGAGGTGAACTTGCCCGGCACCACGTGGTAGGTCAGGATCTTGGTCAACTGGTCCTTGTTTTCAGGCTTCAGGAGCGTATCGACGGTGCCCGCAGGCAGCTTGTCAAAGGCTTCATTCGTAGGCGCGAACACAGTAAATGGGCCCGGACCCTCTAGTGTGTCCACAAGACCGGCTGCCTTGACGGCTGTTACCAGCGTCGTGTGGTCCTTTGAGTTGGAAGCATTCTCAACAATATTTTTCGTTGGATACATAGCTGCGCCACCGACCATTGGATCCTTTGGCGCACTGGCGATTGCGGAAAAACTCATAGCGAAAAGAAGTGCCGCCGCAAAAATCGATTGCTTTTTCATTCTGTCCCCTTAACTCGACTGAGTGCCGATTTGAATGCAAGGCTTACTTGCCACGCTACCGAGTTATCTTTTCAGCGGAGCCGTTTGACGGTCATGGATAACGTTGCATGCAGCTTCTGTGATGACCCAATCAGGAAACGCGCCTTACTCATAGCTGGATTCATGTGCGTAAAAGTTTCCCGGATCAATACAGCCGCCCTTACGCGGCAGGCGGTGCGGCTGCTCGCTGGAGTGAGTGCCGCCTACCCGAATGGGCTCTGTCGGTTGCAGCACGAGGGCAGCAAAAGAGCCGTTCTTCGCCTGGGCGACTCCGCCAGCGGCTCCTATGGCGTGTTCCGGGGGCAGGAGTCGGCTTTTTTTGCGTATGCTGAAGATAAGCCCGGCGCTTGCCCACCATGCTGCAGATGACCTCCACTCCGACTCGTCTGGCCGCCGGCACCAACCGTTGGCTCATTCTCATCGGCATCGGCAAGCTCCTCAAAGCAGTGCTGTTTGTTGCCCTCGGCTTCGGCGCGCTCCACCTCGTGCATCGTGATCTGGTCACCGTAGTCACGCACTGGATCGTCGATCTGCGGTTTGACCCCGAGAGCCGCTTCGTCAACCGCATTCTTGACCGCGTGGCCCTCATCAGCCCGCATCGCCTGCGCCAGATTTCTATCGGCATTTTCCTCTACGCGGCGGTGGATGTGCTTGAGGGAACCGGTCTCGTGCTGGGCAAACCCTGGGCGGAGTACCTGACCTTAGTGGTTACCGCCTCGTTCCTGCCCTGGGAATTTTTTGAGATCCTCCGCAAACCCAACTGGCCCAAGTGCGTCTTCACCCTGCTCAACATCGCCGTCGTCATCTACCTGGCCAGCTACCTGCAGCGGCGCATCCGTGAGCGCAGCCGCGTCTAGCGCTTTGTGGTCCCTCGACACGCGGCCGTGCGAGCCTATTGGCGAACCTTTTCACACCGAAGTGCCGCAGGGAGCGATCCTGCCCCGCGATTTGACGCATCCGCGAGCGATCTACCATGAGGCAAGCTCCGGTGTCGACACCAAAGCGCACGCCGCAGAATCCATACTAAGAAACTTCCATTCTGTTTCAATTCCGCCAAAGGGAAGATGAACAAACGAATGGAAATCAGGAATGGAAACTCACATTTGGTTTTGACCATTGATTTGCACAGGCCTTCCACGGCTTTCTTTCTTTAGTAACCGAAATCCAGTAATTCTTAAAGAAAAACCGTAGGCAAGCTCTCGCGCTTTCGCTAGTCTGTGGTCAAAAGTGGTTCAAAGTGGAGTCGCAAGCGAATCCCGCCCCCAATCCGAATCGTAGTGGCAGTGCCAGACCTTTTTTCATGTCGTAAATATTGGCGTGTGTGTTGAAGGGCAAAAACAATGTTCCGCGGCAATCATCCAGCCCGGGTTGATGAGAAAGGCCGGCTGAAACTGCCGGCAGAGTTCAAGCGCCGCATTGATGAGGAGTATGGCGAGCAGTTCTACATCACGAGCAAGGACGGCAAGGTGGCGGAGATTCACCCGTTGAAGGAGTGGGAGAAGTTTGAAGCAAAGCTGGCTCTGATCCCGAGCTTCAACCCGGTAAAGAAGAAGCTTTTGGATCGACTGAATTACTTCGGGCAGATGAGCAAGATGGACGAGCAGGGAAGGGTGCTGCTGCCGCAGATTTTGCGGGAGCAGGCCAAGGTCACCGGAGATGTGGTGGTGTTCGGTATGCAGACGTACCTGGAAGTGACGAACCACGAAAGCTTTAAGCAGAACCTGGAAGCGAACCCACTGACGGAAGAAGACCAGCAACTGCTGGCAGGGTTTGGGTTGTAGCGGGTAATACGTAGCAGGCAGGGAAAGGCCTTGAGGGGCCGCACATGCGCGATGGGGATGATCGGCATGTGCCAGTTCTTTGGAACGAAGCAATCGAGTATTTAGCGGTGCGCCCGGGTGGGGTGTACGTGGACTGCACCCTGGGCTTTGCCGGGCATGCCGGTGCGATAGCTCGCGCGCTCGGGCCGTCTGGCCGGCTGATCGGGCTGGACCGGGATCCGGAAGCCCTGCGGCTTGCCGGAGAAAGGCTCGGGTCGGTAGCGGCGGAGCTGGGGCAGGCAATGCCGGCGTTGGAGCTGCACCATGCGGAGTTCAGCCGCATTGCCGAGTTTGTGCCGGCAGAGGGTGTGGACGGCATCCTGGCCGATTTCGGCACAAGCTCCATGCACCTGGACCAGGCGCATCGCGGATTTAGTTTTCAGGCCGATGGGCCCCTGGATATGCGGATGAACACGCACGGGGCGCTGACGGCCGAACAAGTGGTAAATCAGGCGGACGAAAACGATCTCGCCAACCTGATTTACGAATTCGGAGAGGAAAGGAGGTCGCGGAGAATCGCCAGAGCCATTGTGAGGGCCCGGCCCGTACACACGACAGCGCAGCTAGCTCAAGTGGTGCGGGCCGCGGCCCCAACAATGAAAGGGAAGGGGAAAGGCGACAAGATTCACCCGGCGACCCGGACGTTTCAGGCTCTCCGGATTTATGTGAATAGTGAGCTGGACGAAATCAAGGCGCTGCTTGAAACTGCGCCGAAGTTATTGAAGGCTGACGGGCGCCTGGTGGTGATCTCTTTCCACTCGCTCGAAGACCGATTGGCGAAAGATGCAATGCGGATGGGTAAGGACGGCGGCTGGTACGAGGTGCTGACGCGCAAGCCCGTGATCGCAGGGGAAGACGAAATACGAACGAACCCGCGGAGCCGCAGCGCAAAGATGCGGGCCGCAGAAAGATTGGCAACGACGCCGCAGCGAGCACCGCGCGGCTGAGCACACAGGATCGGGCCAGGTTGTCCTGCCGAGTACAAGGCGAAAGACAAACCCACGTAGGAACCAACCGCGTACCACCCCCTTCCATATACAGCGATCTGGCCCGATCGCAGGCAGGGGAGCAAAGCAGGAATCGCAACACAGACGTGGATGTGCGAACAAAAGAGGGTGCAGGGATGGCGACGCACGCACTGGCGGAGATCTTCGGGATAGCACGGGAGAGTGGAAGCAGCACGGTCCCGAACAGCGGTCGCAGTATGCGCTGGATGGCGGAGCAGCGAGCCCGCCGCGGCCCTACGCCCGAAATCCTGTTTACGCGCCGACTCGACAACTCGCGCCTGGTGAAAGCGCAGTGCCCGGCGCGCAAGCGCGAAATGCGGTCATTTGCGACGGCGATGGCGGTGCTTTTTTCAATCGTGATGTTCTACGGCTGGCAGCATTACCAGTCGATTCAGTCCGGCTATCGCCTCGAGTCAGAAAAGCAGCAGCTGGTGCAGCTGGAAGAGCAGAACCGCGAGCTGCGCCTGAGCGAAGCACAGCTGAGCGACCCCGCGCGCATTGACCGGCTGGCTCGGCAGATGGGCCTGGAGCACCCGCTGCCCGGGCAGGTGGTGCGCCCGGAGAACAGCGTGCTCGCCGGGGATGGAACCGGGGCGGCGCTGGCGGTCGCGCACCCGGTGTTCCCGGGGCGGTAAGCGAGTCCTCCGCCCTGGACGGCTCCGGCGCGGCCTACACGATGCAGCTTTGCTGGTACACCCGCATCCGCTCCCGCCGTTTTCCATCGGCCCAGGCGCGCCCTTCCGTCACACGCTTTCTTCTCTGCTTCAGGTGGTACAGGACGTGCTTTGCGGGGTGGAGCCGGGGGCAAAAAGGCGCAAGCCGAGGGTAGCGTTCCAGAAGTTCAACGTAGGGCCGGCTGAACGCGGCGTTCCACGGAGGGAACGAGCCGTGCCAAGGCTTGGGATTCGACATGAAGTGGTACACGTTTGGGCGGAGTTCTTCTTCCACGCCGCAGTTTCGCAAAAAGATGGGGAAGTTCCAGGCGAGCGACAGGGGGAGCCGTTTTTGCCAGCCCACAAGATTGAGGAGGTCCTGATCGAGAAAGCGGCTGCCGGCCGCTTTTTTGTGAAGCTCCCAGGCTTCTGAGCCGATCTGCTCCCAGCCATCCCGGTCCATGCGCAGCACGCCGGAGTTGAAGTAGCCGGCGGCTCGCTCCGGGCCCAGTCCAAGCGAGACGAGGTGCTGCTGGAAGTCCTGGCCCAGCGCCGAATCGTCATTGGCTACAAAGGTGAACGGGTCAGCGGCGGCCAGGAAGCGTCCGCCGGAGATGTCGATGTCAATCAGCGGATCGAGCGAACGAGTGACCTGGAGATCGGAGTCCATGAACAGGAACTGGGTGTGCTGGCTCGGCACAAAGCGATGCAGCAGCAGGCGCGACACGAGGATGGAGCGCCCTTCGACGACGTCGTCCTCGATAAACTCGAGGCCCACGCCCTCCGCGGCGCATGCCTCGGCAAACAGCGGGCGCACAGAGGGGTCCATGCTGAAGCCGAAGATGATGACCTCTGCCTTCTCCGGGGATGCGAACCGGCGCGCCTGTTTTGCGCTGAGCAGGGCGGGCACAAAGTATGCCGCGTCGGTCGTGAAGCAGATACAGCAGCGGGGAACGGTGTTCATCGGCATAGTCGGTGTAGACACTGTAAGAGTGACAGAGACCAGCCGAGGCACACTCTTTAGTTTTTGTAGTCATACGCTACACTTTGCAGCGGCCATGGAACTCTCGCCCGCGTGAAACCCTTCTCGTTTGCCCGCCTGCCGCAAGGGTCCCCAGGGAATGCAGCCAACCTGGCGACTCCCATGCGCCGGGTGCGGGTGTTTGTCATCGCGGCCCTGTTTCTAGGCTGGGCTGCTTTGATCGCGGCACGCCTGGTGTGGCTCCAGGTGGTGAACCACCCCGAATGGGTCGCGCGCGCCGCGCAGCAGCAGCAGCGCACCTTCCAGGTGGCGCCGCGGCGCGGCATCCTCTACGACCGCGACCTGCACGAGCTGGCCATGACTGTCTCGGTCGACTCGATTTACGCGGTGCCCGGCGAGATCCCGTTGGAGCACCGCGCGGCGCTTGCCGCGGCACTGGCGTCGGTGCTGCATACCGATCCTGCCGATCACTTTACTGAAGCCCCTGAAATCCTGAAGCGCATCAACAGCTCCCGCTACTTCACCTGGATTGCCCGCAAGCAGGACTCGGCGGTCATTGAGCGGCTGCGCACGATGATCCGGACCGACGGACTGAAGGGCGTCTATTTCCAGAAGGAGTTCAAACGCTTTTATCCCGAGAACGACATCGCGGCGCAGGTACTCGGCTATGTGGGCGTTGACGACAACGGCCTGGGCGGCGTGGAGCAGCGATACGACCACCAGCTGCACGGCGAGCCCGGGCACATGCTTACCGCGCTTGATGCGCGGCGGCACGTGCTGGCCTCGAGCGAGCGCGACCCGGCGCCGGGCGCGAGCCTGCAGCTGACCCTCGACGCCAATATTCAGTTCATGGCGGAGCAGGCGCTCGACCGCGCGATGGAGCGGGTGCATCCGCTCAACGGAACCGTGGTGGTGCAGGACCCGCACACCGGCCAGATCCTGGCTCTCGCGATCCGACCGACCTTTGACCCGAACGACGTCAAACACACCTCCCCGGAGCTGCTGCGCAACCACGCGGTGAGCGATGTATACGAGCCCGGTTCGACCTTTAAGCTTGTCACCTACTCGGCCGCGCTGGACCAGAAAGTCACCACGCCCGACCAGAAGATCGACTGCGAAGGCGGCAGGATCGTCGTCGCCGGCCGCACCGTCCACGACGACCACTACAACGGCGTGCTCACCACGGCGCAGGCGCTCGCCGAATCGAGCGATGTTGCCGCGATCAAGCTCGCCGAGCGCATGGGCAAGGACACCTTTTACTCCTATATTCACGCCTACGGCTTCGGCCAGCGCTCCGGCCTCGAGCTGCCCGGCGAAACGCGCGGCCTGCTCAAGCCGCCCGAGCGCTGGCAGCCTACCACCATCGGTTCGATCCCGATGGGGCAGGAGGTCGCGGTAACGCCGATCCAGCTTGTCACGATGGCGTCGACCATCGCGAACGGCGGCACCTACCTGCCTCCACATATCGTGCTCGCCGCGCCGGAAGGCCCGCAGGGCAACCTTCGGCCCGCGATTTTTCGGCCTGCCGATGAGCTGCCCAGTCCGCTACCCTCGGGCGCTCACCGCGTCATCAGCGGCCTGGCCTCGGCGCAAATGCGCAAGCTGATGGAAGGCGTAGTGCTGAACGGCACCGGCCGAACGGCCCAGCTCAACGGCTACTCGGCCGGCGGCAAAACCGGGACGGCGCAGAAGATCGACGTGCGCACGCATACCTACTCCAAAACCAAGTACATCGCGTCGTTTGTGGGCTTCGCGCCGATCAACAATCCGGCTGTGACCATCGCGGTCATCATGGACTCGCCGACCGAGGGCGGCCACCACGGCGCGCAGGCCAGCGCGCCCGTCTTTCAGGACCTGGCGCAGAAGGTGCTGGAGTATCTCGGCGTGCCGCATGACCAGCCCCTGGCGACGCCGCGCGAACAGGCTGACAAGGCGCTTGCTGCCAGCCGCGACGTGCGCGAAGACGTTTCCGAGCCGGTCGGCGACCTGAACGGTTTGTTCGCGGACCTGAACTCTCTGCCTGCCGACGACCCTCTGCGCCACCCGTTGACTGCTGCGGCAGAGGCCGCAGCGCCTGCTGCAGGCGCGGGCAGCTCGCTGGAAGCCCAGGCCGCTGCCGCCGGAACCCCGGCCGGGACCGCACCCGCAGTTTCGGCCGGCGGCTCACACAGGAAGCCGTTGTCGGTGCCCGCGAACGTTGCTCTGGCTGCTCCGCCCAGCATCGCGACCTCGCCGCAAGCGAGTGTACCTGCGCCGAAAGTCTCCGATTCCGCAAATCCCGAGGAGGGCGCCCAAAAAGGCAGCATCAAGCTCGCCGCCGGCCCCAACGTCGCCGTTCCTGACTTCACCGGTGCCACCGTACGTGCCGCCATGGAAAAGGCCGGAGCCGCCGGCCTTGGCGTCCAGATCATCGGCAGCGGCCTTGCGCGCGCGCAGGCACCGGCTGCGGGCACACGCGTTCCGTCCGGCACAGAGATTGTCGTGCGCTTTACTCGCTAGGAGCTTTGCCGACAAATGCACCCAGAGGGCTTCCGCTTCGAAGAATCTTTCCGCTTTTGCTCCTCCCAGCCTTATGGCTCTTCGTGTGTCCTACCGTCTCCGTGATTGGAGGATGGCCCCCGCTGGCCAGACGCTACCGCGCGCAGGATCGATACATCGGACGAAAACATCGTTTTCAGTCCGGCCGTATGCGGTGGACCGTTCACTACGGCAGTTGCCTGACGGTCGGTGCGAATCGTGAAGGATTGCTGCTTGCCATTAACTTTCTGTTTCGACTGGCACACCCGCCGCTGTTTATCCCCTGGAGTGCCGTACAAGTATTGCCGGAGAGGCGCGTGCTCTTTTTTCGGAGAACGAAGTTCCTGCTAGGTGAAGATCCGCAAATTCCCCTAGATATCTCATCACGCCTGATGGAGAAATTGCTAAGGGACCGAGACAGCTCGTTACCTTCCTGAATCGTCAGTGGATCCGCCGCGGGACGAAGGATCGCGGCGTGAAAGACTGAAACCCTCATGCGTCTCGACCAACTCCAACACGGGCTCCAAATCACCCGCCGCGCCGGCCCCGCAAGCGCCGAGGTTCGCTCGGTCGAGTTCGACTCCCGCGAGGTGCGCAAAGGCTCGCTGTTCGTCGCCATGCGCGGTAGCGCCTCTGATGGTGCCCGCTATGTCGCGGATGCCGTTCAGTCCGGCGCGGTCGCTGTCGTCACGGACGCTGACGAAGCTTTCGCGCAGTTAGCCGAGCAGTTTCCGCGCGTGCCGCTTACGCTGGTCCCCCATGGACGGCGCGCGCTTGCGACGCTCGCGGCCAACCTGTACAACCATCCGGAAGAGCAGCTGGCGCTGAGCGGCGTGACCGGCACCAATGGTAAAACCACCACGGCATTTCTGCTCGACGCCATGCTGCGCGCAGGCGGCAGCAAAACTGTGCTCGCCGGCACCATTGAGTATCGCGTCGCAGGCGACGTGCGCCCCGCGCCGCATACGACCCCGGAAAGCCGCGACCTGCTCAAGCTGCTTGCGGAAGGCGCGGTGCTCGGTGCAACCGAGGCGGTGATGGAGGTGAGCTCGCACGCGCTTGAGCAGGGCCGTGTCTACGGGCTGCCGTTTGACGTCGCCATTTACACCAACCTGACGCAGGATCACCTGGATTACCACGGCACCATGGAGCGGTACTTTGCCGCCAAGCGGGCGCTGTTCGACGGCACGAACGGCACGCCGCCGAGGGTGGCGGTCATCAACGTGGAGGACGACCGCGGTCTCGAGCTCGCCCTGAAGGCGCGGGAAGCCGGCGCGGAGCTCTACTCCTACGGGCTCGGCGTCGGCCAATTTCGCGCGGAGGACATCCGGCTGGCGCCCGACGGCATGCGCTTTACGCTGCAAACGCCCCTTGGCGCGCAGGAGATTACCTCCGGCCTCACCGGCCGAGTCAACGTGCAGAACACGCTTGCCGCCGCAGCAGCAGCCATCGCGCGCGGGCTGTCGCTTGGCACCATCGCGCAGGGCGCCGTAGCCCTGCGGCACGTGCCGGGGCGCTTCCAGACCGTGCAGCGCGGGCAGCCGTTTACTGTGGTCATCGACTACGCGCACACGGACGACGCCCTGCGCAATGTGCTGTCAGTCGCGCGCGAGTTTGCCGAGCCGAACAATGGCCGCGTGCTGACGCTTTTCGGCTGCGGCGGCGACCGCGATCGCGCCAAGCGCCCGCTGATGGGCGCGGCCGCCGGCCGGGCGAGCGACTGGTGCGTCCTCACCAGCGACAATCCCCGGAGCGAAGACCCGGCGGCGATTGCGGACGACGTGCTGCCGGGCCTGCGTGAGATCGGCGGCCGGTACTTGGTGGAACTAGATCGCGCGCGCGCCATCCACGCGCTGTTGGCCGAGGCACGCGGGGGCGATGTGGCGGTAATCGCCGGCAAAGGGCACGAGAAGACGCAGACGATCGGTGCCGATTTGCTGCCGTTTGATGACGCCGAGGTCGCAGCCGCGGCGCTTGGCGCCCTTGGTTTTCGCTGGGATAAGCCATGAAGCTCGCGCTCGCGACCTGCGCCGAGTGGATGAATGGCGACCTGCGTGCCGACGGCGAAACCATGGTAAGCGGGTACTCGATCGATACGCGCACACTCGCAGCGGGGGAGCTGTTTTTCGCCGTGTCCGGGGAGCGCTTCGACGCGCACAGCTTTGCCCGCGGCGCCGTGCAGGCTGGCGCGGCAGCCGTGGTGGTCGCGCGCGTAAACCTGGCCGTTCCGGAGCACGCGCAGCTCAAAACCCTGCCCCGCATTGAGGTCGACGACCCGCTGGCGGCGCTGCAGCGCCTGGGTGCGGCGGTGCGCCGGCACTGGAGCGGCACGCTGATTGGCCTGACCGGCTCGGCCGGCAAAACTACCACCAAGGAAATGGTCGCGGCCGTGCTTGGCGCAAAATACCCGACGCTCCGGTCTGCCGGGAACCTCAACAATCATTTCGGCGTTCCTTTGCAGCTACTGCGGCTCGAGTCGCAGCATCAGTACGCCGTCATCGAGATGGGCATGTCGGCAGCAGGCGAGATTGCTCTGCTGGCCCGGCTCGCCGCGCCGGACTGGGCCGTGGTGACCAACGTTGGCATGGCACACGCGGCGAACTTCGCGGACGGGATTGAAGGCATCGCGCGCGCAAAAGGCGAGCTGGTGGATGCGCTCCAACCGGACGGCATTGCCTTCCTGAACGGTGATGACCCGCGCGTTGCGGCCTTTGCCGCCGGCCGCAGCGGGCGTTCGGTACTGGTGGGCCAGGGCGAGCACGTCAAGGTGCGGGCCGTGGGCCTGGAGGAGCGCGGGACTGAGGGCGTCTGGTTTGAGGCGCATACCGAGGAGGACACCACAACCGTCCAGCTCAACCTGCTGGGCAGCCATAACGTCACGAATGCTTTGCTCGCGCTTGCGGTCGGCCGTGAAGCCGGCATCCCGCTCGCCGACGGCGCTGCGGCGCTCGCGCAGCTGCAGCCGGGCGACAAGCGCGGCGAACTGCTTTGGGCAAACGGCGCGCGCATCATTAACGACTGCTACAACTCAAACCCCGCGGCGCTGTCCGCGATGATCCGCGCACTGATGCAGATCCCGGCCGAGCGGCACATCGTAGTCGCCGGTGAAATGCTCGAGCTCGGGCCAGAAACCGGAGATCTGCATGCGAGCTGTGGGCAGCAGGCCGCGGCGGCGGGTGCAGACTGGGTCATCGGCGTCCAGGGCGCGGCGCTTGCGCTGGCTGAAGCTGCAGCTCGGGTCCAAACGCCCGCACTTTTCTTCGGCACGGCGGAGGAAGCCGGAGCCTGGCTGCGGCGCGAGCTGCGCCCCGGCGATGCAGTGCTTGTCAAAGGCTCGCGTGGGGTGCGCCTGGAGCGGGCGCTTGAGGGTCTGGAGCTCGCTCCGCGGTAGCAGTGCTCCACCCATGCAGAGGATTACGAGTGGAGCGAGCAGCAAAAGCGGCCGCAAGAGCAGCGCTCAAACCGAAGTGGGGCGTACACAAGGGCAGCAATGTCGAGGACGGCGAAGAACACAAAGGAGAGCCCAACCAGGGCTCTCCTTTGTACGCATGCTTCGCAGTGTGGATCCCGGGCGCGGGACGGGTCAGCTGGCGGGAACGGCCACGATCCCGCGCGGCCGCGCGTTTGAAGCACTTGGAAAGGCGATCGGGGCAAGCGTTTCGCTCAACGTACCGTTTGCACCGACGGTGAGCGAATGCAGGAGATTGCCCTGCCCGAGCGGTGTTGTGTCAGAGGTGCGCGGCGACAGAACGTACAGGCTTTTCTCGTCGGCGGAAAGGCTGATCTGAAAAGCGGTGCCGGGCCCAACCAGGGTCAGCTCCTGGATCTGCACCGGGTTTTCAGGGTCGGACAGGTCGTAGACGCCGATAGAGTTGGTGATGGTGTCGCTTGTATAAAGCCGCGTTCCGGCCTGGTTACTGCGGATCCAGCAGATGCCCTGCCCCTGGTTGGCGACGGCGCGGAGGAACGTCAGGCCGCCGAGCCCGTCCCGCTGGTAGACCAACAGCTTATTGCTAAGCGGAACGCCTACGTAAAGCAGCGGCTGCGTGGGATGGTGCCAGAAGCCCTGGGGTACCCGCGGTGTCGTGGTATCGGCAAAGAGGGAGGCCGGGAGGGCTAGCGGAGGGAACTGGTGGAGGCCTCCGTCAGAGGCGAAGACAAAGCGCTGGATGAGGTTGCCGAGGAAGTCGTCGCCATACACGATCCCTGTACCGGGAATGACGTGAATCTGCTCCGGCGGGGAGCCTGTAGCGACGGAGATGGTCGAGTTAAGCAGGCTCGAGCTCGAGTTGGTGACATCGCCGGAAGGTACGAGGCTGCCGTTGGACTGGATGCGGAGTGTCGTGTAGTTCGGCAGCTCTGTGGTGGGCCGCGCCGGATCGCCGGCTTTGTTGGCCACAAAGAGCAGGTTGCCGGCAATATCGAGCGAGACCGGATCGCTGCCGCCAGACCCGAATGGCGAGCCGGCGATCGGCGTAAGCGCCCCATTGCTGCCGACACGCAGGACGGCAATCGAGTCAGACCCGGCATTGATGGCGAAGAGCAGGGTATGGTCGGCGCTTTGCACGATCTCCTGGTCGGAGTCATCAGGACCGGCGGCAATGCCGCTGTACCCGGAGCCGGCACCGCCGGTCAGAAAGGGCGAGCCGGGCAGCTCCGTGAGCTGGCCGGAAACCGGATTGCGATTGAAGGCGCGAATCGCATTGACCGGCTTGGTATTGGTTTCGACGTACACGTAGCTGTTGGAGGCGGCGAGGGCTGCCGAGCCAGGAACAGCGGCCAGGAGGAAGAGGCCAAGGGGGAAGATGGCGGACAACGGTCTCATCAGGAGCGGATCCTTTCAGGTGTACGAGCCCCTTTCAGGGACTGCGCTCCATTGAGAGGGAACAGCAGGAGGGAGGTTACAGACGTGTGGCTTGGAAGAAAGCGTCTGCGTTACTTTGGTTTCCGATCAGCTGTAAGCCGCTTGCGAGCGGAAGGGTGCCACGAGCGCAATGCCGATCCATCCCTGGCGGACGCCGAGGCTCCAACCTCGCCGACTTCGATCACCATACCTCTGTCCCGAAGACGCTCCACCAGCGCGTCCCCCAGCCCCGCGGCGGGCGTCAGAATGCCGGCCGCTCGCGGCAGCGTGGCCTCATCGCAGGCCAGCGCCAGCGCGCTTTCACATACGCATTTCACAGTGACCCGGTTCGCCGGGTCGCCGCAGTCCGCGATGACGGCTTCTGCCGTACGCCCCGCCCGGGTGCGGCCGCGCATCCGGCAGTGGAACCACCCTTCGTCCATGGTCTGCGGCGACGGACCCTGCCCGGCCTTGAACCGCCGAGCCAGGAAGTTGCGCACGGACGGTGTTTGCAGCGCTTTGTAGAACAGGGCCGTCCCCGCAGCAACGCCTAGTGCAGAAAAGCGGGCCATCGGACCCTCGAAGATCATGAACTCCTGGTACGCCACGTCCACGCCGGCGAGGCTGCAGCTGCGCCGCACCACCCGGGTGTCGATGATGCTCATAGGGAAAGGCGCGATCCAGGCTTGCACGTCTCGGTCGTAGCCGGCGCGGGTCGGGTCCTGTTCCATCGGCTGCATGGGGCCGGTGATTTCGGGGCTGAGCAGTCGAAGGTCTCGCCCTTGTTCGGCCGCGCTGGACTCGTACGTTTGCTGCGCGCTCGCGATGGTGCCGCCATTCGGGCCGCCTCCTCTCGCCTGGAAGTACCCCCTGGCCTCACACAAACCCGGGCCAAGATACCCGGCAAGTACATGGACACCCAAGTCTGCCGGTACCGAATCGAAGCCGCAGAACGGAACGATCCGGGTTCCTCCCTTTGCCGCCTGCTCGTGGAAGCGGTCGATCAGCGAGCGTACCCAGGCCACCTCGCCGGTGATGTCCACGTAGTGCGTGCCGGTGCGGACGCAGGCCTGCACAAGCGCATCGCCGTACACAGCAAACGGCCCTGCGGTTGTCAGCACGACGCGGGTGCTCGCGGTCACGTCGCGGAGCTGTTCGAGATTCCCGGAGTTTGCGACCAGAACGGGAACACCCGCGGCCAGCGCTTCCAGCTTTTCCCGGTTCCGGCCGGCAATTGCCCAGCGAACTCCGGCAGGCGCGTACTTCCTGAAATAGTCGACCGTCTGCCGCCCCGTAAAGCCGGTCGCTCCGTACAACACAATGTCAAATGCACGCGCGGTCATCGTCGCCCTTTCTCGAGTTCTACCCCGTCACGAGGCTTCTATCCTTGCGGTGCTTTCTTCCAGTCGCCCCGGAGCCTTACTGGTAAACGTGCTGTAGCACCAGCGTCATGTGCGCCGCGGTTTCAGCGCATTTCATTGGGACTGCGCCTGTACTATGAAGGCGCGTCGCGTCCACCGAGTCCGGAGAACCCTGTTGCTTTACTGGCTGCTGTACCAGAAGCTCTTCCCCTACGTTTCGCCCTTCCGCATCTTTCGCTATCTCACCTTCCGCACCGCCTTTGCCTCGCTGACCGCACTGCTGATCGGGCTGTTTATCGGCCCCTACGTGATTGAAAAGCTGCGCGAGTTCCAGATCAGCCAGTACATCCGCGAGGACGGCCCACAGGCGCACCAGAAAAAAGCGGGCACCCCCACCATGGGCGGCGTGCTGATCTGTATCTCCATCCTGCTGCCCACGCTGCTCTGGGCCGACCTGTCGAACCCCTTCATCTGGCTCGTGATGCTCTCGACGCTCGGCTTCGGCGCGATCGGCTTTGCCGACGACTACATCAAGGTCGTGCACCGGCGCAACCTCGGCCTCACGGCGCGCGCGAAGATGGGCTACCAGGTCCTGGTGTCGACCGGCGTCGCGGTCGCGCTTGTTTCCATGCAGACGCAGGGCACCTACTCGACCGAGCTCGTCGTGCCGTTTCTCAAACGCTTTCACCCCGCGCTCTCGATCCCCGCGCTCGTCGCGGCCCCGCACCTGCTTCTGCTGGCGTTTCTGCCGTTCATCATCTTCACCGTGCTGGTGATCGTGTTTTCAAGCAACGCCGTCAACCTCACCGACGGCCTCGATGGCCTCGCCATCGGCTGCACCATCATCGCCGCCGCCGCGCTCACCGTGCTGACCTACGTCAGCGGCCACGTTGTCTTCGCCGACTACCTTGAGCTCCAGCGCAACTCCCTGGTCTCGGAGCTCACCGTGTTTTGCGGTTCCATGGTCGGCGCCAGTATCGGCTTCCTCTGGTACAACGCCCACCCGGCCGAAGTATTCATGGGCGACGTCGGCTCGCTCGCGCTTGGCGGCGCCATCGGCACGGTCGCGGTCGCGCTCAAGCAGGAGCTGCTGCTCCCCTTTATCGGCGGCATTTTCGTGCTCGAAGCCGCGTCGGTCATCCTCCAGGTCGGTTCCTACAAGCTCAGGAAAAAGCGCATCTTCAAGATGGCCCCGCTGCACCACCATTTCGAGCTGCAAGGCTGGTCCGAGTCCAAGGTGATCGCCCGCTTCTGGATCGGCGCGCTGGTCTTTGCACTCTTCGCGCTGACGACTTTGAAGCTCAGATAAGACGCCCTGCGCGGGAGGCGGCCCTTTCAGGGCG
>CAXUDF010000012.1:0-14440 GCA_964249695.1 uncultured Acidobacteriaceae bacterium
GTCGCGTCGGTACGCTCGCATCATGCGAGTCAAACACCTAAAATCTTCACAATCACCCGCTTGCGTCTGCGCCCGTCGAACTCCGCGTAGAACACACGCTGCCAGGTGCCGAGATCGAGCTTGCCGCCGGTGATGGGCAACGTGGTCTCATGGTGCAGCAACAGCGCTTTCAGGTGCGCGTCCGCGTTGTCCTCGCCGGTCTGGTGATGGCGATACTCGGGCCGCGCGGGCGCGAGTTTCTCAAGCCACTCGCTTATATCTTGAATCAGCCCGCTCTCATGGTCGTTCACGTAGATGGCCGCCGTGATGTGCATCGGCGACACGAAGCAAAGGCCGTCCTGCACACCGCTGGCACGCACAATCGCCTCGATCTGCGGGGTGATGTGGACCATCTCGCGCTCCTTGCTTGTGTTGAACCAGAGATAGTCAGTATGGGTTTTCATCGTGCTCACGCGTACGCTCCAGAACTGCTTGGGAACTCCATCAGGCTAGATGCAATCCACTATCATCAGGACAATGGCGCTTGAACGACAGGACGCACGCGACCAGGCGGAATCGTTGTACTACTCCGCGCTGGATGCACTCGCGGAGGGCAGGCTAGAAGCTGCTGCCGAGGACTTTCGGGCGGCGCTGGCGGCGGACCCGACATTTCTGGATGCGCAGCACGGCCTCATCCGCGCGCTGCAGGATGCAGGCGCCTATGACGAAGGCCTTGCCGCCGCGCGCGCGCTTGCCGCGCAGGCTCCCGACGACGTGCTCGCGTACACGGCTATGTCGATTCTGTACCAGCACAAGGGCATGATCCCCGAAGCGGAAGAAGCCGCGACGCGCGCCAAGCTGCTTGGCTGGAAGCAGCAGCTGCGGGCCGGCGCAGCAGCTGCCGAGACGCTGTGACGCCCGCGCCTGCACGCGCGCTGCGCGCGTTTTACGACGCGTTGGTCGCGGAGTATGGGCCGCAGCACTGGTGGCCGTCGGAAACAGCAATGGAAACCGTAGTGGGTGCATATCTGACGCAGAACACGTCCTGGCGCAACGTGGAGCGCTCGATCATCAACCTGAAGGCAGCCGGGGTGCTGACGGTGCCGGGGCTGCGTGCTCTGTCCTACGACGAGCTGCAGGTGCTGATCCGTCCCTCTGGCTATATGGTGCGCAAGGCTGCGGCGATCCAGGCGTTTGTGCGCCTGCTTGACGAGCGGTACGGGAGCGAACTGTCAACGATGGCGGAGGCGCCGACAGACGAAACCCGCGCGGCGCTGCTCGCGCTGCCCGGGGTTGGGCCGGAAACCGCCGATGCCATCCTGCTGTATGCCCTGGCGCAGCCGGTCATGGTTGTGGATGAATACCTGCGCCGCGTGGTGACGCGGCATGGGCTCATCCACGAAGCCGCGCGCTACCACGACGTGCAACGACTGGCGCTCGCGGCATTCCATGACGAAGCGCCGGAAAGCCGAGTCGCCCACTTCAACGAGTTTCATGCGTTGATCGTGATGGTCGGCAAGACGCACTGTGGCGGCGTGCCGCGATGCGAGGGCTGCCCATTGAACCAGCCTCGCTTTGCCCCGCCCGCGCCAGCGCAGCATGCCCCGCGGCCGCGCCGCGTGCAGAAGATACTCGCTTGACGCGCTCGACGCTCTACGTGGCGACTGGCTCGCCAGGCAAACTGCGCGACTTTGCCGCAGCCGCAGCCGAGCACGGCAGCAGGTGGACCCTGGAGCCGCTGCCAGCGCTGGCTGAGATCGCGGCGCCCCCTGAGGACGGAACCACGTTCATCGAGAATGCCTGCAGCAAGGCTTTGTACTACGCCCGCTTTGCGCCGGGCGCCGCCGTGCTGGCGGACGACTCCGGCTTAGTCGTGGACGCGCTCGGCGGCGCGCCCGGTGTCTATTCGGCGCGCTACAGCAGCCTCGCTGAAGTGGGTTCACCAATAGACGCAGCATTCATTGCAGATACCGACGCCCGCAACAACGCGCGCCTGCTCCGCGAACTCGCGCGGTCTCACGCACCGCAGCCATGGACCGCGCGCTACCAGTGCGTGCTTGCTGTCGTGCAGCATGGCTCCGTCCTCGCGACAGCGGACGGCTTCGTAGAAGGGCAGATCATCACCGCACCGCGCGGCGGCAATGGCTTCGGCTACGACCCGTACTTGCTGCTGCCGCAGCTTGCGCTCACCATGGCGGAGCTCAGCATGGACACACGCCTGGCACTCAACCATCGCGGCACCGCGCTCAGGGAGCTGCTGCCGCGGCTCTCGGCTCTCCTTGCCCGAGAGCGCGACTAGGGGCGCGCTGCGGGCCCTGGCAGCGTGCTGGGCTGGACCTGCAAGCGCGGCAGCGTCGATATGTCCTCCAGCCCGCGCTGCCGCAGCATCGGCGCCGTCGACGGCTCAGCCCCGAGCCACGTCCGGTACATCACCTGCAGGTCCTCCGTATTGCCGCGCGAAAGCACCATCTGCCGGAAGCGGTCGCCGTTGGCGCGCGTCAGCCCGCCGTGGTCTGTAAACCACTGGAACGCCGCGTCATCGAGCATCTCGCTCCACAGGTAGGCATAGTAGCCCGCCGCATAGCCGTTGCCCCAGATGTGCATGAAGTAGGTGGAACGGTAGCGCGGCGGCACCTCCGCCAGGGCGAGCCCGGTCTTCTCAAGCGCCTGCTGTTCAAACTGGTCCGGCTTCTGAAGCGGCGCGTCCGCGGGCAGCGTGTGCCACTGCATGTCAAGCTCAGCCGCCGCCAGCAGCTCCGTCAGCATGTAGCCCTGGTTGAAGGTGCGCGCCCGCAGCAGCTTCGCCTTCAACTCCGCCGGCATGGGCGCGCCCGTCTGGTAATGGCGCGCAAAATGGTCGAACACCTCCGGATACGTCGCCCAGTGCTCGTTGAACTGCGAGGGAAACTCAACGAAGTCGCGCGGTACCGACGTCCCGCTCAGGCTCGGGTACTCGGCATTGGCAAACATGCCGTGCAGCGCGTGGCCAAACTCGTGAAACATGGTAGTCACGTCGTCGAAGGAGATGAGTGCCGGCTGCCCAGGGGCGGGCTTGGTGAAGTTGGCAACGTTGTACACAACGGGCAGCGTGCCGCGCAGCCTGGACTGCCCGACAAACTCGCTCATCCACGCGCCGCCGTTTTTGTTGTCGCGCTTCCAGTAGTCGCAATAGAACAGCGCCAGCGGCTTGCCGTCCGCGTCAGACACCTCAAAGGTGCGCACGTCAGGCTGGTAGACCGGGAGATCATGACGCTCTCGAAAGCTGATGCCGTAGAGCAGGTGCGCCGCGTAAAAGACGCCGTTTTGGAGCACGTTATCGATCTCGAAGTACGGCTTTAGCTCGGCTTCGTTCAGGTCGTATTTCGCCTTGCGCACCTGCTCCGAGTAGAACTCCCAATCGTATGGTGCGAGCTGGAAACCGCCCTGCTGCCCGTCAATGACCTGCTGAATGTCGGCGCCTTCAGCCCGTGCTTTTGCCGTTGAGGCGGGCACGAGCGCATCCATAAAGTGCAGCGCGGCCGCAGGCGTTTTCGCCATCTGGTCTTCCAGCTTCCAGGCTGCGTACGTCGGATAGCCCAGCAGCTTTGCCTTTTGTGCGCGCACCTGCGCCAGTCGGGCGATCGTGTCCCGCGTGTCGGTATCGCCGCCGCGCTCAGCGCGCGTGGTGGAGTTCTCAAACAGCGCCTGGCGGGTCCCGCGAACACGCAGCTCCGCCAGGCCGGGCTGCTGCGTCGTGTTTTGCAGCGGCAGCACATAGCCCGGCTGCTTGCGCGCGGTTGCCGCGGTCTCAGCGGCCTGCAGCTGCGCCTCGCTCAGACCGGCGAGCGCGGCTGTCTCGGTCTCTGTCAGGGCGGCTGCCTTTGTCGCGGCCAGCAGCCTGGTTTCAAATGCGTTTGAGAGCTTCGACTCTTCTTCGTTGAGCGCGCGCAGCTGCGCCTGGTCTGCCGGGGACAGCTCAGCGCCGGCATGCACAAAGCGGTCATACGTGATCTCGACCAGGCGCAGCTGCTCGGGCTCTAGATGGAGCGCCTGCCGCTGGTCGTACACCGCCTTGACGCGCGCAAACAGCTTCGGATCCAGGTGGATCGCATCGGCGTGCGCGGCCAGCTTCGGCGCTTCCTGCCGCTGCACGTCCTGGAGCTTCGGGTTCGTGTTGGCTCCCGTCACGCCGCTAAACACCCGCTGCACCCGGTTCAGCAGCGCGCCTGATCGCTCGATGGCAACAAAGGTGTTTTCGAACGTCGCCGGCGCGGGATTCTCTGCGATGGCCCGGATCTCCCGCAGCTGCTCGGCCATGCCGGCTTCAATCGCCGGCTGGAAATCCTCATCGTGAATTGCGTTGAACGGCGGCGCGTGGAAAGGGAGCGTACTTTCCGCATAGAAGGGGTTTGTCGGGCTAAAATCCGCGTTTTCCGCTGATGCAGACGCACCGCCAACGCTGCCTGCCATGAGCACTCCCGCCGCTACCGCCATCGCCACCACTTTCATCCGCATCTGTTGGCCGTTTCTCCCGAAGATCCCTTCGGGAAGCATTCTCTCGAGAATGATTGTAGAGGCGACCCGCCTTTACCGGGGCGGCAACATCGGTTGGCCGGGGGAGCCTTGACGCTCGCTCGATGCGGACGAATAATAATGAGTTGTCCGGGTACGGCGCTTGTTGCTAGTGCGCTCGGGCCGCAAGGAGTCTCCTCCGACGCATGGCGACCACTGTTCAAGCTCCTTCCGCCGCCCCTTCCCGCAAGTTCCCTGCGCCCGGACCGGACTCAGGCGCGCGCAAGGGCACCCGAAACCGCGGCGTGCAGCCGCTGCGCGCGGGCGAGGGCCACTCGTTTTTGCTGCGCCGGCTTCATTCGCTCACCGGCATCGTGCCCATCGGCGCATTTCTGATCGAGCATCTCGTCTCGAATTGGGAGGCGCTCAAGGGCCCAGCCGCCTATGCGGCCCAGGTCAAATGGCTCAACGCGCTGCCGTTTGTGCGCGTGCTTGAGTGGGTGTTCATCTTTTTGCCGCTGATCTACCACGCGGGCTACGGGATGTACATCTGGCTGCGCGGCAAGTCCAACGTCGTCTACTACCCGTGGGCCGGCAACTGGCTGTACACAGCCCAGCGCTGGTCGGGCGGCATCGCGCTTGCCTACATCATCCAGCACGTGTGGCGGCAGCGATTTTCGGGCGTCAGCCTGCCGGATCATCCGGGCGCGGCGTTTCACAAGGTGCAGGTAGAACTGTCGCACCCGTGGATGCTGGCCATTTACGCAATCGCCATGATCGCCACCTGCTACCACTTCGCGTATGGCGTTTGGCTGTTCGGGGCCAAGTGGGGCATCACGCCGGGTGAGCGTGCGCGGCGCGGTTCAGCCTGGATCTGCGGCACGGTTGGCGTGCTGCTGTGCGCGGTCGGACTGGCCAGTATGTGGGCGTTTATTGAGCCCAAATACCGCAATGCGCCATCTGATCTAACACCGCTACAAATTACAGAAGGCACCCAGGCTGCCGCCCCAATCGGGCAGGCACATACGCAGGACTGAGGGTTCACGATGGCGGCAGCACGAAGGATTATCGTAGTCGGGGGCGGGCTTGCGGGCCTCTCAGCCGTCATCAAGATCGCCGAAGCCGGCGGCACCGTCGACCTGTTCTCGATCGTTCCGGTCAAGCGCTCGCATTCAGTGTGTGCGCAGGGCGGCATCAACGCGGCCAAGAACCTGAAGGGGGAGGGCGACACCACCGCCGCCCACTTTGACGACACGGTTTACGGCGGCGACTTCCTTGCGAACCAGACGCCGGTCAAAAACATGTGCGACGCGGCGCCGGCGATTATTGACCTGCTCGACCGCATGGGTGTGCCGTTCAATCGCACGCCCGAGGGGCTGCTGGATTTTCGTCGATTCGGCGGGACTCTCTACCATCGCACCGCATTTGCCGGCGCAACCACCGGCCAGCAGCTGCTCTACGCGCTCGATGAGCAGGTGCGCCGCTACGAGTCCGAGGGCAAGGTCACCAAATACGAGGGTTGGGAGTTTCTCTCGGCCGTGCTGGACGGCGCGGGCGTGTGCCGCGGCATTTGCGCGATGAACCTGCGCGATATGTCGGTCCGCACCTTTGACGCGGACGCGATTATCCTCGCAACCGGCGGCATCGGCGCCATCTTCGGCAAAAGCACCAACTCGGTCGTCTGCACGGGCTCGGCGCAATCGGCCGTCTACCAGCAGGGTGCCTACTACGCCAATGGCGAGTTCATCCAGGTCCACCCGACATCGATCCCGGGAGAAGACAAGCTGCGGCTCATGAGCGAGTCGGCGCGCGGCGAGGGCGGCCGCGTGTGGGTGCCGCGCAAACTGCATGATCCGCGCGAGGCGACCACGATCCCCGAGGCGGACCGCTGGTACTTTCTCGAGGAGTGGTACCCGAAGTACGGCAACCTGGTGCCGCGCGATGTAGCGACGCGCGCCATTCACAAGGTCGTGTACGAGCACGAGCTCGGCATCGACGGGCAGCCGATGGTGTACCTCGACCTGACCCACATTGACGCGGCCACGCTTGACCGCAAGCTCGAAGGCATTCTCGAGATCTACCAGAAGTTTGTCGGCGACGATCCGCGCAAGGTTCCGATGAAGATCTTCCCCGGCATGCATTACACCATGGGCGGGCTGTGGGTGGATTTCGACCAGATGACCAACATCCCCGGCGTATTTGCTGCCGGTGAGTCGGAGTACAACTACCACGGCGCGAACCGGCTCGGCGCCAATTCACTGCTCTCGTGCATCTACGGCGGCTTCCAGGCCGGGCCGAACGCGCTCAAGTACGCCGCAGGCCTCCCGAGCGCGCCCGCCAACGGCTATGGCGAGAGCGAGTGCAAGCGGCAGGAAGAGATTAATGGGCGTCTGCTGTCGTCGACCGGAACCGAGAACCCGTTCAAGCTGTGGCGAGAGCTCGGCGAGACCATGACGAAGAATGTCACGGTCATCCGCTACAACAAGGCGCTCGGCGAGACAGACGAGAAGATTGTGGAGCTGCTGGAGCGGTTTCGGAATATTAACCTAAGCGATAAGAGCGCCTGGGCCAATACGAGCTTCGCGTTTACGCGGCAGCTCTACAACATGCTGCAGCTGGGGCGAGTGGTGACGCAGGGAGCGGCGCTGCGGGATGAGTCGCGCGGCGCGCACTACAAGCCGGACTTCCCCGAGCGGGATGATGAAAAGTTTTTGAAGACGACCAAGGCGAGCTTTGCACCGGATGCGGACGAGCCGCGCTTCACGTTCGAGGCGGTCGATACGCAGTACATCACGCCGCGGCCGCGGCGGTATGACGCGGTGAAGTAAGGACGCATGGAATTGAAGATCAAGTCGGCCCGTCGTCTTTTGCGCAACGTCATCAAGGAAGAGATCAAGATGTCACTCTTGGCTCTTCTCATCGAAATCGTACTAAGCCCTTTCGCGTGGTGGTGAGCAGATGCTCCACCAGTGTGTGCGTCGGGCGTTTCACACGAGGTTTATAGATGGCAACAACAACAGCACCACTAGACACACGCAGCCCGGCAAAGCTCAAGACCGTCCGCATCGAGATCAAGCGCCAGGCAAGCCCGGACGCCGCTCCGCGCTGGGAGAAGTTCGACCTGCCCATGCGCACCGGCATGAACGCGATCTCAGCCATGATGGAGATTGCGGCGAACCCGATCACCGCCGATGGCCGCGAAACTACCCCGATCGCCTACGATGCGAACTGCCTGGAAGAGGTGTGCGGGTCCTGCGCGATGCGCGTCAACGGCAAGGCCCGCATGGGCTGCTCTGCGTTGATCGAGAAGGTGCAGGAAAACGGCGTTGTGCGGCTCGAACCACTCTCAAAAATGCCCGTCGTGCGCGACCTTTCCGTTGACCGCAGCGTCATCTTCGAGAACCTGAAGCGCGTCAAGGCCTGGGTGCCGGTCGACGGCAGCTACGACCTGGGCGCGGGCCCGCGCATCACGCCCGCCGAGCAGGAAGAAGCCTACCCGATCTCGCGCTGCATCTCCTGCACCATCTGCATGGAGGTGTGCCCGCAGTTCAACGAGGAGACCGGCTTTGTGGGCGCGGCGACCATCGCGCAGGTCAAGCTCTTCAACCAGCACCCGACCGGCAAGGCGCTCAAAGAAGACCGCCTGCATGCGCTGATGGGCGATGGCGGCATCCAGGAGTGCGGCTTCGCGCAGAACTGCGTCAACGCCTGCCCGAAGATGATCCCGCTGACCAAGGCGATCTCGGATGTAAGCCGGGATGTCATGATCCAAGCCGTAAAGGACGTGTTTACGCGGTAGAAAGCGGCGCGTCCAAGCTTTACCAGGCGTTTTGCAATGTAAAAGAGCCGGACCCGCTGGGTCCGGCTCTCTCACTTTCACGGCTGCACTTCTATCGCCCGACCGCTCCCGCAGTGGCGTAGCCCGGGCTGCGGCCCATATCCCCTGCTTCCGCCTGGCTTTTCTTCACTGCGACAGCGTAGATAAAGAGGCCGAACGCTGCCTTTGCCAGTACATCGGCGACACTGTAGCCCACCTGGATACCCACGGTCGCGCCAGGCCCGGAAAAGCCAAGCATTGGAAAGACAAACACAATCGGGTAAAAGCTCCAGGTCAGCACCACAATCCACCTGGCTGTGCTCACCAGACTCCGAGCATTCTCCGGCTGCTTGGCAATCGAGTCGCGCAGACCCGCGAAGAGGTCATACACGATGATGAGAAAGGGGATCATGGCAAGCGCCCAGAAGATCCACCGCGTTGTATTCGAGTTGGCAATCTCACCGGGGTAGCCCAGAGCGACCATGATGACCGCGAGAAATGCGAGGCGGCTTGCCTTGACGGTGCTCTCGCCGCCGGGCAGACGCATCACCAGGATTAATTCAGTGACAAGAAGTGGAACAGTTAGAATCCAGTCGACATACCGGTAGGCATCATTGAAGGGTTGACCGGTCAGACGCACCACCCCGTTTGTAACTGAGTAGGCGGAGTCCCAACTGTTGAAGATACGAACGTAGTGGTAGAGCGCGATGAGGCACACGATTCCGGAGATGGTAACGGCAGACTTATAGTTTGAGGAGACCTGGGAACGGCTGATGAACAGGAAGATGGTTGCCGCACCCATCGCCGCGATCGTAAAGGAGAGAGCGTTATAGACGAAGCTGTACTGGCCGAACGTTAGATTATCGAGCGAGTGCATGAGCCAGGCCTCTTGTGCCAGAGATATTCGGACTAACCGAGTTCTAGGCCCGCCTGAGACTGCCTGTCAATGCAAGAAAGTCCTAACTCCTTGAAATCCGCTTATCTTGCATGGGACGAACATCCGGGTTATTGCGGATGGGCGCTTGGGCGCCCCCCCTGCTTGCCATCGCTGCGATGTGCGTACACTAACCGCTAGCGCGTCACCGGCGTGATCCAATTCGTCAGCTCCTCGTTTGAGGTACCCGCGACTGTGGCCCCGGCCGGGATATGGATATTCAGGTCAATGAGATACGGCTGACGAAAGCTTCCGTTAAACGATCCATCGGCTTGCGGCTTCACCGTGGGCGCGTAGCCCGCGAAGAAGAGTCGATACACCCCGGAACCGTCCTTCACGATCGACGGCACACCCGGCGCCTGCACCTGTCCGGCGACATAGTTCGGCCAGCCCTTGATCTGCGCCTGCAGTAAGTACTGCACCTCATAGTGGTCCGGCTGCCCCCACACTCCTGCTGCGTCGAGCTTTAACGCACGCTTGTAGTTTGAGCCCGGCTCGGGCAAAAACGTGTCAGACCATGCCACACCGGTCTTGTAATCGGTCTCGTTAAACGCGCCGGTAGAGTACGCCATCGCGTACTTTCCATCAATTTTGGTGATATTGCCGGTTTCTACGAGCTTGAAAGCGTTACTGGTGTGATTGACGTAGAAAAATTCTGAATTGAAGCCGCCATTCACGTCATCCGGCTGCAGCAGCACGGTCGGCTCGCTCGCGGCAGGCTGCGTAAATGAGGTCATCTGCTGCGCGACTATGCCGTCATGTGTCGCGGGCGCGCCGGAAAGGTTCTTGCTGTAGACGAGATAAGTCGTGCCGCCGTCGACAAAGTATTTGCCGTCGTAGTTTGCTTTCGCTGGCTCGCTGAATGAGCCGACAAGCAGTGTATCGGCTACCCAGTTGACCGGAAGCTGCGGGTTAACTGGATGCGCGTGCACGATCACTGTCCAATTGCCGACGTTGGGAAACTTAGGGTTCGTCACGTAGTAGGTGACGGCCATGTGCAGCGCGCCCGTCTCGTCCTGGTAGATGTTGAGATTATCGTAGGTCGTCAGTTTGGAGCCGGCAGCCGCGGCCTGCTGCTCGAGCGCGCCGGTTGTGACCGCGATCGGCGCGATGCTCTGGCAATTCGAGTCGATCACCGCAGGGCAGGCCAGGATCGCTTTGGTGGTGCCCGATAAGAACTGCAACCCGTTTGTGCCGACAAAGCTCGCCAGGTGCACCGGGTAAGGATCCACGAAATAGCCGGAAGGCGGCTGGGCGGCAGCGGTTGTGAGCGGCACGATGGCGATCTGGCTCTGGGCCTCTGCTGCGATGCCGCTGGGAAGCGCTGCAAGCGCGAGTAATGCTGCAAGCAATGTGCCGCGTGTACACGATAGCTCGCCTATGCGGCTTCGCGTGCGCTTCGTGCTCGCTGAAGTACGGTTCATCGTTTCTCCTCGATCTACTGACTGTGTCTCTTAGTCGTGAGGTACTGACCCACGCTGAGCTGAGATGTTGCGAGCCATCCATTCGTGGCGCCTTGTCCTGACATAGGACGGCCTGCCTCCGCACCTTGAGAACCCACCATCGATGGAGCGCTGCAGCAGCTGTGCCGCTCAACGCTTTACACTAGTAGGCGGCATGAGACCTGTTCTTCGCTCCCTCGTTTTCACCCCCTTTCTGCTGGCCGTCGGCGCCTTCGCGCAGCAGGCGACAACACCGCCTCCCGCCCCGCCGACCACCACGCAAACGGCACCGGGCGCGCCCGCTGCCCTGCCCGACTCGCCGGACCTGAACGTGAAGCCGACCTTGCAGCCGACCGGCCCCACCGCCGTTTTCGACACCAGCATGGGCCGCATGACCTGCCGGCTGTTCCAGAAGGAAGCTCCGGCGACGGTGGCCAACTTTGTCGGCCTCGCCACCGGCACCAGGGATTGGACCAACCCCGACACGCGCGCGAAACAGCACGGCGTGTCGCTCTACAACGGCACGACCTTTCACCGCGTAATCCCGGGCTTCATGATCCAGGGCGGCGACCCCCTGGGTACCGGCCTGGGCGGGCCTGATTACACGTTCGCAGACGAGATTGTGCCGGGGCTGACCTTTGACGTGCCAGGCCGGCTGGCCATGGCGAACGCCGGGCCCAACACGAACGGCTCGCAGTTCTTCATCACGGAAGCGCCCCAGCCGTCGCTCGACGGGAGCTACTCGATCTTCGGACAGTGCGACGACGCGACGGTCACGGTCGTGAAGGCGATTGCAAGGGTCGAGCGCGACAGCAGCGACAAGCCGCTCACGCCGGTGACCCTCAACACGGTGACGATTGTGCCCGAAGGCCAGTCGCTGCCGGCGTCCCCTGCAACAGCAGCACCCGCCGGCAGCGCCGCACCGCAGGCGAAGCCCCGGTAAGATAAGCGAAGGAGAACAAGACACGATGGCCCGTACACCCGGCACCTATGCCACATTCCAGACCACCCAAGGCGAGATCGTTTGCCGCCTGTTTGACGATGTTGCCCCCAAGACCGTAAAGAACTTTACTGAGCTCGCTGAGGGCACCCGCGAGTGGTCCCACAAAGGCGAAAAGAAGACCGGCAAGAAGCTCTACGACGGCACCATCTTCCACCGCGTCATTCCTGACTTCATGGTGCAGGGCGGCGACCCGGATGGCACCGGCATGGGCGGCCCCGGCTACAAATTCGAGGACGAAACCAAGGGCTCGCCGCACAAGTTTGACAAGCCCGGGAAGCTCGCCATGGCTAATGCCGGGCCAAACACCAATGGCTCGCAGTTCTTCATCACGGTCGCACCAACGCTGTGGCTGACAGGCAATCACACCATCTTTGGCGAAGTGATTGAAGGCCAGTCCATCGTGGACGCCATCACAAAGCTCCCGCGCGGCGCGCAAGACAAGCCGAAGACGCCGGTCGTCCTGGAGTCAGTCACGATCGAGCGGGTGTAGGACAAAGTTTCACGCCGAAATGCAGCGATCTACGCGAGCTGGCTTATGGACAGCCAGCTCGGCGTATGGCTTTCTGGCCATAGCCGCGTGGATCGTCGAGCAGCAGAACGACACTCCGATCCCCTTCTCCCTGCACCCATGGTCTCGCGCCGCTTCTTTGTCGAAGATGAGCAGGCTGTCGCAAGGCAGCTGCTGCGTGTGCAGTCCATCCCCAGCGGGCGTTTCAAACGCCGATAATCCCGCACAGCTCCTTCACCGAATCCGCGCTCTTCTGCAAAGCTGCCTGCTCCTCCGCCGTCAGCTTGATCTCAATGATCTGCTCCAGGCCTTTCGCTCCAAGCTTGCACGGAACGCCGACAAACAATCCCTCGATCCCGTACTCGCCTTGAAGGTACGCGGCACACGGCAGGATTTTCTTCTTGTCCTTCAGGATCGCCTCGACCATCTCGATCGCGGCGGCGGCGGGCGCGTAGTACGCCGAGCCAGTCTTGAGATATTTCACGATTTCGGCGCCCCCCTCGCGGGTTCGCTGCACCAGCCGCGCCAGCGCCGTTTCGTCGAGCAGCTCCGTAATCGGGATGCCTGCAACCGTTGAGTAGCGCGGCAGCGGCACCATCGTGTCGCCATGGCCGCCTAGTACAAACGCGGTCACATTTTCTACCGAGACCTTCAGCTCTTCCGCGATAAAAGTCCGAAAGCGCGCTGAATCGAGTACGCCGGCCATGCCGAGCACGCGCTCGCGCGGGAAGCCCGAGTGCTTGAACGCCGCCTGCGCCATGGCGTCGAGCGGGTTCGACACAACAATCAGGATCGCGTTCGGCGAGGTGGCGACAACGCGCGTAATTACGTCCGCCATGATCTTTGCGTTGGTATGCAGCAGGTCGTCGCGGCTCATGCCCGGCTTGCGCGCGATCCCTGCGGTGATCACCACAATGTCCGAGTCGATCGAGTCAGAGTAGTCGTTCGTACCGCGGATCGCGACATCACGCTTTTCGATCGGCATTGCTTCCAGCAGGTCGAGCGCCTTTCCCTGCGGAACTCCCTCAACAACGTCCAATAAAACGACGTCCGCGATTTCCCTGGCCGCCAGCCAATGTGCCGCGGTCGCGCCCACATTGCCTGCGCCGACAATCGTTACTTTCTTCCGCATCCGCCCCCTTCAGCACAGCCGAGCAAGCAACGCGCGGCTTTGCCTTCAACGCCCAAGGCTATCATCGCTTTCAGCCGCCCGCACATTGACCGCAAGCCCGCTGGAACCGTAGTATCAAGGGAGTCGCGCGAGGCTCTACCACCGCGGCTGACACGCTTTGCCCCCTCGTTCAATGGTAGGACAGCTGACTCTGACTCAGCATATCGGGGTTCGAATCCCTGGGGGGCAACCACGCCGGTCGGCAACCGCTCCGGCGCTACTCCTCTCGCAGTACTTCGAGCGGCTTTTGCCCCAGAATGCGAAAACTCGCAATCCAGCCAGTAATGACGGCAAGCGCCGCTGTGAGCAAGACGCCGCTTACGTTTGCTCGGCCGTCTGACACAAAAGGTACCTCGGCAATGTGACACAGGATGCGGGAGAGCCCGTTCGCGAAAAGCGCTCCGGCTAGTCCCGCGAGCAGGCCCAATACGACGAACTCGATAGAAAACACGCCGGCGATGCGAGCACGGGTCGCGCCAAGCGTCTTGAGCACGACCACCTCGCGCACACGGCGGAAGCGCGTGCTTGCAATGCTGGACGCAAGGATCACCATGCCGGACAGGATAGAAAAACCAGCGAGGAAACGAATCACGATCGTGATCTGCCCAACCACTTGCTGGATAGTTTCCAGAATGTCGGCGATGTTGATTGCGGTCACGGTCGGGTAGTGCGCAAACAGCGCTCGCTGCAGCTCGGCGATGCGGCCCGGCTGCATGTGCATAGCCGCGTACCAAACCACCGGCATACCGCTCAGCTGTGCAGGGGCAAAGATAAACTCGCTGCGGCTTGAAATATGCTGACCGTCAACCTTGTAGATAGCGGCGACGGTCGAGGTAAAGTGCTGGCCGTCAGACGAGAAGCCGACCTGCGAACCGACGTGAAGGTGCAAGCGGTCGGCAATGCGCTCAATGACCGCGACCGAATGCGGGTTGCCCTTGGCCCACCACGCGCCCTGTGACACGTGGATGCCGACCGGCGGCTGCTCAGCCCAGGTAAACGATAGTGTGCGCCGCAGGTGCATCGGGTACTTCTTGCGGTCCAGATCGCGCACCGGCGTGCCTTCAAGCGTTTCAAGCGAACCGGTAAGGATCGGCA
>CAXUDF010000012.1:14540-33048 GCA_964249695.1 uncultured Acidobacteriaceae bacterium
AGATCGCGCACCGGCGTGCCTTCAAGCGTTTCAAGCGAACCGGTAAGGATCGGCAGCGCCTCAAAGTTTTTCGCGGCGCCAGGCTGCGCCAGCACCAACTGCCGCACTCCGTCGAGCTCGTCGGAAGAGACATCGATCAGGAATACGTTCGGTGTGCTGGGCGACATGGCCGTGTGCATGCGTTCAACAATGGAGCGTTGCATGAGGAAGACGCTGAGGATGAGCATAACGCCGACGCCCAGCGCGGCCAGCACTGCCGCCGACTGGTTGCCCGGGCGGTATAGGTTGGCAAGACCGTGCCGCAGGGTGGACGGGAGCGACAGACGTGTGCGGTTGAGCACAATGCGCAGCACGCGGAGCAAGCCGGCAGCGAGCGCCAGCAGGATCAGCAGGGATGCCGCAAGTGAGCCCGCAAACCAGAGGCCGCCCTTCCATGTGTCGGAAAGCAGCGCCGCGATGATCGCAAGCGCAAACACGATGACGATCGCGGCGATAATCTGCACCCAGGCTTCGCGCAGTTTGCGCATAAACGTGCGAAAACGCTGGCCTTCCTCTGCCGTCTCGACCAGTCGTCGCAGCACGACGCTGGGGCGGATATTGCGCACTTCCAGCAGCGGCGGCAGCGAGAACAACATCGTCGTCAGAATGCCGGTCGAAAACGCGCCCAGCACCGGCAGCCAGGGCAGGCGGATGGGCGGACGAATGGGGAGCAGTGAGCCGAGCACGCTCGGCAGCACCCACTCCACGGCTACTCCAAGTACTACGCCGAGGAGAGCGCCCGAACAGCCCAGGAGCAGCGTCTGCAGCACATAAATGCGCAGTACATCCGCGGACCGGGCGCCCATCGACTTCATGATCGCGATGCCATCGATGCGCTGCTGCAGGTGCGCGCGCATGGCCATGGCAACGCCGATTGCCCCGAGCACCATGGCGACCAAACAGATGAGCGAGAGCAGCCCGCGCGCCTCGTCCAGCCCCTCGGTCAGCTCGGGCGAGCCTTCGCGATAGTCGGCCACCTGCGCTTCCGGCAGGGCGTGTTCGAGCGCTGCGCGGTCGCCGGCGATGGAGGCGCTGAGCGGCAGACGGAAAAGATAGCGTTCGGTCGAGCGGCTGCCCGGCTGCAGCAGGCCGATCGACTCGACCGCGTGGCGGGTCATCATCACGCGGGGTCCAATGCCGACGCCGGCAGTCAAGCGGTCCGGCTCTTTCTGGATCAATGCCGCAATGCGGAACTGCTGCCCACCGATACGCAGCATCGCGCCAACCGTGGTGTGCAGGCGCACGAGCAGGCTCTCATCGACGACGGCCGTATTGTCCGTCAGTGCGGCGGCAAGCGGAACCGCCGGCTGCAGCCTGAGCGTGCCGTAGAAGGGGTATTTGGCGGGATCGACGACCTTGAGCGACACCAGCAGCGGCACCGGGTCGCCCGCCACGCCGGCCATCGAGGCCATCTCGGTCACCTGCGTCATCTCGGCGCCGCTCTTGCTGCTGAACTGCGCAAGCCTCTGCTGCTCCTCGGGCCGCAGCACCCGGCTCATTCGCGCCGAAAGATCCGCAGCCAGGATCGAGCGAGCCTGCCCCAGCAGCGTTGTGGAAAACGAGTCCGCAAAGCCTCGCACGCCGGTGAGCGCGCCCACGCCGATGGCCACCGAGAGCACCACGAAGACAAACTTGACACGGGCAAACAGGAGCTCGCGCGCGGCGATGCGCAAAGCGGTCCGCCAGGGCAGCGCGGGTTTGGTCGCGAGCTTCGCGGTCAGCTCAGTTACAGGCCGGGTTGCGGTCGCCATCAGCGCAGTCCTGCCCCGGAAGCTGCCACGGCATCTCGGTCGAGCCGGGCTTCCTGCTGCACCATCACGTCCTTCACAATCAACCCGTCCCGCAGGATCACCTGCCGGTCGGCGCTTGCCGCAATCTGCGGGTCGTGCGTCACCATCACCAGCGTGGTGCCGGCTTCGCGCTGGCGGGTTGTCAGCAGCTCCAGCACATGCTGGCCGTTGGCAGTATCCAGGTTGCCGGTCGGCTCATCGGCCAGCACAATGGGCGGCTCCAGCACAAACGCACGCGCCAGCGCAACCCGCTGCTGCTCGCCGCCTGAAAGCTGCACGGGATAGTGGTGCAAGCGCGGCCCAAGGCCCACGCTTTCCAGCAGTTTGCGCGCCCGCGGCTTGCCATCGCCGCGCGCGTTCAGCTCAAAGGGCAGCAGCACATTTTCAAACGCGGTGAGGGTGGGGATGAGCTGGTAGCTCTGGAAGACGAAGCCGATCTTGCCGCCGCGCACCTGCGCCAGGCGGTCCTCGGCCATCCGGCTGATGTCGACCCCGTCGATCAGCACCTGGCCCTCGGTCGGCGAGTCAAGCCCGGCCAGGAGGCCGAGCAGCGTGCTTTTGCCCGAGCCGGACGACCCCATAATCGCGACAAACTGCCCGCGCGGCACCAGCAGGTCAATCCCCTTCAGAATCTCGACGGTCGTACTTCCGTTGCGCATGCGCTTCCAGATCCCGCGTGCTTCCACCATGCTTGCCGTTTCCCCTTGTGTGCCGTCTATCAGACGCTTTCCGACGCCCTTTCGGACCTCTTTTGCGCGAAAGTCATTCCAGCGGCAACGAAGCGGCAAGGCCCGCTACACTAGATGGAGCATGCTTCGTCTCCTTGCCGCTTTTCTGCTGCTTCCCTTCGCTACACTCGCGCAGGCACAAAAGACTCAGACTGTCGTGTGCTTCGGCGACAGCCTGACCCAGGGTGTGGGCGCGCCGGCGGGCAGCGCCTACCCGGATTTTCTGCGCAAAGACCTGCTCGATGCCGGCTACCATCTCGACCTCATCAATCAGGGCGTCGCGGGGGACACGACCAAGGATGGCATGGCGCGGATTGAGGCGGTCCTGCGCGCGCACCCTGCCATTGTGGTGTTGGAACTGGGTGCGAATGACGGACTGCGCGGGCAGCCCGTCCCGGGTATCGTGCACAACCTGAGCACCATGATCGACACGTTTGAGCGCGCGCACATCCGGGTGCTGCTCGCCGGGATCGACCTGCCCCCAAACCTGGGACCGGAATACGTAAAGCAGTTCGACGCGGTGTACCCGGCGCTTGCCGCCAAATACAAGCTGCCGCTCATTCCGTTTCTGCTGCAGGATGTGTACGGGGTGGAAGGCATGATGAGCCCGGACTACCTGCACCCGAACGGCACCGGCTACGAACGGGTTGCGCGGAACGTTGTACCGTATCTTGAGCCCATGCTGACGAAGTAGCGAAGGCGCTTCCGGCGAGCTTTACAGAAGCACGATGGTCGGTTGAAACAGCACACCGGCTACTCGCTCGGCAACGGCCGCCAGCTCGTTTTGCCCGCAAAACACTTTCACCACCGGGGCACGCGAAAACTCCGGCAGGGCGACGGCCATGCCGTGCCGCAGCCGCTGGAGTGTGCCTGCATCCGCGGTGACGTTCGGCAGCTCCGGCAGCAGGGTGCGCGGGTGCGGCAGTGCGCGCTCCAGCGTTCCTGCACTTGCGCGCTCCTCCACCTCGGCGAGGGTCATCGCGTCTCGCAGCCGCAAGGGCCCGGCCTGTGTGCGCCGCAGCGCCGCCAGGTGCGCCCCGCAGCCGGCCTGCTGCCCCATGGCATGCGCGACCGAGCGCACGTATCCGCCGGCCGAGATGCACAGGCTGAACGGCGCATCCTGTGTCTCGGCGCCGGGAGTTTCAAGGCTTTCAATGGCAAAGCTGCCGACCATGATGCGGGCCGGCTGCAGCACAGGCGTTTGCCCCGCGCGCGCGAGCGTGTAGGCTGCCTTGCCGCCCACTTTCTTCGCCGAGTAGGCCGGCGGCATCTGCTCGCTTGCGCCCAAAAAGCCGGCTGCGAGCGCGCGTACCTGCTCAAGCGTCAACGCCGGCGCTGCGCGCGGGCCGGTCTGCACGCCTTCGGCGTCATAGGTGTCGGTCGCGTAACCGAACCGGATTACCCCCGTGTACGTCTTCGCGAGGGAGCCGTAAAACTTCGCCAGCCGCGTCCACTTGCCCAGCAGCAGCGGCAGCAACCCGGTCGCCATCGGGTCGAGCGTACCCAGGTGGCCGACCGATTTCTCGCCCGTTGCGCGGCGCACCCGTGCCACCACGTCATGCGAGGTCATCCCGCCGGGCTTGTCCACCAGCAGCAGCGCGTTCATATGCCGGGCTGCGCCTGCGAGCGCACCAGCGACAGAAACTCCGCCCGGGTGCGCTGCTTTTGAAATACGCCCAGCATCGCGGAAGTGACCGTGCGCGACGCCTGCTTCTCGACCCCGCGCATCATCATGCACAGGTGCTGCGCTTCAACCACCACGCCCACGCCCATCGGCTGGATCGACTCCTGAATGGCGTCTGCAATCTGGCGCGTCATGCGCTCCTGCACCTGCAGCCGCCGCGCGAACACATCGACCAGCCGCGGCAGCTTGCTCAGGCCCACGACCTTGCCCTGCGGAATGTACGCGATGTGCACCTTGCCAAAAAACGGCAGGATGTGGTGCTCGCACAGCGAGTACATTTCGATGTCCTTGACGATGACCATTTCGTCGTAATCGACCTCGAACATGGCGCTCTTGAGGATCGCTGCCGGGTCCAGTTCAAGCCCGCCGGTCAGGTACTCCATCGCCTTCGCCGCACGCTCCGGTGTCCGCGCGAGCCCGTCGCGTGAGGGGTCCCGGTCGAAGCGGTAGATGAGCTCGCGGTACAGGTCTTCTGTGCTCACCCCGTCCAAGCCGGTCGAGCGCGGCTTCGTGCTTTCCGGCGCGCTCATCGCAGCGTCTCCCCAGCCGGCGGGTTCCCACCCGTGTAGCGGAACGCGTTGTTTTCGGTTTCCTCCAGGCGCACCTCCCGGAGTGCCGGCAGCGGGCCGCGCAGGCGGTCAAAAATCTCCATGCAGAAGTTTTCGCTCGTGGGCACGCGTCCGCGGAAGGCTGGGTGCAGGTTCAGGTTGCAATAATCAAACGGCTCAAGCACCTCGCGCGCCACGGCAGCATCGACCGCGAGCAGATCAGCAACCATGCCGGTGACAGGATCGGGCGTGCCGCTTACGCGCACCTCGACCGTGTAGTTGTGGCCGTGCCCATGCGGGTTGGCGCACTTGCCGAAAGCCTCGCGGTTGTGCGGCTCGTCCCACTCCGGACGAAACAGGCGGTGCGACGCGCTGAGGAGGTAGCGCCGGCCCAGATACACCGTCATGGCTCACCGTAGCAGTCGGCAAACAGATCCGGCATCTCGTACACGCGTACGTGGTGCAGCGTGACGCCGGCGCCGACCTTACCGTCAAGCCTTCGCCAGATGGCCATTGCAATATTCTCCGTGGTGGGCTGCATGCTTCTAAACTCAGGGACCTCCAGGTTTAGGTGGCGGTGGTCGTAGGCCGAGATCACCTCGCGCTCAATCGCGTCTTTCAGCCATTTCAGGTCGACGACAAAGCCGGTTTGCGGGTCGATCTCACCGCGTACAGACACCTCAAGGGTGTAGTTGTGCCCATGGCCATTGCGGTTCGCGCATTTGCCGAAGCGGCGTACGTTCTCCTCCTCGGTCCAATCGTCGACCCAGTAATAGTGCGCAGCGCTCCACTCGGCGCGGCGCGTTAGCAGCATCATGCAGCTCTCCCGGTCTTGGTCACTGCCTTACCCTCACGGCATGGGATGCGCGCGGCGCTGCTCGGTCGCAACTGACTTGGCTTGGCGCTGAGGGCTAGCTCCGGCCCTTAACCGGGTACTCGCGCCCTTTCCAGTGCACGCGCCGCAGCATGCGCATCCGATACCAGCTTGCGTACAGCAGGGCGGCAAACAGCGGCAGCCCAAGCACCATGCTCAACAGCAGGTCGGCCGGGGCAAAATGGGAGCGGCCCGCCCGCCGGTACACGCGCCAAGCGTTGCGCAGCCATAATAGCCACAACACAATGCGCTCCCACGGAAACGGCACCGGATACAGCAGCGCCAGCAGCAGCAAACCCCACAGCAGCGCGATGTCCAGCAGCCGCCACAACGCGAGCGGCAGCGCATTGTGGATGAGCAGCGCAAGCTTCCTTGTCCAGGCCGCCCATAGCTCGCCAGATCCTCCGCTTCTGCGCGCTTCCACCATCTCGGGCGCATACCGAAAGCGCAGACCGGCCTTGTTCCGCTTGAAAAGGAACGCGAGGTCCACAGCCTCGATCAGCGAGGCAGCGACAGCGCCATGGCCGCCCAGCGCCCGGTACGTGTCTGCGCGGACCAGCAGAAACTCCCCCGCGGCGAACGCAATGCGCCGCTCCGGGTCGTTGACCTGCGCGGGCAGGTACGCGCTCGCCAGCTCTGAGAACACCAGCGGCAGCACCGCCTGCGCAACCACCCCTGCGGCCCCTTGCCGGGGCGAGTACGACAGCATGGCAGCCGAGTAACGCTCGGCCTCAACAACGCTGCGGCTCAGCGAGCCTGTGCGGTGGATCGTGTCCGCATCGGTAAACAGCAGCCATTGCCCGCGCGCGGCCTCCGCTCCGGTCCAGCAGGCGTTGCACTTGCCTGTCCAGCCTTTCGGCAGAGGGCTGTGCGCCGGCAGCACCTGCACGCCGGCGATCCCGTGGGCCAGCGCGGCCGTGCGGTCTGCAGATTCGTCATCCACGACAATCAGCTCCCACTGCTCGCCGAGCACCCATCCCGGCTCGCTTTGCGCTGTAAGCGAGCCGAGGCAGTCGACGATCGATCGCTCCTCATTGCGCGCCGGCACAATAACGCTCAGCACGGGCGCTCTCAGTACGGGAGCACCCGCTTCCACTCCAGCCAATACGGTCTCCATCAGCAGTCGGGGGCTCGCAGGCCCGCTCGATGCTGTCTCCTATCATAAGAGGATGATCGGTCGCCTGTTCCGCAGTACGTTCGGCCGCCTGCCCGCTGCCAGCTGCGCCCTGCTTCTCACGTTGGCGGCGGCCGGCTGTGACACGGGCAACGCACGCCTGGGCCTGCTGGGCAAGCCGGCGCCCGCGGTCAGCATCCCGGGGCAGAGCCTCGCTGCACTGCGCGGCCACGTGGTGGTGCTCAACTTCTGGGCCTCCTGGTGCGCGCCGTGCCTGCTTGAGTTTCCTTCGCTCGCCGCGCTGCAGCAGCAGATGCCGCAGGTCCGGGTGCTTGCCGTTTCCTTCGATCGCGATCCGTCCGCGTACGAAGCATTTCTGCGCCGGCATCCGCTCCAGCTGCAAACAGCACTGGACGCAACCGGCCACACGAACGAGGCCTTCGGGACAACCCGGCCTCCCGAAACCTACATCCTGGACGGCGCGGGCGTCGTCCGACGCAAGTTCATCGGCGCGCAGGACTGGACCGATCCCGAGATCGAAAGCTATCTCCGAGCGCTCCAGTAGCGCCGCCCGGCCCTGCTATGATCGAGCCAATATGACGCCATTAGACGTGCTCTTCCGCTATGCGGAGCACCCCACCGAGCGCACCATGTTTGCCATCAACAAGCTCTCAAGCGTCTACGGCATCCGCGCTGTGCGGGTTAACGAAGCAGCGCAGCAGGTCCGCGTCGAATTCGACGCAACCCACGTGTCCAAGCTGATTGTGCAGCAACTGCTCCGCCGCACCGGGCTCGACATCGTCGAGGAGCTGCCGCTGGTGCCGGGCGGTGCGGATACGCCTTCGCTGCCGACCAAGTAGAGCTCGGTGGACACCTCCGGGCTCTCTTGATATGTTTAAAAGGTCGCCCAGCGACATGCGCCCGTAGCTCAGCTGGATAGAGCGATTGGCTACGAACCAATAGGCCGGAGGTTCGAATCCTTCCGGGCGCACCAGTTTTCTCCCCTTACACAAAAGCCCATTGAGCGTAAGCTCAGCGGCAGCGCGGACTAAGTGGTCGCAAACCATACTTGGTCCGCGACCTTTAGATTTAGTGGGCGGCTACCGGTTCATTCTTCCCTGCTGTGGGATCATTCTTCCGCAGCAGAAAGGCAAGGGGGATCATAATGAGCGAGGCTACGAACAGAATCCAGAAAACATCTACGTAGGCGAGCGTGACTGATTGCGCCTGGAGGCTGTTCAGGATGCGCCCGTCCGCCAGGTGCTGCGCGTTCGCCGCACCGGCACTGTTGGTAAACGTCCCCTGGTACATACCCTGCATGCTTTGATAATTCATGTTGGACGGTGTGGAGTACTTGAGCAGCTGGTCCTGGTGAAACTGCCCGCGCTCCGTTACCTCCGCATTGGTAAGCGCAATCAGGATAGAGCCGCCGATATTGCGTACAAAGTTGATCAAGCCCGAGACCTGGTTCGACTTTTCGCGCGGAATACCAAAGTACACCGCTGTCGTAATTGCGATGAAGACAAATGGAATGGACCCGATCTGCCATACGCGCAGCCAAGATGCGGTCGAGAAGGATATCCCCAGGCCAAACCTGCGTGCCGTAAGCCAATAGGCCATAGCGAAACAGCAGAACCCGCCCGCGATGACGTTACGTGCCGGGAATCGCGTGACCGCCTGGCCGGCCAGCGGCATCACGAAAAGCAGCGCGATACCACCCGCTGTAAGCGATAGCCCGGCGTTCAGGGCCGTATAGCCTGCCTGAGTCTGCAAGAACTGTGGCTGCAGCACGGTGGTCGAGTTCAGAAGGCCGCCGGTGAGAAGCATTAGAAAGCAGCAAACCGCGAAGTTCCTATTCTTGAACAGCTTTAGTTCCATGAGGGGCGTCTTGGCACCCCACCACTGCCAGGCGATCAGGCCGATAAACGAGCTGAGAAAGATGACGGTAAGAGCCACGATGGCGTGGGAGCCGAACCAGTCCCACTCCTCGCCCTTGTCGAGCCCAATCTGCAGCGAACCCATCGCGAGCACCAGCAGCCCGACCCCAATGTAGTCGACGCGGAAGAAGTTCTTCAAGTCCGACTTGGCCCATGGCGGCTCCTCGACCAGTGCATTTGTCAGGAAAAATGCCAAGATGCCAACCGGGATATTGATGTAGAAGATCCAGCGCCAGCTATAGCTGTCGGTGAGCCAGCCGCCAATGGTTGGTCCGATGGAGGGGGCGAGCACGGCGACCAGCCCGTACAAGGCAAAGGCCAAGCCGCGTTTCGATGGCTCAAAGGAATCAGCCATGATGGCCTGCGCCATCGGCTGCAGACCGCCGCCGCCGGCACCCTGGATTACGCGGCACAGCAGCAACAGTCCCAGCGAGGGGGCGATCCCGCACAGAAACGACGAAACCGTGAATACCACAATGCAGCTCATGAAGAAGCGCTTGCGCCCGAGCACGCTCGAGGCCCAGCCGCCCATGGGCAGCACGATTGCGTTGGCGACCAGGTACGAGGTCAACACGTAAGTGCTCTGGTCCTCGCTCGCGCCCAGGCCGCCCGCAATATACGGCAGCGCGACATTGGCAATCGAGGTGTCGAGCACCTCCATAAACGCCGCGAGCGCGACCGTCGCGGCGATCAGCCACGGGTTAACACGCGGCCTCCAGTTTGCGTCGTACTCGCCAGCCATCCACTCTCCGCACAGCCGCCACGGCGACTGCTTTTCAGACTAGATGCACGTCGCGGAAGGAAGACGCGCAAACTTGCCCGGCTGCCCGCGCAGCCGGTTCACTTCCGCTTGGCTTACTTTGCGCTATTCCAGGCGTCATCGTTCGAGCCGCCGAGATGTTCGTGAAGAAAGCCGAGGGTGCGCTCCCAGGCCTGAGCCGCCGCTGCGGGGTTGTAGCTCCCGCGCTCGTCGCAGTTAAAGCCGTGGCCTGCGTCGTCATACATGTACACGGGCACTTCCGGGTGTGCAGCCTTGATCTCGTCGACGTCGCTCACCGGGATATGGTCGTCCTTGCCGCCAAAGTGCAGCATCACCGGCGCGTGCAGCTGCGCGTCTTTGAACTTGGCGATGAAGCCGCCATAGTAGCCGACTGCGACGTCTACCGGCATCTGCGCAGCTGCCGCCCAGGCGACGCTGCCGCCCAGGCAGAACCCGACCACGCCCACCTTCGTCTTGTACTCGTCCCGCCCATAGTGGATCGCCGCCAGCGTGTCCGCCCAGGCCCACTCAATCTTCATCTTGGGCAGAATAGCCATGGCCCGCTGCATGCCCGCTGGATCGTAGTCGACGTCGAAGCCAGGCTCGTAGCGGTCAAAGAGCGCGGGCGCGATGGCCAGGTAGCCCTCCGCGGCAAGGCGATCCGTCACAGCACGCATGTGGTGGTTAACGCCAAAAATTTCCTGAACCACTACGATCGCGGCCTTCGGCGCGCCTTCCGGCTTGGCGACGTACG
Organism: uncultured Acidobacteriaceae bacterium; assembly: GCA_964249695.1. GTDB lineage: Bacteria > Acidobacteriota > Terriglobia > Terriglobales > Acidobacteriaceae > EB88. Next base: position 24,769 of record CAXUDF010000012.1, read on the forward strand.
CGTCCAGGGAGTGGCCATCGGCTGCTTGCAGCTTCACTTTTTCGTTCATTCCGACTGCCTCATCCTGCCCGTTTTGTCGGGCTCTACTGTGCTTTTTGCTCCATGTCGTTCACTTTCTTCAGCAGCTGCTCGTTCCCTTGAGAAAGCAGCGCGACTTTGAGAGTCAGCAGGATTTTCTCTTCTGACTGCGCAATCGCCTTCAACATCCGCTTCTCACTCGCGCTCTGGCGCCCTTCCAGGGCGACAAAACTTTCTTGCAAAGCATCGAGCTTGGCACCGATTGCTTGGAGATCGGGCGTAACCGACTCTTGAACTATCGCCCGAACGTCCGAGGCGACACCCATGTTCTCTCCCAGCGGCTTAGCCCTACGGTAATCAGAGCCGATGCAGAGATCAACGATTCCCTTCCTCCGGGTTGACAGCCCAATAATCTGTCCGCGCCACCACCTTCGCCGGCAGGTCGCCTTTCAACTCTACCTGTAGGCGATGGAGGCCCGGCGTCAACTCCGTCGGGTGAAAGCTGAGGATGTAGCGGTTGCGCGCGTGGCTGGCGAGCTCCGCCACGCGATCCTCAAAGGCATGCTCGCTGGTAAAGCTCATTGCCTCGCCTCCGCTCATCACCGCGAGCGAGCGCGCCGCGTTCGCCTTCATCGCGTTGGCCGCCAAGGCGGCCAGCGCCAGCAGCGAGCCCGACCCTGGATTTAGCAGCTGGTCCAGAAACTCGGCCTTGGCAGGCGACCAGGTCAGGCTCAGGACGAGCGTATTGCTGGTGCCGATCCGCTCTACCAGCTCCGGCGCCGACACGCGCTTGCTGCCGTGGTCGCGCGACTCGCTCACGAGCAGCAGGATGCGCCGGCGCTCCGGCGGGCGCTGCTCCAGCAGGTTAATGGCGTAGCCCGCGGCGTCGAGCACGGCGGCACCGCCGTCGCCCGGCTGCAGCTGGTCCAGGTCGGCCTGCAGCTCATCGGTGTCGCGGGTCCAGTCGCCGCGAAAGCCAAGCTGCGAATCGAACTCGACCAGCGCCACCTCGCCGTGATCGCCAAGAAACAGGTTCACCAGCGAGGGGAGCCGCGCAAACTTCGCGAACTCGAGGGCGCTGGTCCGGCCTTTTTGCAGGCACACCACCAGTGACACGGGCGTGGTGTCCAGGTCGTCGTCGACATGCAGGCGCTGCGGCACGCCATTGTCGGTCAGCGAGAAAGCGTCCGCGCCGAGCCCATACACGACCGCGCCGTTCTTTTGCTCAACCAGCGTCGGCACCAGCACCACGGTGGTGCTGACGCGCAGGGTCGGGGGTTCGCTGCCCTGCGCGGGTGTGACTGGGACTGAAGGCGCGGCCTGCGCGCAGGCGCTCGCGGCCAGCAGCGCCGGCGCCAGCGTAAAGCCGAACCGCCGCAGGCTAGCCATCGCTTTTTTGACCCGGCTTTCGATCCATTTCACGGGTCCACTGCAGAAAGTGCATGAGCTGCGCGCGCTCGCGCCAGGTAAACAGCAGCACGTCCCGCGCGGTCAGCGTTTCCGCATGCATGCCCGAGTACGTCTCGATGCGCCAGCGCAGGTAAGGGCTGCGCCACGGACGGAGGCGCGAGCCGCGCGTCGCGTTCCACACAAAGCGAAGGGGAGCGAGCATCTCCCTCAAGTATAAGCAGGACCCCGCTCTGCGCCGGGGCCTGCACCGATTAGACTGGAGGGCGATGATACCGACATTGGAATGGACTGCTGAAGGCGTCCGCTTTCTGGACCAGACAAAGCTGCCGCTTGAGGAAACATACGTGCTCGCAACGACCTACGAGGAGGTTGCGGACGTGATTACCACGATGGTGGTGCGCGGTGCGCCGGCAATCGGCGTGGCTGCGGCCATGGGCGTCGCGCTGGGCGTGGAAGGCAGCCGCGCGCAAACGCTCGATGCGCTCCGCCCCGAGTTCGAGCGCATCTGCGAGACACTGGCGGCCACGCGGCCCACCGCGGTCAACCTGTTCTGGGCGATTGCCCGCATGCGCAGCCGCTTCGCAGCGCTCACCGCGCTGCCCGGCGCCACCGTGGCGAGCGTGCGCGAAGGCCTGACAACAGAAGCCCGCGACATGTACACCGAGGACATCGCCGCCTGCCGCACCATGGGCGACCACGGCGCTTCACTGCTGCCCAGGGCCGGCGGCGTGCTGACCCACTGCAACGCCGGTGCGCTGGCCACCTGCGGCTATGGCACCGCGCTCGGCGTCGTGCGTTCGGCGGTCGCGGCCGGGTCCACGCTGCGCGTGTATGCCGATGAGACGAGGCCCTTTCTGCAGGGCGCCCGGCTTACCGCGTGGGAGATGATGCACGACGGCATCCCGACGACGGTGCTGTGCGACAACATGGCCGCGACGCTCATGCGCCAGGGCAAGATCCAGGCCGTGATTGTGGGCGCGGACCGCATCGCCGCGAACGGCGACGTTGCCAACAAGATCGGCACCTATGGGGTCGCCATCCTGGCCAAGGAGCACGGCATTCCCTTCTTTGTCGCCGCGCCCTGGTCTACGGTCGATACGGCTACGCCCGACGGCGAGCACATTGAGATAGAGCAGCGCTCCCCGCGGGAAGTGACGCACCACGGCGGCCGGCAGCAGACGCCGCACGACGTCGAGATTGAAAATCCGGCGTTTGATGTCACGCCGGCAAAGTATGTAACCGCCATCATTACCGAACGCGGAGTCATCCAGGCGCCGTCCGTAGCTTCGGTCGCGGCCATGGAGCTGCAGGGCCGCATGGCGCCGCAGCCTGCGTGAGGAAGCGCCTGCCCCACGCCGCGCTGCTGCTGCTCTCCGCGCTGCTGGCCGGCGTGGTCATCTATCTCACCTGGCCCGCCCGGTCCGCGGTCTTCTGTGAGCAGCTGCCGCAGCTTACCGCCCTCGGCGCCTGCGCGGCGACGCTGCTGGTCTTCTCGTTTCGCGGGCTCGCCACCGCACGTGCGGTTCACGAGGATCTCAGGGTCGCCGGGGGCTCGGCCATCCTGGCCGCGCTTGCTTTTTTTCTCTCCGCCCGCTTTATCGCGGAGTACCGCAAGCCGTGCGTTGCCGTGCAGCAGCAGTTCCACCCATCGGCGCCAGCGCCTGAAAGAATGCGCTAAAGAAGATAGTTTCATTGCGCGCCCGGTCTCCTCAGGTTAGATTGCTTGCGAGCGCCCGGCTCAAGGTGCCGTTACCAGGCGTTACCTGCGGCCAGCGTACGAGGTTTCTCTATGTTCAAAGGGTTTCGCGACTTCATCCTGCGCGGCAATGTTCTGGACCTCGCTGTCGCTGTAGTTATCGGCGCCGCGTTCACCAAGATCGTGAACGCGCTCGTCACTGATTTCATCAATCCCCTCATTGCTTCCACGGTCGGTAAACCCGACTTTACGGCCTTCAAAGTCACTCTCCATGGCGGTGAGTTTCTTTATGGCGATTTCGTGACGGCGACTATCAACTTTCTGCTGGTGGCTGCTGCCGTGTACTTCTTTGTTGTGCTGCCGGTCAACACCGTCATGCAGCGGCTGCACCCGACAACGCCGGTAGCACCCAGCACGAAGGTGTGCCCGGAGTGCTTGAGCGAGATCCCCCTGTCGGCGCGGCGGTGCTCGCATTGCGCCCAGCCGGTGCCATTAGCCTAGACGCAAAGACTTGCGCCTGACGCTGCGGGCTGTAAGCACGCTTCTCTCAATCTCCACAGCTCCCCAGGGGCGCAGTACACTCGTAAGCATCCCCGCAAGGACCCGCAAGGAGCACGCCCGCTTGCCTCGACGCTTCGCCGCTGTGATCTTTCCTGCCGCCGTTGTCGGCATCGCGCTCGCTGCCATCCCCGCCGCACAAACTGCTCCCATGCCGCCGCTGCCTCAGCAGGTGTTTGGTTTCCATGACTTCGCCAGCGAGGAGGCGAAGTGGGATCGGGATTTTCTCGCGATCCCCGACGCCAAGCTCGCCGGAGAAGCGCTGAAAACGCTTACAGCGGAGCCGCATGTTGCCGGAAGCCCCGAGGACTACAAGACGGCCCAGTACGTCGCGGAGAAGTTCCGCGCCGCGGGACTCACCACGAAGATCACCCCGTACAAAGCATGGCTCAATCATCCTGGCGAGCAGCACCTTACCGTACTTGACGCAAAAGGCAAGATCCTGCTGGAAGGCCCCACGCCCGAGCACGTGTCGAGCGATCCATTCCAGGACGATCCCCGCGTCATGCCCGGCTTTAGCAGTTCCTCCGCTTCAGGCGACGTGACCGCGCCCGTGGTGTATGCGAATTACGGCACACCAGCCGACTTCGCGAAGCTGGATGCGCTGGGCATCTCGGTCAAGGGCAAGATCGTGCTGGTCCGCTACGGCAGCAACTATCGCGGCGTCAAGGCCTACGTCGCGCAGGAGCACGGTGCCGCCGGGGTGTTGATCTACTCTGACCCGGCCGACGACGGCTACGCGCGCGGCGACAAGTACCCGGTCGGTCCGTATCGGCCGGATACCGGCGTGCAGCGCGGGTCGATCCAGTACATGTTCGAGTACCCGGGCGATGTGACCTCGCCCGGCGTTGCGTCCACGCCCGATCTGCCGGACAGTCAGCGGCTTACGCCGGAGAAGGCGCCGAGCCAGCCGAACATCATGTCGCTGCCGATCTCCTACCACGATGCCGAGCCGATCCTTGCCAACCTGGGCGGGCCGGGCGCGCCGGCGGGCTTCCAGGGGGCTTTGCCCTTCCACTACCACGTAGGCGGCGCGAACGATGTGAGCGTGCACCTGCAGCTGAAAGAGGACTACGCGTTCCGAACCATCTGGGACGTGACCGGCACCATCGACGCTGACCCGGCAAGCAAGGAAGACCCGAATAGCTGGGTGATCGCGGGCAACCACCGCGATGCCTGGACCTACGGTGCGGTCGATCCAAACTCGGGGACCGCCGCCATGCTGGAGACCGTGCACGGCGTAGGCGCGCTGCTGAAGGAGGGCTGGAAGCCGAAGCGCCGCATCATTTTCGCGAGCTGGGATGCTGAAGAAGAAGGGCTGATCGGCTCGACAGAGTGGGCGGAGGATCACGAGAAGCAACTCGGGGGTGCGGTGGCCTACTTCAACATGGACGTGGGCGTGTCCGGTCCCGAGTTCAACTCGTCGGCGGTGCCCTCGCTGAAAGATTTCGTCCGCGCGGTCACGCGGGAAGTGCCCAGTCCAAAGGGCGGCACCGTCTACGACGCGTGGCTTGACTCGCAGAAGAACCAGCGAGGGCGCCAGGCAAATAACGGCTTTAACGAGCAGCGCCCCGGCGCCGGCACCAGCACGGACCCGGTGCGCATCGGCGATCTCGGCTCCGGCTCTGACTACACGCCGTTTCTGCAGCACCTTGGTGTACCCGCGACTGACATCGGCTCCGATGGGCCGTACGGGGTGTACCACTCGGTTTTTGATAACTACGCCTGGTTCACCAAGTTTGCCGACCCCACCTTTGTGTATGAGCAGCAGCAGGCGCGCGTATTCGGCCTGGAAGTGCTGCACATGGCCGACACAGACGTGCTGCCCTATGACTACGTGACGTACGCCAAAGAGATTGCGGAGTATCTTGACCAGGCGAAAACCAAGGCGCAGGAGGCCGGCCTGACGCTCGACACCACGGCGGCTGGTACAGCGGCCAGGAAGATGCTGTCCGCGGCAGACGCTGTACACACCAGACAAGCCGGTGCGTCGGCCGCGGGCAATGCCGCCTTCAACGCCGCGCTGCGCGCAGCGGAAGCTGACCTGCTCTCCGCTCCGGGTCTGCCGAACCGCAGCTGGTACAAGCACACTATCTACGCGCCCGGGCAGTACACGGGTTATGCAGCGGTGGTCATCCCAGGCGTCAACGAAGCACTTGATGCGAAGAAACAGGAGCTGGCTCAGCAGCAGCTCGCGGTCATTACGCAGGCGCTCAATCGCTGCGCGGCGACTCTGGCAGCGGCTGCGCAATAGCGCAGCGACGTCTGGATACTGCGATTTCAGCCGACGATCACGCGCTCGATCGCAGTGTCCAGGATCTCCGGCGTAATCACCAGGCGATTTGCCTTCTTGGTGCGCCGCCTGAATAACGCGGTTGTCTCACACAAGACCACGATGTCCTCAATCTCTGCCGGGTTCATCGCGCCCTCCAGGACGCGCCCGCAGAACTGCGGGTCATCGATGCCGGCGAGTGTGAATCCGCGCCGCCGCGCCTCACTTAGATAGAAATGCGCGACCTCCGCGAGCATGCGCTGCGCGTCTTCCGGGATCTCGCGTCGCTCGGTTTCCAGCACCTCCGCGCCGGGCAGCACCAGCTTGATGCCGAAGGTATTGTCGAGGTCCGAATCCGGCACAAAGGTCGTTGCGGTCGCGATGACGAGTACATTTTCGCGCTCGGAGGTGCTCTCGATCAGCGCGTCAAGCTCGGCCAAGACCTCAGGGTCGCTTTCCTTGTAGGCCAGATCGATGCGCGGCAGCAGCAGCATGACTTTCTGCCGTTTATAACTCCGCACAAGGCTCTTAGCTTCAGCCAGCGCGTCCGAGTCGCGCGGGTTGTACACCGTCACCAGCCGCTCCATGCCGGTCAGCTTCGCGATCGTTTGCGCGAGCGACTTTTTGCCGCTTTGGTGCGGGCCAATGATCAACACTTCATTGCCGATCTTCAAGTCTTCGTAAACCGAGGGGTGGCGCGCGCGGTCGACCAGGTCGTCGATTGAGCGCAGCAGCTCATCCATGCCGGCCAGGCGCGGCCGCAGGTTTTCGACCGGCTCGTCTTCGAGCGAAAGATCAATGCGCTCTTTGCGCTTACGGCGTTCGGTCATGAACTCGATAAAGGAAGGCAGCGCACCGACCGAGCCGACCACGGTCGCAAACACAAGCAGCTGTTCCGTGATGAGCAGCGCTTGGTCAGAACCGGCGGCGGGGTCAAAGTACATACCCGCTAGAATACCGCCGGACGCGAGTGCCTTTCACGCCGGACGCGTAGCCAGCCGCACCGCAGCGCTTACTTCGCGACAGGCTCTGCGTCGCCCTCGCCCGGCGCGAGAAACAGGTTTTCTTCCATGCCGTGCTGGCGTGTGTAGAGCTCGTAGTAGCGGCCGCCGAGCGCATACAACGAGCCGTGCGTGCCGCGCTCAATGATCCGGCCGCCCTCGACAACCAGGATCTGATCGGCTTTGCGAATAGTCGACAGGCGGTGCGCAATGACAAACGTCGTGCGCCCCTGCATCAGCGTGTTCAGGCCCTGCTGGATCATCGCTTCCGACTCGGAGTCGAGCGAGGAGGTAGCTTCATCGAGGATCAGCAGCCGAGGATTGGCAAGTAAAGCGCGAGCAATCGACAGCCTCTGGCGCTGCCCGCCGGAGAGCTTGACCCCGCGCTCGCCGACGATCGTGTCATAGCCTTCCTCGAATCGGTCGGCAAACTCGTCCACGCGCGCGATGCGGCATGCATTCAGAAACTCTTCATCGCTCGCATGCGGCAGCGAAAAAACGATGTTGTCGCGGATGGAGCCGTCGAACAGAAACGACTCCTGCAGCACCACGCCAAGCTGCGAGCGGTAGCTCGCCAGATCGATGCCTGACAAGTTATGGCCGTCCACCAGGATACTTCCCGAGGTCGGCTCGTGGAACGCGCAAATGAGTGAAATGATCGTGCTTTTCCCCGAACCGGAAGACCCGACCAAAGCGGTTGCAGTCCCGGGCGCGGCCACGAAGGAAATGCCGTGCAGCACCGGTTTGTCTGCCTCATACGCAAAGCGAACGTCGCGAAACTCGACCCGGCCTTCGACCGGCGGCACTTGCTGCTTGCGGTTTGGGTCGCCAAACTCTTCCCGCTCACCCAGCACTTCCATGGTGCGGTCGAGCCCGGCGACGGCCTCGGTAAGCTGCGTGCCCACGTTCACTACCTGGAAGATAGGCGCGATCATAAACGCGAGGATGGCCGTGTACTGGAAGTAGCCGCCAGCGGTATGCAGCGTGTGCGGGCCCGGGTGCGCGATCAGCTGGCTCGCCAGCACCTCGCGCCCGCCGAAAAACATGACCAGGCCGCCCACGATGCCGAGGATCGCGGTCGCCGCAAGCGCGAGCAGGCTGGTCGCGGTCAGCGAGGAGATTACGTTGGCGAGCAGCCGGTTCACGCCGGCGGAAAACACGGTCGCCTCGCGCTTTTCTGCGTGGTAGCCCTTCACCACCCTTACGCCGCCGAGCGACTCCGTCAGGCGGCCGGTCACCTCGGCGTTGATTTTGCCGCGCTCGCGGAAGATGGGCCGAATGGTCTTGAACGCCCGCTGCAGGATAAAGACAAACACGAGCAGCGC
>CAXUDF010000012.1:33148-36536 GCA_964249695.1 uncultured Acidobacteriaceae bacterium
CTCGGTGATCATGCGCTGCGCGGCTTTTGACAGCAGCTGCGTCAGCGCGTAGGAGGTGGTGGCCTGGATGGCTGTCGCCGCAAACACGATGCCCACCAGCGGCAGCAGCAGCTGCGGCTTGTGCGGGGCAAATACATTGTCAAGCAGGTACTTGGTGATAAACGGCAGCACCAGGCCCGAGGTGCTGCGTACCAGCACCAGCAGCAGACCGAACAGCAGCAGAAAGCGCCGCGGCCGCAGAAGCTTCCATACTTCGGGCAGCACTTTTTTCAGGTCGGGCTTGCGCTTCGGCTGCTCAACGCCGGCGGCACCCGCCCGCGAGGCGCGCGCGCTCCCGCGCTCCGCGTTCATTGGCATGCCGCCGCGCATCGAGCTCAAGCGCTTGCCACCCGTGCTTTCCTTACCTCGATAAAGTTACGCACGCACAGAACAGTAAACACCAGCAGGAGAAGCGCGGTCGCGGCCTTTTCTTCTGTCGCAATCACCGACTTGACCTGCATGCCGCCTTCCATGCGGATGTAGTCCACGATGGACTTGGCGGTGCCCAGGAAGCCAAGCACGCCAACAGTCGCGGCAATGTGCATGGCCAGTCCACGCCTTTTCAGATCTGTGGTGCGGGCCGCAGCGCCGCAGATCGCAAGAATGGCGCCGATCGCTGATGGGATCAGAGATGTGGGGTGCGCGTGGCCGGTGTTCATATAGCTCAGCACGCCCAGCAGGATCAGGATGGTGCCGATAAGAATCGTAAGCCTTGCCATACAGCTATCTTACCGGCTTGTTAGTGGCTGTTAACTTGCGGGAACAGAACCGTTTTGAGCGATGCGAAGTTTTGCTACGATCTGGTCGACCGACTGCTCGGGCGTACCGACCACGGAGACGTCCACCGCATCATCCGGGATTTCGAGCGTCGCCAGCTGGCTGTCGAGCAGCGCCGGGTTCATAAAGTGACCCGTCCGGTGCTCAAGCCGGTCGACCAGCACCTGCTTCGGCGCTTCCAGCAGCACAAAGTGCCAGGAGTCCGCGGGCAGGCCTTCTGTCAGCACCTTGCGGTAGCTTTCTTTCAGCGCCGAGCACGTCAGAACGCCGCTTTTCCCCGCTGCGGCCCACCCGGCGAGCACGCCGTGCAGCACGTCCAGCCAGGGCGCGCGGTCGCCGTCCGTGAGTGGAACGCCGGCCCGCATCTTTTCCTTGTTGGCTTCGGAGTGGTAGTCGTCGCCCTCGGCAAACTCCCAGCCGGTGCGCTCGACCAACGCATGGGCGATGGTCGTTTTGCCTGTGCCAGTTACCCCCATCAGGATGGCGATCATGCGTGCGCTCCGGGCAGCGAGTGTTTCACGTCGGCCAGCACTTCCGACGAGGTCCAGCTATTGCCGCTGAACCACTTCAGGATGCGTCCATCGGGGCCGATCTCCGCAGTCGACAGCGTGTGGCTCAACGTAGCGCCCGGTGCCGGCACCGAGCCTACATCGAAGAACTTCAGCAGCGGGTCGAGCTCGGCCTTGGGCGGCACGGCGAAGCTCCAGTGGTCGAATGTCTCGTTCGTGTACCGGCCGGTGTACGCGCCGCCATAGGAGCGCATCGCGGCCGGCGTGTCGCGCGCCGGATCGAAAGAAATGCTGAGCAGGTGCGTGTCGTTGTAGAGCTCCGGGTCTCGCGCGAGCGCCTGGTCAATCTCCGCGAAGTTGCGGCTCATGCGCGGGCAATAGTCCGACAAAGGGCAGTGCGTGTACACAAAGGTGACGAGCAGAATCTTGCCGTGGAAGTCGCTCAGGTGGATCTTTTTGCCGCTTTGGTCCACCAGCGCGAAGTTCGGCACAGCCTCACCCGGCACCAGCGGTTTTGCCACTGTTTTCGCATCGAGATCGCGGATTTCCTTGCTTGCATCGGTGACCCTGACCGCCTCGATGACAGATCCAGTGCCGTCTACGTCAAGCGTGCCCGAGATCTGGTCGCCGCGATGGATGCTTCGCAAAGCAGACGCATCTTTCAGCCGGTAGGGCATGGTCATGGCCTCCATGAAGCCCGGCACCGCGGCCGCATCGAGCTCGATCTCAGCCGTTTCTGCGTTTGTGCCGATGACTTTGCCCTGGATGGGGTAATGGCGCATAGGTCCGGGGCTGGCCACCGGCGCCTGTCGGCAGCCCGCAGGCAGCAGCGCGGCACACAGGAGGGCGGAAACATAAGCGCTTCGCAGGGATTTCGACACCCCTTGATTTTATACGGCGGCAATCCGCGAAAGCGGCGGGCCGCTTCGTGCTCGCTGCACCGCCCTCATTACACTGATAATGTGCCTAAACCCCGCACCCGGCTCCCCGAGGAAGTTGCCGCCGCGCTCGCGGAGGGCACGGTCGTGCTCACCTCCTCCGCCCGTGCCGCCCGAGCCCTGACCCGGGCCTATGCCGAAGACGCGCGGGCGCGCGGCGCTCTCAGCTGGCGAGCCCCGGCGATCCGCGACTGGGCCGGCTGGACTGAGGAGTTGTACAACCAGCTTCAAGACGCGCTGCCTTTGCTGGGTGCTCTGCAGGAACAGCTGCTGTGGAGCGAGGTGCAGGCCAAGGAAGCCGCTCGGGTGGTGTCGCCCGAGCGCCTGGCGCTGCTCGCCGCAAGCGCGTACGGCCTGCTCAGCAGCTACAACGCGCACGCGTACAGGCGTGCCTCGTGGGCGGCCTCGCATGAGGATGCAGAACACTTTCTGGCGTGGGCAGACAGCTTTGACCGGCGCGCGGCCGAGCTTCGCGTCGCGCCCCGGTGCGAGCGGGAGGCGCGCCTGCGAGCACAGGCCACGGAGCTTGCGCTGCCGCCGGCCCTGCTGCTGGTGGGCTTTGACCGGCTTACTCCCGCGCAAACGGCGCTGCTGCAAACGCTAGGCAATGCCGGAGTCGACAGTCGGCACACTGCGCCCGGCGAAGCCGCGCCCGTGCAGCAGCTGCTGTGTGCCTCGGACGATCGCGGCGAGATGCGCGCCTGCGCCGAATGGGCACGGGCGGAGCTTGAGGAGGATCCGAGCCGACGGCTGGGCATCCTGGTGCCGGACCTGAGAGGTGTACGGGCGGAGCTCGACCGCGTTTTCCGCCGCGTGCTGACGCCTGCAAGCGCGAGGGGCACCGCCGGGCGAAGCGCGCCCTATGAGTTTTCGCTTGGTATACCGCTCGCTGAGATTCCGCTGGTTGCTGCAGCCCTGCTGCTGCTGCGCTGGCTCGCCGGGCCGCTGCCCGCGGCTGAGGTCACCAGCCTGCTGACGGGCGGGTTTCTCGCTGCGAGCGCAGGCGAGGCCCTGGCGCTGGCCGAGGGCGACCGCAGGCTTCGGCGGTCAGGCCTGCTCACGACCGAGCTGCCGCTGGCCTCGCTCCTCGAGCACTCTGCCCTGCCCGCGGAAACACTGGCCCGC
>CAXUDF010000012.1:36636-38802 GCA_964249695.1 uncultured Acidobacteriaceae bacterium
TTTGCGGCCGAGTCCGAAGGGGCGCCGGTGCAGATTCTCGGCATCAACGAAGCTGCGGGCCTTAGCTTTGACGCAGTCTGGATGCTGGGCATGACCGAAAGCCGCTGGCCGGGCGGCGGCCGGCTGCACCCCCTGCTTGCGCCCGGGCTGCAGCGGGATGCTGGGCTGCCCCACGCGAGTGAAGCGGCGGACCTGGAGCTGGCGCAAGGGCAGCTGAGGCGCGTGCTGGGCAGCGCGCCCGTGGTGGTGTGCAGCTACGCCCTGCAGTCAGCCGGCGTGGATGCCCGGCTCTCGCCGCTGCTGCGGGGCTTTGCCGAGGGAGCGCAGCCGCTGCATGCCGGCACTGCTCCGCCGCACACCGCGTATGCGGCCGTGCGTGAGCCGGAGCCGACTGCCGCGCGGCCGTGGCCGCCGAAGCGCACCGCCGGCGGCAGCGACGTGCTGCAACGCCAGGCGGCCTGCGGCTTCCAGAGCTTCGCGGTCAAACGGCTCGGTGCCGGCGCGCTCGAGGATGAGTCCTGGGGCCTCGATCCTCGCAGGCGTGCCACGTTGCTGCATCGCGCGCTCGAGGAACTTTGGTCGACTGAGCCGGTCGCCCCCGACGCGTTGCAGCTGCACACCAGTGCCGACCTTCGCCGCGCCCTCGAGGAAAACCGGCTGGAGGCGCTTGTGGAGGCCGCAGTCGCACGCGCATTTGGCGCACGCGAGGGTGCAGGCTCGGGATCGCATGACGATGCGTGGCATGCACGCTATCTCGCGCTTGAGCAGCAGAGGCTGTGCTCCCGCCTTCTCTGGTGGCTTGAGGCGGAGTTGGAGCGAGCCCCGTTCGCAGTGGAGTTCCTGGAGAAGAAGCTCGAGGAGATACACATCGGCGCGGCGCCGGAAGCGCTGCAGCTGAATCTTCGCGCGGACCGCATCGATCGGGTCGACGGCGGCCGCCTCATCCTGGATTACAAGACCGCCGACGCGGTGCACACGGGCTTGTGGGAGGGCGAGCGGCCTGATGAGCCGCAGCTGCCGATCTATGCCTTGTACGGCGGCATCGCGGACGTGGTCGGCATCGCCTTTGCGCAGATCCGCTCGCGGAGGACCAGGCTTGTTGGCCTTGCGGGAGATCCTTTGAACCAGTTGGGCCCCGCGCCGGGAGGGCGCGCGGGAGCTTCCCGCATGCTCACCGAAGAGATGCGAAGCGAGTGGGATGGGGCGCTGCGGGCGCTGGCTGCAGAGTTTCTCCGCGGCGAAGCGCCGGTAAACCCGAAGCGCGGCGAGAAGACTTGCCAGCTTTGCGGGTTGTACGGTGTCTGCCGCGTCCGCTCGCGCGGCGGCGCCGTGGCCGCTGAAGAGTTCGTCGAAGAGGACGAGGGGACCGATGGCTGATAGGGGAAACACACAGGGGCTCCTGTTCGGATTGCAGGCGGTGGACGTCATCTCAACGCGGACCGAACCACAGCTGACTGCCCTGCCCCCTGAAGACCAGCCGGCGCGCGAGGCTGCACTGCGGACCGGTGAGTCCATCCTGGTGCAGGCCCCGGCGGGCGCAGGCAAAACGGAGCTGCTGACCAAGCGCTTTCTGCGCCTGCTGGCCGAGGTGGAAGAGCCGGAGCAGATCCTCGCGATCACCTTTACGCGCGCCGCTACGGCAGAGATGCGCGGCCGCATTCTAGGGGCGCTGGAGCGGGCGCGCGACCTGCCGCCGGGAGGCGAGACAGAGCCGGAAGACGCGCTTTCGGAGGCATCGCTGGCCCGCGCGGCGCTGCGGCACGCAGATGCGATGGGGTGGCGGTTGCTGGAGCAGCCGCACCGCCTGGACGTGCAGACGATCGACTCGCTATGCCTGCGCCTGGCCTGCGGCCAGCCGTTGCTGGCGCGGCTGGGCGGCGCGCTGGAGCCGACCGAGAACGCGGCCGCCCTGTACGCAGCCGCGGCGCGCCGCACCACCGCGCGGCTGGGGGGCTTGGACGCGGAGCTCGACGACGCCCTGCGCACCCTTTTGCTGCGGCGCGACAACAACCTGCGTGAAGTGGAGCGCATGGTCGCCTCCATGCTCGCGCGCCGCGATGCCTGGCTCGGAACGCTGCCTCTCGATGTGTCGGAGCCGATCGATTGGGCGGCGGAGCGGGCGAAGCTCGAGCGGCCGTTTGTGGATGAGAACCGCCGCGTCCTCAC
>CAXUDF010000013.1:0-24550 GCA_964249695.1 uncultured Acidobacteriaceae bacterium
GCTTGCGCACGCCGCGCTTGTGCCGCTCGTCGGTGGTGCGGATAAAGTCGTCGTAGGTGAGGCCCATGCGGTCCCACAGCCCGCGAAACTCAGCCGAAACCTGGTCGGTAAACTGCTGCGGCTCGGTCCCGGCCGCAGCCGCCGAGCGCTCGATCTTCTGCCCGTGCTCATCTGTCCCGGTCAGGAACCAGACATCGTCGCCCAGCATCCGACGCCGGCGTGCAATTACGTCCGCAACCACGGTCGTGTACGTGTGCCCGATGTGCGGGCGCGCGTTCACATAGTAGATCGGCGTTGTGAGGTAGAAAGTGGGGGCGTCGGCCATGGTGTTTTGCGGCGACGAGCGCCAAGGCTCATGGTACCGCATGAAGAAAAAAGCCAGACCGCCTGCGCGGCTTGCGCCCACTTCGTGGGGGGCCTTCTCTTTAGAGATCAGGCCGACAGTCGCTGCTATATGCAACCGCTATGCTCGATGAATACTTTGGAAAGAAAGGGAAGCCTTGTATTTATCCGGACAAAAGCGGCTTGCCGCTACCCTGCGCAGCGTCTTGCAGCGCCTCTACGGGATCGAGCCTGCCCACATCGCTATCGAACAGCCGCCCGAGATCCGCTTCGGCGAGTACGCGGTGCCGGTCGCGCTGCAGCTCGCGCGCACTCTGCGGAAGGCTCCCCGCAAGATTGCCGAAGAGATCGTTGCTGCACTCGGCACGGTGGAGGGATTCGCCGGCTTTGAAGTCGCGGGCGCCGGCTACATCAATGCGCGGCTCGATCGTGCAGCGGCTGTCCTTGCCATGGTTACAGACGAGCCCGAGCTCTCGGCACGCATCCCCCAACACGCTCTAGTCGAGCACACCAGCATCAACCCCAACAAGGCCGCGCACGTCGGCCACCTGCGCAACGCGATCCTCGGCGACACCTTTGTGCGCCTGCTGCGCGCGACCGGCGACCAGGTGTCCGTGCAGAACTACATCGACAACACCGGCGTCCAGGTTGCCGATATCGTGGTGGGCCTGGAACACCTGCTCGGGCTGACGCTCGCTGAAGTCGAGGGCTGGATCGACGGCCTCGCCGCACAAGGCGAGCGCATTGACTACGCCTGCTGGGACCTCTACGCGCGCACCTCGCAGTGGTACACCGCGGGCTCGCCCGAGGAAAACGCCGCGCGCAAACAGCTGCGGCTTGACACGCTGCACCGGCTGGAAGAAGGAGCAAATGCAACAGCCGCGATTGCAGAGCGGGTCGCGACCGCGATTGTACGGCGCCATCTTGAAACCATGCAGCGGCTCGGCATTGAGTACGACCTGCTGCCGCGCGAGAGTGAAATCCTGCACCTGCACTTTTGGGACGCGGCTTTCGCGCAGCTGAAGGAAACCGGCGTGCTGCGCCTGGAGACGGAAGGTAAGAACAAGGGCTGCTGGATCATGCAGCGCGCCATCTCCGCCACCTCCGGTGGGAGCAGCGTTGATTCTGCCGCCGCTTCCGATTTTTCACAGGGACCGGACGAGGACGCAAAAGTCATCGTGCGCTCAAACAGTACCGTCACTTACGTCGGCAAGGACATCGCCTACCATCTATGGAAGTTCGGCCTGCTGGGCCGTGACTTCGGCTACCAGCCGTTCTACAGCTACCCGGACCACACCTGCTGGATCACCGCGGTCGAGGGCGTCCCAGACCATCCGCACTTCGGCGGCGCCCGTTCTTCGCTCCCGGTCGCCATCTACAACGTCATTGACGCGCGCCAGTCCGACCCGCAGGCCAACGTGATCGAGGCGTTGCGCGGCATGGGCTATACGGAGCAGGCCGCCCGCTACACGCATTTTTCATACGAGATGGTTGCGCTGACCCCGCGCTGCGCGCTCGAACTCGGCTACGAGGTGTCGGAGGAAGACCGCGGTCGCGCCTACATCGAGGTTTCGGGCCGCAAGGGGTTCGGCGTCAAGGCCGACGATCTGATCGACCGCCTGCTCGAAGCTGCGAGCGCCGAGATCGTCGCGCGCAACCCGGAATTAAGCGAGCCAGAGCGCCGGAAAACCGCGCAGCAGATCGCGGTCGGCGCCCTGCGCTACTTCATGCTCAAATTCACGCGCAACACGGTCATCGCGTTCGACTTCAAAGACGCGCTCGCCTTTGAGGGCGAAACCGGCCCGTACCTGCAGTACGCTGTGGTGCGCACCCGTTCCATCTTCCGCAAGGCCGGCGTCAGCGCGGAGGAAGCGCTCGCGCAGGCTGACACTCTGGACGTGTCAGCAATTCTCGACGGCGAGCCTGCGGACAGCATCTGGCAGGTCTGGCTGCGCGCGGCTAAGACCGGCCTGGTGCTCGAGCAATGCCGCGAAACCGCGGAGCCCGCGCACCTGGCGCGCCACTGCTTCCAGCTCGCGCAGGAGTTTTCAGGCTTCTATCGCAAGCACCACATCCTGACAGAGGCCGATCCGGCGCGCAAGGCCTTGCTGCTGGCTACCGTCGCTATGACCGAACGCACGCTGGTGCGATCGCTCGCTGTACTCGGGATCGAAGCGCCGGAGGTGATGTAAGTTCGCGATTTGCGACTCGCTTATTATGGATTACGCGTGGAGGTTCCAATGGCGATTACTGCGGTTCCGTCGCTCTCAGTCGAAGAGTATCTAAGGAGCAGCTACGAGCCGGATGCGGAGTACGTTGATGGCGTCATCGAGGAGCGTCCAATGGGAGAAAATCAGCACTCGGCCTGGCAGATCGCCCTAGGTTCCTTCTTTCATGTACGCGCTAGGGGGTGGGGCATTCGCGTGCGCTCCGAGCTACGCACAAAGACAAGCGAGCGCCGCTACCGCGTTCCAGATGTTGCCATTCTGGACGCAGATGCACCACCGGACCCGGTCGCCCTCGTGCCGCCCGTGGCCGCTTTCGAGATTCTTAGCCCCGAAGACCGCCTCTCGCGCCTGCTTGTCCGGCTTGCCGATTTCGAGAGCATGGGCGTCCCGGCGCTCTACGTGATCGATCCCGCCGACAATAGCTTCTTCCGCTACCAGGCCGGCAAGCTTTCCGCGGTCGAGCAGGTTGTCGTGCACGAGCATGTCGTTACCGCCCAGGAGTTGATCGATACGCTCTGGTAGCCGCCGGCTTCGCGCCGGTGGCAACGCCCTGGCTCTCCCGCCCCTCCTACTGCGTAGGAAAGTAGGGAACACCCATGGCACAGCAGTTGACAGGCAAAACGATCGCGATTCTCGCGACCGAGGGCTTTGAACAGGTCGAGCTCACCGAACCGAAGAAAGCACTCGAAGCAGAAGGCGCCACAACGCACGTCCTCTCCCTCAAGCCGGGCGAGATCAAGGGCTGGAACATGACCGACTGGGGCGTGTCCGTCGCCGTCGACAAGCTAGTCTCCGAGGCGAAGGTCGAGGACTACGACATGCTCGTACTGCCCGGCGGCGTACAAAACCCCGACAAGCTTCGCCTGGACCCAAGCGCGGTCGCCTTTGTCGCGGAATTCTTCGAAACCGGCAAGCCCATCGGCGCTATCTGCCATGCAGCCTGGACCCTCATCGAGGCCGATGTGGTCGAAGGCCTCACCATGACCTCCTGGCCGTCACTCACCACCGACCTCGAGAACGCCGGCGCCGACTGGGTCGACGAGGAAGTGGTCGTCGATGACAACATCATCACCAGCCGCAAACCGGATGACCTGCCGGCCTTCAACGCCAAGCTGATCGAAGTGCTCGCCGCCTGAAAACCGCCTGCGCGGCTGGCGCCCACTTCGTGGGGAGTTTCTGTTTGAGAAGCCAGGCGGGGTACTTCTCCGCCTGGCTTCTCAAAGGTAGACATGTCCCGAAGGGACCGCCTCCCGCGTAGGGGGTCTTAGAACTGCCGAATCCACTCGACCAGCGTGCGCACGGCGACGCCGCTAGGGCCTTTGGCGGTCCAGGCTTTGGCGTCGTCGAGCCAGGCCATGTTGGCTATGTCGAGGTGGATCCAGGGGGTTTCGCCGGCAAACTCCTTCAGGAACATGGCCGCGGTGATCGACCCGCCGTAGCGGCCGCCGGTGTTCATCAGGTCGGCGATCGACGAGCGAATCTGCTCGCGGTATTCCTCATGGAGCGGCAGCCGCCAGAAGCGCTCGCCCGTGATCTCCGCGGCCTGCGTGAACTTGGTCCAGGTCGCTTCGTGATTGGCGTAGGCGCCCACGTTGTGCTGGCCAAGCGCGACCGACACTGCACCGGTCAGGGTCGCGGCATCAATCAGGTGGGTTGCGCCGAGCTGCTTGGCGTAGTGCAGGCCGTCGGCCAGCACCAACCGGCCCTCGGCGTCGGTATTGATAATCTCGATGGTCTTGCCGCTCATCGCGGTCAGGATGTCGCCCGGCCGGTACGCGCGGCCTGACGGCATGTTTTCCGCGGAACACACTACGCTCACGACCCGAACCTTCGGCTTCAGCAAGGCGATGGCGCGCATCGCACCCAGCATCGCGGCACCCCCGGCCATGTCGTACTTCATCTTTTCCATGCCGTCGGCCGGCTTGAGCGAGATGCCGCCCGTGTCGAAGGTGATGGCTTTGCCGACCAGCCCGATCACGTCCTCCGAGCTTGCCTGTTCCGGCTCGTAACGAATGACAATCAACGCCGGCGGCTCGTCGGAGCCCTGCGTTACGCCCAAAAACGCGCCCATGCCTAGCTCACGCAGCTTTTCCGTCGAGTGCACCTCGCAGTGCAGCCCAACCTTGGCGCACATGGCGGCCGCGCGCTTGCCAAGTTCCGTCGGCGTCAGCACGTTGCCGGGCTCATTCACCAGCGCACGCGCGTAGTTCTGCGACTCGCCGAGGAACACGCCCTCCTCAAAGCCGGCCAGCGTCCCGGCCTGGTCGATCCGCTCGGAGCCGATCACGGTCAACGCCGTCAGCGACGTATCCTTGCGGTCGGACCGGTACGTATCCGGCTCAAAGTCCGCGATCAGCGCGCCTTCGGCAATCGCGCGCGCCGCCTCGGCATCGGTCGCCTCCGTGAGTGTTTGCGGCAGGGCGATCGTCACCTCGCGCAGCCCGCGTGCTTTGGCGTAGCGCACCGCAGTCCCGGCAGCCTTGCGCAGCGCGGCCTGCCCCGGCCCCTTGCCGTCCGCGTCCACGGCTGCCTTGCCTAAGCCCACCAGCAGCAAACGCTTCGCCGCAAACGTCGGAGCCTTGTGAATCAGCACAATCTCGTTCGCCGCTGACTTGAACTCACCGCTGGTCAGCACGTCCCCGACCGAGTCATGCACGGTCTGCGACTCGGTCAGCGGAAACGGCGTCGGCCGGGCATCGGGAGCCTTGCTGCTGGTCTGGTCGACAGTGAAAACAACGAGCAGCTCAGAAGGAAACTGCGAAGCAATCGCGAAGCGGAGTTCAGGTTTCACAAGTACAACGATAGACCCCCTACGCGGGAGGCGGCCACTCACGTGGCATTTCACTTTGAGGAGCAAGGCGGGGTACTTCTCCGCCTTGCTCTTCAAACGAACACCCCCCACGAAGTGGGCGCCAGCCGCGCAGGCGGTCTACCGCCCTTTGCCCTGCGCCACTGCCTGCCGCGCTTCCTTGTCGGCTTCGCGCTTTTTCTCCGTCGCGCGCTTGTCCCAGTCCTGCTTGCCTTTGGCCACGGCAAGCTCGCACTTGACCCGCCCGTGGCGAAAGTAGAGCCGCGTCGGGATCAGCGTAAAGCCCTTGGCCTGGGTCTGGTCGATCAGCTTGCGGATCTCGCCCGAGTGGAGCAGCAGCTTGCGGGTGCGCACGGCATCGTGCGAGTCGAAGCCGGTGTGCGAGTACGCCCCGATGTGCGCGTTCAGCAGCCAGGCCTCGCCGTTTTTCACCAGCCCGTAGCTGTCTTTCAAGTTGGCCTTGCCTTCGCGGATGCTCTTGACCTCGGAGCCGCGCAGGGCGACGCCCGCCTCAAAGCGGTCCATGAGGAAGTAGTTGTGCCCTGCGGCGCGGTTTTGCGCGGCGTCGCGCTCGCCGGACGCGACCGGATCGCGCGGCGCGGTCTTCTTGGGAGCGCTTGCGGCCGCTGCTGCGGCGACCTGGTAGGTGGACTGTCGAGCCATGACTAAAGATAGATGAATGGGCGTTTCCAGCGGTCGCCCATAACTTTTTTGCGGAGATCACGGTGCTATACTTTGCCAGCGTCCGTCAGAGAGAAGAGACGCCAGGGCCAGCCTGCCGGCCCAGATTGACGACAAAGATCCACGATCGAGCGGCCTTCCATCCGAGCCGATCTCACCCTTAGGCCTTGTGTCCACTGGAGTTGCATGAACCGCCTGACCCACTGGGGCCTTCCGCTTACCCTCGCCGCAATCGCCGTCGCTGCCTCGACAGAGTCGGCCCACGCGCAGTCCGCGGGCAAGCTCTTCAAGCAGGGCCAAGCCGCTGAGGCGCGCGACGACGTGGAAGCTGCCTACGAGTTCTACGCAAAAGCTTTCCAGAAGAAGCCCGGCGAGGAGTCCTACAAGATCTCGTACCAGCGCCTGCGCCTGAGCGCGGCCGCCTCGCACGTCAAACGGGGCGAGCGGCTGCGCGACCAGGGCGATACAACCGGCGCGCTGACCGAGTTTCTGCGCGCGCTCGAGATCGATCCGAGCGACGAGCTGGCAACCCAGGACATCCGCATCACCCGCGAGAAGATTGAAGGGGAAGCCAGCGCGCCGCCGCCTGAAACGGCAATGGCGCCCGGCGAGCGCCGGCAGCTGCTGGACCTGGGCGGCCCGGCGCAGCTCAAGCCGGTGTCCAACGAGCCCTTGACGATCCATGCCAATCAGGATTCCAAGGTGGTGTACCAGACCATTGGAAAGACCGCCGGCATCAACGTCCTGTTCGACCCGGACTATCACTCGTCCAATATCCAGGTCGACCTGACTAACGTGAGCCTGATGGATGCGCTCCATATCCTCAGCATCCAGTCCGGCACGTTTTGGCGCCCGGTCACGCAAAACACCATCTTTGTGGCGCAGAACACCCGCGGCAAGCGCACCGAGCTCGACGAGGAAGCAGTGCAGACGTTCTACCTGACCAACGTCGCGCAGCAGAACGACCTCAACGATATCCAGACCGCGCTGCGCAACGTGTTTACCTCGGGCGCGAAGCTGTACGGCGTGCCCAGCCAGAACGCGATCATTATGCGCGGCACCCCGGACGAGCTGCTGCTCGCGGGCAAGTTGATTAATGACCTGGATAAGGCGCGCTCCGAGGTTGTGGTCGACATTGCTGTGCTCGAAGTGAGCCGGGCCAAGCTGCGGCAGTACGGTATCCAGCTGCCGCAGACTGCATCCATCAACTTCCAGCAGAGCAATGCCATCACCGGCACCACGACGGCTTCCGCGTCCACTGCCAACACCGCGAGTTCCACCTCGACCGCGCTGCAGCTCAACCAGCTGGCGCATATCAACTCGACCAACTTCGCGGTCTCTATCGGCCAGGCCAGCCTTAACCTGCTGCTCACGGATTCGACGACCAAGACGATCCAGAACCCGCGCCTCCGCGCGACTGATGGGCAGGAGTCGCAGGTGAAGATCGGCGAACGCCTGCCGGTCGCTACCGGTTCGTACCAGGCCGGCGTTGCCACCGCGATCACCTCGTCGCTCGTCAACACGCAGTTTCAATACCTGGATATTGGCGTGAACATCGATGTCAAGCCGACCGTGCACTACGACCGCGATGTGTCGATGAAGCTGAAGATTGAGATCTCGTCAGAAGGTGCGAACTCCGGCGTTGCCAGCGGCCTGAACGAGCCGATCATCAACCAGCAGATATCGGAGCAAACCATCCGGGTGCGTGAGGGCGAAGCGACTATCCTGAGCGGCATCCTGCAGAAGCAGAGAACCAAGAGCCTTTCGGGGTATCCAGGGCTGAGCGAGCTGCCGCTGCTGAAGTATCTCTTTACCTCCTACACCGACAACAACACGGACGACGAGATTGTTTTCCTGCTGGTACCGCATATCGTGCGCGCGGCAGATATTTCGCCCCTGAACCTGCGCCAGCTGGATACCGGCACTACCAACGACATCCAGCTGCGCCGCACGGGCACGGTTCCGCAGGACGATGACCCGGCGCAGGCGCCGGCAGGCGCGGCCAACCACGCTCAGCCCTCCACGATCCCGAACCTGGCGGCACCGCGGCCGCAGATCCCGAACGGCACCAACCCCGCGCAGATGCAGGGCACCATTCCGGGCCAGAATGTCTCCCCGGCCCAACTCAAGACCGCCGCGACCGGTGTGCAGCCGGCTATTCCGAACCCGCCGATTCCGGGCGCGGCAGGCGCGGGGCCGGTAGCGCTCCAGCTCGTGCCGTCAAACGCAACCCAGTCCGTGGGCAATACCTTCCAGGAGCAGGTCACCCTTACCGGCGGCTCCGACGTGTACGCCGTACCGCTGCAGCTGCAGTATGACCAGGCGCGCCTGCAACTGATCAATGTCGACGTCGGCGACCTGCTGGGGCGTGACGGACAGGCCGTGGCTCTAGTCCACCGAGACGATGACACCACCGGCACCCTCGCCGTCTCCACCTCGCGGCCGCCCGGTGTGGCCGGCGTCAATGGTGCGGGCACTGTCTGCACGCTGACCTTCAAGGCCAAGGCATCGGGTGACGCGGCCGTGTCGATCACCCGGCCCGTGGTGCGCGACAGCAAACAGCAGGTCATCCCGGCCAGCGGCTCGCAGAGCGTCGTTCATATCCAGTGATGCGTGTGCTGGGCGGTTTACGGAACGCGGAACGCACCGGCGGTCGGCGCGGCAACGCCGGCGCGGCTTTCTCGCGAAGCGAGGCGGGCGTTACCCTGGTCGAGCTCATCATTACGGTCGCGATTCTCGCGATTTTAGCCTCGGCCGCCGTACCCATCACCCGCTTTGAGAAAAAGCGCGAAAAAGAACGTGAACTACGCTATGACCTGTGGACCATGCGCGCCGCGATTGACCACTATAAGGATGCGGCTGACAAGAATGCCTTCCAGGTCAAGGTAGACAGCCAGGGCTACCCGCCCGACCTGGATACCCTGGTGAAAGGCGTAGACGTCCAAGGGAAGAAAGTGAAGTTCCTTCGGCACATCCCGGTCGACCCGATGACCAACAAGGACGAGTGGGGCGAGCGCTCCATGCAGGACGACCCCGATTCAAGCTCGTTCGGCGGCCAGAACCTGTTCGACGTCTACAGCAAGTCCGATGGTACCGCGCTCGACGGTACGAAGTACTCAACATGGTAGGGGCGATGAGAGAGACACAGATACGCGAGCAGGGCTTCACCCTGGTCGAGCTGATGATTGTCATGCTCATCATCGGCGTGCTTGCCGCCATCGCCATCCCTAGCTACGTCACCTCGCTGCGCAACGCGCATGAAGCGGTGCTGCGGGAAGACCTGCAGGTGATGCGGCAGGCGATCGACTCCTTCACGATGGACAAGGAAAAGGCGCCGCAGTCGCTCGATGAAGTGGTGCAGGCCGGGTACCTGAAGGAGCTTCCGCCGGACCCGATCACGCACAGCAGCAGCACCTGGGTGCCGGACCAGGATGACTCGCTCCAGAGCGTCGACCAGACCCAGGGCGGCATCGTGAACGTGCACAGCGGGTCAGCGCAGGTCGGCTCGGATGGACGCGCGTACACGGAGTGGTAGCGGGAGCTGGCGCTTCCATTTTCTCGCGGCGTCATCCTGAAATCTTCACTGCGTCCTCGCCCCCACCGCTTCATCCTGAACGAAGTGAAGGACCTGCTTTTCTCGCTTGCGCGGGAGCAATAGCAGGTCCTTCGCTTTGCTCAGGATGACGCACTCTCGTGAAAATTCGGCAGAATCTCAGACGCTGCAAAAGCGCCTAAAACGAGAAGCTGACCCCACCCGCAATGCACCGCTGCGCCTGCGCAAAGTACACCGTCGTCCCGTCCTGCGAGAGAAACGGCCGGTAGCCCTGCGCCAGGAGGTTCCGGACATCCAGCACCGCCTGGAGGCGGCCTGCGCCGGCCTGCTTGAGGTGCAGCGGCTGCTGCACGCGCAAGCCCAAGTAGGCGTCAGGAACATCGTCGCGGAATGGAGCGACCTGCGTCAGAGTGCTTGCCGGCTGCCAGCGATAGCTCCCGCGCAGCACCGTGCCGGTCTCGGGTACATGGGTTTCCGCCGTAAAGGCGAGCATGGACGCGGGACGGGACGAGAACGAGCCTGCGGTGAGCCCCTGCGCTCCCGCTTCAGAACTGGCGAGCGTGGTGGCTTTGCCGAGCGCATACCGGAAGGAGAGCCACGTACCGGGGCTTAGCTGGTCGCGCAGCATCGCCATAATGCCGGCACCGTGGTACCCCGGTCCCGACACGGCGATAGTGCCGGTGCCGGGGTCAAAGAGAACATTGTTCGAGTCGATCGCGGCTTCGTCTCCCCGGACGGCGCCACTGACAGAATCCCGGACTGCGCCTTCGATCACCGGGTGCTCCAGGGTATCCGCAAAGACGCTTACTTCTCCGGTCCACACGCTCTCACCGTGTGCAAACTCGCGAGCCGCACGCAGCTCCTGGTGCAGGCCCTGCTCCATCACAAGCGCACCGCGGATCTCGGACAGAAGCGGCGCATCTTCGGCTGCTTCGGCTTCCACGCGGTCTTCATCCGCCAGGGAGCGCGCCGTCGCGAGTCGGTAGGAGAGGGTGGCCGCGCCCTCGTGAACGGAAAGCGCCGCGTAAGGGTGGCTGCCGGCGGTCGTGGCCCCGCTTGCCAGCCGGGCATAGGCAAGCTCCGTGCCGGCGCTCACTTCAGCCAAGTCGCCCAGCTGCACCGTTGTGCCGGAACGGATGCGGGCCGTCGCGAGGCCGTCTGCTGCGCCGGTTCCGGCATGGATGCGGGGGCGGTCCGTGGCCGTAGCTATCGTGTATACCGAGCGGTCCGGGGAAAGCTGCTGGCGGTACGCCCCAGTGGACCGTAGCGCTTCCGCGCCGGCAGCAGCGCTGAACAGCACCGCCCGCGCCCCGCCGTCGTTGCCGCTCCACCGTGCCTGCTCGTCGAGCCCGCCTTCCCCGAAGCGGGTAAGACCGGTGCGCACCGTACCTGTGCGGCTAGGCTCCGCCGCGGGCTCCTGCGACTGCACCAGCACCGGCCCGCTCAGGTCGGCGCTCCCGTTCGCTGCCGCAAGGCGGGCGGTCTGCTCGTCCAGGGCCCGCAGCAGCGGCCGATTGGCAGACAGCCGCAGCGTCCAGTTCCAGTCATCGGGACCGCTGTCCGGCTGGCGCGGCTCCGCCGGCAGCCAGGTGATTGCCTGGTAGAGCGTGCTCAACGTGAGATTCACGATCACTTTAGAGTCGGCAAGCAGGTGCAGGTCGGGCAGGATGGTCGGCAGAAAGTAGGAGTTGGTCGCCTTGACCTGGTAGACGCCCTGCCCGAGGCGCGGCAGCGAGTAGTGTCCGCGGTCATCGGTAAAGGTGTGCGCCACCAGGCCGTACTGCGTGTTCAGCAGTTCCACCAGTGCGCCGATTTGCGGACGGCCGTTCACGTCGCGCACCACGCCCGAAAGCACAGACCGTAGGGCAGCTCCCTGAAGCGTCGCTCCGGGTGCTACAGGCCGATGAGCAGCCTGCCCCAGGGCGTCGGGGGAGGAGGCCACGGTGCCGGCAACGAACGCGGCGAGGAGACCGGCGAATCTGGAAAGGATACGAATCACTCGGAGATCAGAACCCGTTTCTTTGCGCTTGCTCCTGAAGGTCTTGCCGGCTTCGGCTCTGTTGGCCGATCGCCTTTCCCCGGCTTTCCCAGGGTTCGTGACCGAAGTGTAGCGTAAAACGGGCGGGCACGCCGGATTGGAAGCCGACGTGCCCCAGGTATTTTCTATTCCACGGTGAATGGTGCCGTCTGCGCGATCTCCTGCTTCGACACACCGTCGTTTACGCTGACCTTGATGCTGTACTTTCCAGCCGGCACCGACGCGAGCGGGACCGTTTTGGCCACTGTCAGCTGGTCCGAGCTAGCCCCGAGCGTCGCCGAGCTTTCATCGGTCGAGAAGATCGGCTTGCCGTCGGCCAGGTTGATGATCTGGTAGTTGAAGGTCGCACCGTTCTTCTTGCTGTCCTGGTTGATGCCCAGGTTGTAGACCTGCATCCAGAAGTTGAGGTTCTGGTCCTTGTGGAAAACAGCCGGCTGGGCCTGGTTCGCGCTGACCCGGGGCAGCAGCTTGGTGTTGCCGATGATGAAGTTGCCCGCGCCGATCTCTTTCGAGGGCACCTTCTCCATCTTCGCGGCCAGAATCAGCGAGGAGGCCGAGAGCCGGTCATCGTCATACCGCGGCACGCTTACGCCCTGCGCCCAGGTCCCAATGTGGTCCGGGTTGTTGACGTCCTTGATCGCAATGTCGATGCGGTACCGGCCGGGGCGGAGCGGCAACGCTTTCCAGTACAGCTGTGAGTTATCCAGCTGCTTCGGCAGCAGCTCGCTCGGCTCCTCGACCTCGACCGTGTCCTCAAATGTCTGGACGATCTTGTCTGTGATCGTCGAAACGCGGCCGATGATGTGGACCTGACCCTTTGACACTCCATCCTTGGTCTGGAAGGTGATGTTGCGGTTCTTGATCTGCAGCGTGATCGGCATCAGCACGGTGTCATCGGTCACCTTGACGTAATCGGTGCGCACGTCAAAGGGGAAGAACGGCCCGTTCAGGACCTTGTGGGTCGACAGAAACGACTCCAGCTTCAGGTCCTGGAACTTGATAACCGGCGGCGCCTGAAGCTTTGCGTAGCGCTCCAGGCGGTCGAACTCCTTGGACTGCTGCGAGCTGCTCAAAGGCCCGGTGCCCAGGTTTTCGAGGCCTCCTCGGAAGCGATCCGCCTGCTTGGCCTGCCCGGTCTGCTCATACAGGGTCGCGCCCGCGCCCGGGACGTGCAGCAGCGCATCCTTCTCCGAGCGGTCGATGGTCATGTGATAGTCGCCGCACTGGCAGGTGTCCACAAACTCGATATCGATGTTGTCGCCGACGCCTTCAAGGTAGCGGTAGTGCCAGATTTCGAACGGGAAGGTCGAGGTCTGGCCGCCGCCTTCTTCCAGTGGCCGGTCATACGAGCCGCCGGATGGGTGCGAATCGATCGAATCCGGCTTGCCGAAGGAGATGTACATGTGGCCGCGGTCGGTGAGCCAACCCGGCTTGCCGGCGGCAAAATGCTCGTTGGAGTACGCAATTCGGCGATAGTTTTCGTCGCGGAAGGTGTTTTCCGGCGATTCCGGATCAGGGTTGCGCCGCTGCCAGAACTGCTCAATGAACGCGTCGCGCTCCTCATCGTTTGAGAGCGACTTGAACGCCTTCATCTCCTGGTCCGTAATGATCCAGCGCACATCCTCGTTGGCCCACTTCTTGTACGGCCCCTTCAACTCCTGCCGCAGCTCTCTTTGCTGATTGAAGCGTTCCTTGTCGGAAAGCCTGCGGTTCAGCGGGCTGTTCGGGTCGGCCTTGCCGCCCACGTCCTTGGCAGTGTTCCCGGCGGCTTCTGCATCAAGCAGCGCCTGCGCAGCTCGGGCATTGGCCTGGGCGCTGGTCGCGCCTTCTGCGCTGGCATCGCCGGCCGCTGGGGACGCCAGATCTGCCGTCGTTCCAGCCGGCTGCGACGACTGCTGCGCCAGCACGGTACCGGGTATGGCAGACAAGCAAAGGGCCGCGGAAGCAAGAACGCCTGCGCGCAGGAAAGACAGGGGAAGGGGCAGATTCGGCATGTTGCGGAAACTCCTCGAAGCAGCACCATTCTAAGTGCCGGGGCAGCCAGTAGCAAGCATGCGCCCAACCTCTGCCCTAGTGTCGTGCATCCCAAGCGCTTTGGTTCGGCCGAAAGCGGAGAGTAGCTGCAGCATGCGGGGAAGCAAATCCGCTCAAGATCGCCGCTCAGGATGCAGATCCACGGGCGCGCTTCCCACGCCGGGAACCTTTTGACTTCCGATTGGAGCATCAGCCGGGGTGCGCCGCAGCGCTGCCTCCCGCGCGAGCGCCTGGTGCAGCACGCGCCCGAGCGCGGCCCGCGCCTCCCCGTACTCGTCGTCACCGACCATGCCCAGCGCACGTTCGCGCTCAAGCGCCAGCAGTGCTTCCTCGAGCGCCGGCCGCAGCGCCCGCCGCGGCTCGGCAGGGCGCGCCGTGCGGTCGGCGGCGTTCCCCCTCAGCAGCAGCGCGGCCCCCAGCAACAGCACCGCGCCCAGGCCGCCCAGCAGCCAGCCTTTGTAGCGATTCAGTGGGTCCGGGCTGTCCACTGGCGGGCCCAGGCCGCCGCCCGGCCGCGTGTCGGCAGCCATGCTGTCGCGGGTGGCGACGGTTCCGGTACTGCCAGCCGCAGCGCCGGCGTCTGCCGCTCCCGGCGTGTTGCCGCCCCCGCCGTTCGGTGCTGTCGCTTCGGTCTCACGCGGCAGCTCACCCTGCCCCGCGAGGCGGAAACTGATCGCGGTTGCCGGCGCAACACCCTTGCGCACGTAAGTTTGCGCATCCGGGTTGGCCGGCACCGGCTGCCACTCGGTGCCGCCCGGGGTAAAGCGCATGCTTTTCGGCAGCAGCACCACCAGGTTCTCGGTCGGCAAAGCCTCCCGCTGCGTCCAGCCCATCTCCTTGCCCGAGTAGGGGAGCGTGTAGCTCACCTGGAAGCGGGTTTCCCCAGGCCGCACCGGAAACACGAAAGCGTAGTGCCCCTTGCCGGGCAGGTGGATCGGCGAGCTCGCGACCGGCCGGCTCCCGGGACCCATGGCGGCCGTGCCTTCCAGCCGCACGCCTTCCGGCAGGTAGAACTCGTACGCGTGGTCGCTCAGCTGCGTCCGCGCCGGCTCGGAGCTGTTGCGGACGAAAAAGTCCTCGGTCACGCGCAGGCCGCCCGCGCTGCCGCCGGTTCCGGGCGCGGTCTGCATGCTTAGCACGTCGGCTTCTGTCGTGATGCCGGCCACCACCGGAGCCACGTCGTATACGTCTACATCAACGGTGCGTGCCCCGCTCGGAACCGGCTGAAAGTAAGCAGCTTTCTGGTGGTCAACCCGGACCAGGTGCTGGCCCATGTCAGGAACGGCAAGGCTGTACCGCCCATGCGCATCGGTTTCTGTTTCCGACGCAACCTGCATGCCATTGCCAAACGCAATCAGCGCCACCGGGTCGCCCGCGGACACCGCACCCGTGGTCCGGTCCATGACCACGCCGGAGATGGTACCGGCAGCCAGCGCAGGCAACGCCAGGCTCAGCACGGCCCAACCAAGGGAAGCCGGGACGATGAACCTCATGCCCGCCCGCGGGGTCCGGCGTAGGCCGGCCGCTCCAGCTGCTCCATTTCGGACACGACGGCGGCGGCTTCGGTCTCCAGCGTCTGCCGCTCGGTCGAGTACTCCTCATCGCGGTACTTGCCGGCGCGATGCTCAAAGTTGAGGTCGCGCAGGTTCTCGTAGAGCACGGTTTTGCGCTCCTCGAGAAACTCGAGCCGGGTCTTTTCCCGCTGCAGGGTCACCTGCTTTTCCGGGTAGAAGATGTACACGGCAAGCAGGAGGGTGAGCAGGACGGAAGCGATCAGGGCGGTCATCGGTTGCGGCTCAAGCTTCCCATCCGTCGTCACCGGTTTCGCGGCGTACGCGGGCCAGAGCGTCCTGCTGCCGGAGTGCTTCCGCGGGCGGCAGCACGGCTCGCTGCGCCTGAATCTGTTTTACAGACGCGCCCTCGCGCCAGCGCCGGACCAGCACCAGTGCTCCCAGGATACCCAGCATCAGGATCACCGGCGGTACCACCCAGGCGGCCTCGTTGAAGCGCGTCAGCAGGGGCGAGGCGAGTGCGGTCGGCCCGTAGCTCTGGGCAAAGTCCACCAGAATGGCGTGGTCGCCCATGCCGCGGGACAGGTCCGTGTCGAGCGTCTTGAGCATGCCGGGTGAGTTTGGGCAGCCCACGTGGTTGCACTCGCCCAGCAGCTGCGCGCACCCGCAGGTACACATCATCTGGTGGCTCAGATTGTTGTATCGGGCTGCCCACTGGCCCGTACTGGCGGCGCTTGCGCCGGTGGTGCCAAGGACCAGCAAGACAGCCAGCAGGAATGAAGAGATGAGACGCCGCATCAATCGCCTCCGCCGGCGGGCAGCAGCTGGTTTGGCACTTCACGCACCCGGCTCGGCTCCGTCGAGCGCGCAGCCTGGAGCGCGCTGGTGCGGTTCGGCGCAAGCGCGACCGCTGTACCGAAGACCACCATAAGCACGCCGATCCAGATCCAGGCCACCAACGGATTCAGGAACACTTTGACTATGGGCTGGCCCGTGTCGGGGTTTTTGCCCGCGTACACGGTGTACAGGTCGGCGGCGAGCGTGGAGTGGTTCGCGACAATCGTCTCGGTTTGCTGGCTGGCCGGGTAGAAGCGCTTTGCAGGGGTGAGCGTCGTCACCAGCTTGCCGCGCTCATACACGTCCAGCAGCGCGAACTCACTGTCGTAGTTCGGGTTTGAGTCCTGCGTAAAGCTTTCGGCGACCAGCGTGTACGGGCCTACCTGCATGCGGTCGTGGAACGAGAGCTCGCGCTCCTGGCTCTGGTTAAAGGCCGAGCCGGCAAAGCCGATAAAGATAACAGCCACGCCCAGGTGAATGATGTAGCCACCGTAGCGGCGCGTGTTGCGCTCAGTCAGCAGCAGCGTCGAGCGCAGCAGGCCGCGCCCGGTCTGCCGCTGCAGCACGCGCGCGCCGCGGCCAAACTCGGAGAGAACGGCGGTAATGACAAAGGTCGCAAATACCCAGACCGTGTACGCGTAGAACGAACCCATATCGGTCCAGGGCCGCTCGCCGGTAACCAGCAGAAGCACGCCCACGATCGCCGCGCTCGAAACCGGACGCAGTACGTTGCGCCGCAGCGACGATAGTGAACCCGACCGCCATGCCAGCAGCGGGCCGACGCCGGTAAGACCCATGAGGAAAATGCCAATCGGCACCGCGACCCGGTTGTAGAACGGCGCGCCCACGGTAACGCTGTTGCCCTGCACGTACTCTGACAGGATCGGAAACAACGTGCCCCACAGGACGGTGAAGCAGGCCGCGAGCAGGATGATGTTGTTGAACAGGAAGCTCGACTCGCGCGAGGCGAGCGACTCAATCTGGTGCTCGGCGGCCAGGTGATCGCGCTGCCGCCAGAAGGTCACCGCGCAGACCAGTAGTGTGAGCGCCATGAAGCTGTGGAACCAGGTGCCGATCGAGCTTTGCGCAAACGCGTGCACCGACTGCACCAGCCCCGAGCGCGTCAGGTCGGTGCCGAGCAGCGTCAGCAGAAACGTCCCGAAGATCAGCCACACGTTCCAGCGCTTCATCATGCCGCGTTTTTCCTGCATCATCACCGAGTGCAGAAATGCAGTGCCGGTGAGCCACGGCATCAGCGACGCATTCTCGACCGGGTCCCAGCCCCAGTAGCCGCCCCAGCCCAGTACAGAGTACGCCCAGTGCGCGCCCAGAAAGATGCCGAAGGTCAGGAACAGCCAGGTCACCATCGTCCAGCGGCGCGTAATGCTGATCCACTTTTCGCCGGGGTAGCGCATCATGAGCGCGCCGAGCGCAAAGGCAAATGGGACTGAGAAGCCCACGTAGCCGAGGTACAGCATCGGCGGATGGATCACCATCTCCGGATACTGCAGCAGCGGGTTCAGCCCGAAACCGTCGGCCGGGATCGTCCCGCGCACGAGCGCAAACGGGGTCGCGACGAAGTTGAGCAGCAGCAGGAAGAACAGCTGGATCGCGGCCAGGATCGTCGAGGCATACGCGAACAGCTTGACGTCTGTCTTGTGGCGCAGGCGCAGCACAAAGCCGTAGGCGGCGAGCAGCCACGCCCACAGGAGCAGCGAGCCCTCCTGCCCGCTCCACAGAGCGGCAAACTTGTATGCGCCGGGCAGGTCTCGGTTCGAGTGGTGCAGCACATAGGAGACGGAGAAGTCGTTGGTGAACGCGGCCCAGACGAGTGCGAAGGCCGCGCCGGTCACGGCCACGAAGCTGGCAATGCCGGAGCGGCGGGCGGTCTCGGCCAGGCGCTCCGGACCCGTACCCGCGCGGCCTACCGCGAGCTGGCGAAGCGCAACCCCGCCGGCCAGCAGCGTGTACGCGCTGAGGGCAAAGGCGAGCAGAAGAGCGTAACTGCCGAACGCTGGCATCATAGGGAGTCTGTCGGCGCTTGAGAGCGGGCTGCCGCCATAGCTTCATTCTCGCAGAGCGCGTGCCGGCCGGCCAGTGCAGCCGGCACATAGCCTTGCGCTCCCACAAATCCATCGCGATGCGAAGCTGAACCGACGTGCGGGGTGGGTGCATCGTGCGGCCGTGGACGGCTCGGCAACCCGGAACGAGCCTTCAGCATCTTCCTTGCTGCTCGGCACAGGCTGAAGCGGCTCTCGCCGGGGGTACTCGGCTGCATTCCAGCCGGGTGCGGCTGTTCCGCGCATGTCAACTTCAGGGTGTGTCAACAAGTCCACGTCAGCGGGTTCGCAGAGATATGGTTCCCACGCAGATTCTGCTTGTCGACGACAATCCGGTGCAGGCCGAAGCGCGCCGCGCGATCCTGACGCGCTCCGGCGCACAGGTCCTTGTGGCCTCGGACGGGGTTCAGGCGCTCGCGCTGCTAGCCGATGAAGCAGTGCGGGAGACGATTGCTGCCATGGTGACCGACCACCTGATGCCAGGGATGAACGGTCCGGAACTGGTCGAGCACACCCGCGCGCTGCTGCCGGATCTGCCGATCCTGGTGCTCAGCGGCCTGCCCGACGCGGAATCTCTCTACGGCGCACATTCGGTTCTCTTCCGGTTGAAGCCGTTCCCGCCGAATGAGCTGATTCGCCTGATCACCCACATGCTCGGCGACCGCGCTCTACGTTCTGCCTAGATACCTCTGCCGTGGTCTGCGGCATTCCAGCTGCGCTTTCCCCGTTCCGGGTTGGGCGGAGCTCCCTGGACGCCTGTCCCTTATGGAAACTATTGCCGGCTACGCATCGTCTCTTCTGAAAATTTCGTAAAGTTTGTTCGCTTTTGGGAACCGCACGTTACTTTGGTGCGGGAAATGGTTCGATGTATGGTGGTAGTTATATCTGCAACGGCCTCCCCAGCCGCGCTCAAGAAAGCGAAGAGACAAGTTTCGCGGACCGGATCTGCCGTCGAAGCTCACGTTTTCGCAAGGATCGCCGATAGGGAAGTCAGGCTGACTAATCAGGAGCGATGCAGATGAACAGAGCGCGACAGGAGCGAGCACGTATGGGGGAAAAGCCGCACTGCCCGCAGTGTGATGGGGTCGAGCTTCGCCGACAAGGCCGCATCGGCTTTCTCCAGCAGGCTGTCTATCCTCGTCTGGGATTGTTTCCCTGGGAGTGCGGCCTGTGCCGCAGGGTGTACATGCTCAAGCAGCGGACCACAGATTACCGTCAGCATTCTCTCGAGACATCGATCCCGCCCATTCGTCTGGCTCCATCGCAGGGCCGTCAGTAGCGGCCGCAGCTGCCTCTTTGCAATCGCCGCCGGGCGATCGTCAGACCGCCGCGTGGGCGATTGGGATCCGTCTGGATCCATCCGGATTGGTTCGGGCTCTTCCCGGTCTCGAGAGGCTTTACCGGCGGCGTTCCATCGTGACCGACCATGCCGCGGTACTTGGCTGCTATGACAAAGCGGGCGAGCCCGGTGCCGTCTCAGCTACCTGGGCTTCGGGGAAGCCGAGTACCTCTTCCCCGACGTGCCCGCGCCCGACGTGCCCGCGCCCACCATCTAGCCGCGCCATCGCCCAGGCACCCAGAACCAGCCGCGCGGACTGCGGTTCCAGTGCCCCGGGGTCCAGGCAGCCGCGGGGCGGGGCGGCCGCACCCATTTGCCGGCCGCCCAGCTGTAGCGTTGCCCGTCCCAGCGCTGGTAGCCGGGGATCCACACGTACCCTCTGCCGGGCGCGGCGTAGGGCCGCTCCACAACCGGCGGCGGCGGGCCCTGGGTGACGTACTGTGCGTGCGCGAGGTATCCAGGCATGGCTCCGGACCAGACCGCGAAGATCAGACCAAGCAGGACCGCCGGCAGCCGGCGAGCCCGCCGGGAACCCAGCCCCGAAGTCCGCCCCAAAGTTCCCCCCAAAGTTCCCCATAGAGAAGAGGTCCGCCGTGCGACACTCCGCTGTGAACAACGTGTACGCTGCGTTTCGTCCTGCTGCACCTGTTCCTCCGCTTCCACGTTCCAATACACCCCGCGTCCCGCTCGACGCTATCGAGGTCGTCCAAAGCGACTTTCAAGCATCGCCACAAGGAGCAAGACTGCGTTCGAGGTCGGCTTGCGTTCCGTCCTGCTCGCCGCTGCCTGCCGGCTCCACTGTGATGGATGCCTCCCGGCAGGGCAGTGTGCAAGCGTATACCCGGACGCCCCGCACCGCCGTCCAATCTGTAGTTCCTGCTTGCCGGAAGCCGGGCGCGCGGTATGATGGCCTGACCTCCGGCGGATCGCCCAAGGCCGGTACGGTCACGGGAGCAGGTGTGGAGCAGCGCCCATGAACTGGAAACGAATCGCAGCAATCGTTGGCGTGGTGCTGCTAGTGGCAGCCGTCATTGTCTTTACGGTGAAGCGCGCCCAAGGCAGCTATACCAAGGTCCTGGTTGGCAAGGTCGAGCAGGGCGAGGTGGTGTCGATGGTCTCGGGCACCGGCCAGATTCGCCCCAAGACCTATGTCAACATCGGTGCGACCGCGTTCGGCCGCATCACCCACCTGTATGTCAAGGAAGGCGAGCACGTCCATCGCGGCGAGACGCTCGCCGCGATTGAGAATGTGCAGCCCGAGGCGGGCGTCGCCGCGCAGCGCCAGTCCATCGCCGCCGCGCGCACCGATATCGGCTCCTACACGGCGGCCGAAGGCACGGCGCAGGCCAATATCGAGCACGCCCGGGCCGACCTGGAGCAGAAGAAACTCGACTACGACCGCTACAAGCAGCTGTACGACCAGAAGCTTGTGTCGAAGCAGGAGTTTGACGCGCGCAAGGCGGCCTACGACCTTGATGTGGCCTCGGTCAACCAGGCCGTTGCCGCGATGGCGCAGGCCAAAGCCAATACAGACTCGGCCCGCGGCCATCTTGGCACCGCGGTCGCGACCCTGCGCTCGGATGAGGACCTGCTGAATAAAACTGTCTCGGTCGCCCCGTATGACGGCATTGTCACCAACCTGCCGGTGCGCGAGGGCGAGACCATGGTGACCGGCATCCAGAACGCCGAAGGCTCGACGCTGATGACCATCGCCGACATGTCGGTCGTCACAGCCGAGGTCAAGATCGACGAAACCGACATCGTCAATGTAAAGCTGGGCCAGCCTGCGGATATCACGGTCGACGCCCTGCCGGACAAGGTGCTCAAAGGGCACGTGACCGAGGTGGGCGACCAGGCGCTGCTGCGCTCGACCGGCATGTCGACCTCGCAGTCCACCAGCGGTACCGAGGAAGCGAAGGACTTCAAGGTGATCGTGACGCTCGACCCGGGGCAGGAGGTCGACGCGCTCCGTCCGGGGCTCTCTTCGACGGCGAAGATTCGCACCGCCGATAAAAAGAATGTGCTCTCGGTGCCGATTCAGGCGCTGACCGCGCCGCCGGCGGCCTCGTCTGGAAAGGACGGGGACGGCGCTGCGGTCCAGGCGGCCTCGGCCAGTACCGCCGACGGTGCGCCGGGCGCGAAGGAGGGCGTTTTCGTGCTGCGCGAGGATCGCGGCAAGCTGCGCGCTCACTTTGTTCCGGTCACCACCGGCATCAGCGGCACCTCGAAAATTGAGGTGACGGGCGGCATCCATGCCGGCGATCAGATCGTCACGGGAACCTACAAGGTGCTTCGTGCGCTCAAGAATGATGCGCCGGTCAAGGCAGCGACGGAAGCAGAGCTGGCACCCAAGGGTGAGGAAAGCTGATAGCAGCCAGAGCCCAGCAGAGATGAGCCCAGCAGAGATGAGCGCAGAGATGAGCCCGGCAGTCAGGGAAGACGACGCACTCGGCAGCGACAGCGCAGGCGCTCCCAGGAGCGACATGATCGTTGTCGAAGACCTGTGGAAGACCTACCAGATGGGCGAGCAGGCGGTGCATGCCCTGCAGGGCATCAACCTCCGGATCCGCCAGAACGAGTACGTCGCGATCATGGGCCCTTCGGGCTCGGGCAAATCGACGCTGATGAACCTGATCGGCTGCCTGGACACGCCGACCAAGGGGCAGTACTGGCTCAACGGCCACCGCGTCTCTGCGCTCGATGACGACCAGCTGGCGCGCATTCGCAACAAGGAAATCGGGTTTGTCTTTCAGACCTTCAACCTGCTCGCCCGCGCCAGCGCTCTCCACAACGTTGAACTGCCGCTGATTTACAACGGCACCGGGGCATCCGAGCGCCTCGAGCGCGCCCGCGCCGCGCTCGCCGCGGTCAACCTGGAGCAGCGCATGGATCACCGCCCGAACGAGCTGTCCGGCGGCCAGCGGCAAAGGGTGGCGATTGCGCGCGCGTTGATCAACCGGCCGTCGATCATCCTGGCCGACGAGCCGACGGGCAATCTCGACTCGAAAACCGGGGACGAGATCATGGCGCTGTTCGACCATCTGCATGCTGGCGGCAACACGATTGTGCTGGTCACGCACGAGCCGGACATCGCCGAATACGCGCACCGCGTGGTCACCATCCGCGACGGCGTCATTGCGTCCGACCAGCCGTCGCAGCGCGTGCGCAGCTCGCCCGCGCGCTAGGGCTTCGCGCAAAAGAGCTTCGCCCCCGAGGGCTTCGCGCTCCCTCTGCTTTTCTCTCCGCAGCAGCCCGGTTCGGACTGGGTTTTGCTCGGGGTTCTGGTATGGTGTCGCTTTTTCGCTCACGTCCGTGAAAAGGCCGCCGATAACTCCTGTGGAAAAGACAGGAGGCGTATCGGTGAGGCAGGAACAAGGCAGGCAGGACCAGGCAGGGCAGGAGCAGGCAGGAAACGCGAAAGCGCAGCTGGGGCGCAGGCCCGAAAGCGAAGCGGGCCGTGCAGCAGGTCAGCCATCAGGGCGCCGGCCGGAAGGGATGCGTCCCTTCCCGCTTGGCCGGGCCGCCGGGCTGGACACGGGGGGAGAGGCTGGCGTGCCGGGCCATGCGCAGGCCGGTCCGGCAGAGGCCGGCTTCAGTGCGCAGGCCTTTACCAGCGGGCAGCGGGCACGCTGGACCCTCGGCAGCATGGTCGGGCGCAGCCCCTCCATGGAGCGCCTGTTTCTGCAGATGCGCTACCTTGCCGGACACCTGCGCTGCGCGTTGCTGGAAGGCGAGCGCGGCACGGGCAAGCAGCTTGCCGCGCGCACGCTGCACGAGCTTGGGCCGGTACGGGACCGCACCTTTGTGTCGGCGCTGGCGGATGAGTTCCTTTCGGGCGCCCACGCAGCCGCGGCGCTCGAGCAGGCCCGCGGCGGCACGCTGTATCTCCACTCGATTGACACCCTGAACCATGAGCAGCAGGGCAGGCTGCTGCACCTGCTGGGGTGGGTGCAGCAGCAGCAGACCCAGGGAGCCCGCGCGGCGGTGGCGGCGGGCGCGCCCTCGTCTGCGCCGCGTGCCCTGCTTGTTTCCTCGCGCCGGGCGCTCCGGCCTCTGGTGCTGTACGGCAAGTTCCGCAGCGACCTGCAGCAGCAGCTTTCAGCCGTGCAGCTCACCCTGCCGCCGCTCGGCGACCGCCGTGACGACATTCCGATGCTGGTCGAGCTTTTCGTTGCCCGCTACGCCCAAAGCTACGGCAAGCGCATGCGCGGCGTCGCCCCGGATGCCCTGGCGCAGCTGCTCCACTATCCATGGCCGCAGAACGTGGCGGAGCTCGAAGGCGTGATCTCACGCGCCGTGCTGCGGGCCGACGGCGACTGCCTCCGGGTGAGGGATCTGCTGCTGCCGGCCTCCAACCCGGAAGACATCGCTGACCACGCCCCGGCACACACCGCAGCACACACCGCAGCACACACCGCAGCACACACCCCGGACCGCGCCGAGCGGACGGAAAGCGCCGGCGAGCATGCCGAGCGGGTGCGCCCTGGAACCCCGGAGCCGTTCAGCGCGTATCGGGCTGCCATGGTGAGGCCGATCGCGGTTCCGTCGTTCAGGGCACCCCTGCAGCCGCAGATCGTTCCTGGGAGGCCTTTCGGTGGCGAGCGGGACCGAGCTGCGGGTCCAACTCTGCGTGCAGACATGCGTTCCGATATGCGTCCCGACATGCGTCAGGACATGCGTCCGGACACGCGAGGGAACGAAGGTGCGCCGGCTTTCGGGCGGTCCTTCATCCCGGAGACCCCGGCCCCGCAGTCGGCCGGCGCTCCTTTCGACGCGAATCTGGATCGCGCCATCATGCGCCATATCCAACAGGTGCTTGGGAGTACGGGCGGCAACAAGCTGCGCACGGCACGCCTGCTCGGCATCAGCCGCTCGACCCTCTACCGGCTGCTTGATGCTCACGCGGTTGCGCAGGGAGGCTCCGGCGCGCTCGGCCTGCAGCGTAGCGACAAGCCGGCCTGACGGGACGCGGCGGGCGCGCCGCGGTCAGCAGTCGCGTGGGGTACACTCGGCAACAACGGGCCCTGCTGCCGGTAAGAATCTTCGGAAGTGGATTCGGGAAGTGGATTGGAAGCGGACTCCGGAAGTTAGCTTCGGAAGTCTGCTCCCGGGCCTGCT
>CAXUDF010000013.1:24650-37746 GCA_964249695.1 uncultured Acidobacteriaceae bacterium
CCCGAGGGATCGCGCGCCTGCCGGGGTCGGACTCCGGTTTGAGCTCCGGAGGCGCGACTCCCGCCGTCCGTTGACCCCATACCCCCAGGAACTTACCCATGCTGAGATCCCGCGCCGTTCTTCTCGCCCTTGCCGCCGTTGTTTCCGCGCCGGGGCTCCATGCCCAGCACCCGGGAACCTTTCCAAAGTCCGCGACCGCCCCGGTGTCTGCCAGGGAGGCCGCGCCCGCCCCGGCAACCCCGGCCGGTGCGCGCGCGGATGCGCTGCGGACGCTGTTCGATGAGATCTGGCAGGACCAGCTTGAGCACAACCCGGTGTTCGCGACCGCGGTCGGCGTCAACCGCTACAACGACCGCCTGGAGGACTACTCCGCCGAAGCCTATAACAGCGGCCTGGCCCGCGGGGCCGGCTACCTCGAGCGGCTCGCGGCCATTTCCGGCGACGGGCTCTCGGAGCAGGACCAGCTTTCGAAAGAGCTGATGACGCGCCGTTTGGTGGAGCAGCAGCAGGAAGCCTTGTTCAAGCCGTGGGAGATGCCGGTCAACCAGTTCAACGGCATCCAGGTCGACCTGCCGCAGATCCAGTCGATCGCGCCGTTCACCTCGGTCAAGGACTACGAGGACTACATCGCACGCCTCCACGCTGTGCCGCGTGCGTTTCAGCAGGTGACCGACTCGATTGACGCGGGCATCGCGGACAAGCGGACCCCGCCGCGGTTCCTGCTTGAGAAAGTGTTGACCCAGACTCAAACCCTGGCCGCGGCAAAGCCGGAGGACAGCCCCTTCGCGCGCCCGCTCGCGAAGTTCCCGGCCGGCATCAGCACGGCCGACCAGGCGCGGCTGCGCATGGAGCTGCTGGACGCGATCACGAAGGACGTCGATCCCGCGTATGCGCGCTTTGCCCGCTACGTGCAGAGCACCTACATCCCCGCCGGCCGCGCCGAGCCTGGCGTGTGGTCCCTGCCGGACGGCGACGCTTACTACGCGTTCCGCGTGAAGCAAAGCACGACCACCGATCTGACCCCGGCCGAGATCCACCAGACCGGCGTGGACGAGGTCGCGCGCGACGAGGCGGAGATCCTGGCGATCGCGCATAAACTTGGCTTCCCTACGATCGCCGCCCTGCGCGCCGCCGTCGCCGCCGACCCGAAGCAGCACCCGACGAGCCGCGAAGCCTTGCTGGACGCCTACCGGCGCGACCTGGATGCGATGCGGCCCAAGCTGCCCGAGTACTTCGGCATCCTGCCCAAGGCGCAGCTGGAGGTCGAGGCGGTGCCCGCCTATTCTGAAAAAGAGCAGGCGCCAGCCTACTACCAGGGGGGCACCCCGGACGGCTCGCGCAAGGGCGCGATCTATATCAACACTTATGACTTTGCCCATCGCTCGCTCGCGAATGTGGAGTCGATCGCCTACCACGAAGGCATCCCCGGACACCACCTGCAGATTTCAATCGCGCAGGAGCTGACCGGCGTTCCCGAGTTCCGCAAGCACGGCGGCTACACGGCTTACACCGAGGGCTGGGGCCTGTATGCGGAGCGGCTCGGCAAGGAGATGGGCTTTTACCAGAATCCGTACTCGGACTACGGCCGGCTCGAAACCGATGTGTTCCGGGCGGTACGGCTGGTGGTGGACACGGGCGTGCATTCGCAACATTGGAGCCGCGAGCAGATGATTGACTACTTTCACGCGCACACCGGGCTGGATGAAGCGACCGTTCAGTCCGAAACCGACCGCTACATTGGCTGGCCGGCGCAGGCGCTCGGCTACAAGATCGGCCAGCTGGAGTTGTGGAAGCTGCGCACTGACGCCAAAGCCGCGCTGGGAGCGAAGTTCGACAACCGCAGCTTCCACGACCAGGTGCTCGGAGCCGGGCCGCTGCCGATGGACATCCTAGAAAGCAAGATCACGCACTGGGTGGCCTCGGGCGCGCCCGTATCGGGCAAAACGACGGCCGCGGTATTGGGTACGGGAGCAAGCCGATGAGCGAGCAGCAGGCCCGGGAAGGGTTTTTGGAGCGTCCACGCATCGCCGTGCTGGGCGCGGGCAAGATGGGAGGCATCCTGCTGCAGGCTTTTTTGAAGCAGCAGCTGTTCGCGCCTGACGAGATCTTGGCGACCGTCGCTCACCAGGAGCGCGCGACCGTGCTCGCCACGCAGTGGGGCGTTGAGGTGACGACCGACAATCTCCGCGCAGCCGAGTCCGCGGACATCATTCTGCTTGCGGTCAAGCCTTTCCAGATCGCCGAAATGCTCGAGCGCATTCGGCCTGCGCTCTCGTCTCCATCGGGACGGCAAAAGCTAATTATTTCAGTCGCAGCGTCGGTGCGCACCGCCGCTATTGAGGAGGCTGCCGGGCTTGAGATCGCAGTGATCCGCGCGATGCCCAACACGCCCTCCACGCTCGGCGCCGGCATCGCCGGGCTGTGCCGGGGGCGCTATGTGGCAGACGAGCAGATGGAGCTTGCCTCGCGCATTTTTGCGACGGTCGGGCGTACCGTCATCGTCGACGAGAAGCACATGGACGCGGTCACCGGGCTCTCCGCCAGCGGCCCCGCCTTTATTTACATCATTCTCGAGTCGCTCGCCGAGGCGGGGGTCAAGGTCGGCCTGCCGCGCGACATCGCAACGCTGCTTGCCGCACAAACGACCTTCGGCGCGGCCAAGATGGTGCTTGATACGGGCTACCATCCAGCGCTGCTCAAAGACGCGGTGACCACCCCGGCCGGCTGCACGATCGACGGCATTCTTGAGCTTGAGGAAGGCGGATTGCGCGTGACGCTGATCAAGGCGGTCATGCGCGCAACCGAGCGCGCGCGCGAGCTTGCGAAGGGGTAGTGCTCCTTTCGAGTCCGTCAGCCTTTACCGTTCGCGCCGGAACAACAGCAGACCGTTGCCGGCGGTGACCACGGGCTCGCCTGACGGCAGTGTGTCGAGAGCGTGTCCTACGCGCGGATCCAGGAGGTCAAGATGCCCGAGGATCGCTCCACTCTCAGGGTCGAGCTTCACCAACCATCCCGCAGCACCGGGGTCCTCGCCCATCGGGCTCATACTCGCCCAGAGAACCCCATGGTCAAGCTTGAGCGCATAGCACCGTCCCAGGTTGTCGATCTCCCCTAAGAACTTCCCCTTTCGGTCAAACTTCTCGATCCGTCCGTTCTCGCGATCCGCCACGTAGAGAATGCCCTGCCGGCTGATCTGGATCGCGTGGGGAAGCATGAACTCGGCAGGTCCTGTGCCGGGACGGCCCCACTCCCGAACCTTCTGACCCTCAGCCGTGTACTCGAGGATGCGCGCGTTGCGGTATCCGTCGGTGAGGAACAGGTGCCCGTCGGACGTAAAAGCGAGATCCGTCACTCCGCGAAATGGGCCGCCGTCCTCCGGCACCGGTTCGACAGCAAGGGTGAGGAGCTTTTTGCCGGCAGGAGAGTACTCAATTACCTTCGACGCGCCCGCATCGACTGCCCATACGTTTCCTGAGGGGTCAAGCCTGAGACTATGGGGCAGGGTGAAGTCGCCTCTGCCCCACGAACGAAGAAGATCGCCGTGCGTGTCGAACACGAGGATGGGATCTGTCTCGGTTCCTCGTTGGATGACGTAGAAGGTCCCGCTCTTGTCGACCGCTACACCGGATACCGGGCCGATACTTAGAGTGGGAAAGGGAGTGTGCAGTCGGGGATGCGTTTCTCGAAAAGGGAGGCTCGGCGACTTCTCGATGCGGGCGGCGAGCTCCGCGTCAGAAAGCTTCACAGACTGCGCAGCAATCGGCCTCGCAACGCAGGAGAAGGCCGCAAGGAAAAAGCCGCAAATGTGTAGCAGTCGTGAACGCATTGCGCCTCAGATACACAGAATACTGACGCGTCCTACTACGATCACAAGGGTGGAAATGAGCGCCCGACGGCGTGGACCAGCCGGACGACGCGCCCGCATCGCCCGCCCGGCGCAGGCTTGGTACTTGAGCGGCTTACATATTCGCCCGAGTGTGCGGCTCTGCGGGCGGAGAATGGGATCGAAGACGCCTGACCACTTCCCCCTGAAAAACCCTGGCAGCAAGCCCGTAAGGAGACGCATGAAGGTTCCGCGCACCACGGCATCTCAGGTTCGAACCTCCATGCTGTTTACTTTCCGGATGGCCACAGCAATGCCGAGCGCCCGCGCCGCAGGGCGCGCATAGCCTATGGCGCGCATCCTCTTCACCACCATCGGTTCCTTG
This sequence comes from uncultured Acidobacteriaceae bacterium, assembly GCA_964249695.1. Lineage (GTDB taxonomy): Bacteria > Acidobacteriota > Terriglobia > Terriglobales > Acidobacteriaceae > EB88. Next base: position 28,859 of record CAXUDF010000013.1, read on the forward strand.
GGCGACCTGCACCCCTGCCTGGCACTGGCGATTGAGCTGCTGCGCCGCGGCCATCAGGTTGCGGTCGCGACCACGCCCGCATACCGGGCCAAGGTGGAAGCGCTTGGCCTCGGCTTCCACCCGATGCGCCCGGACTGGCAGCCTGATGACCGCGAGATGATCCGAAAGTGCGAGGACCTGCGGCGCGGTCCTGAAATCCTCATCCGCAAGCTTGTTCTCCCGCACCTGCGCGACACGTACGCGGACCTGCTCAGCGCGGCCAGGGCGAGTGACCTGATGATCGCCGGCGAGATCGTGTACGCGGCGCCGCTTGTCGCAGAGACCCTCGGACTGCCGTGGCTTTCCGCCATTCTGTCGCCCAGCTCCTTCTTTTCGGCTTATGACCCTTCGCTGCTGGCGCCCGCCCCTGGGTTGCTGCGGCTGCGCGGGTATGGCTGGCGGGTGAACCGGGCCGTGCTTGAGCTGATCCGCCTTGCGTCGCGGCCCTGGTGGAAGCCGGTGCGGGCGCTGCGCCGCGAGCTCGGCCTCGGTGTAGCGTGCGAGCCACTGCAGCGGGACAAGTTCTCGCCCTGGGGGGTGCTTGCGCTGTTTTCGCGGCAGTTTGCCGGGCCCCAGCCGGACTGGCCGCCGCGGACCACGCAGCCGGGCTTCCTCTTCTACGACCGTGAGCATGCGCACGGCGACCTTTCCGCCGAGCTCGGAGACTTCCTCGCTGCAGGCGAAACGCCGCTCGTGTTCACGCTGGGATCAACGGTCGTCAGCAATCCCGGCAGCTTCTTCCCAGCGAGTGCCGCGGCTGCGGAGCGGCTTGGGCGCCGGGCTGTGCTGCTTGGTGCGGAACCGCGGGACTATGCGCCCTCGAAGACTCTCTTCTGCGCCCGCTACGCCCAGTACTCGCTTGTATTTCCTCGGGCGTCGGCCGTCGTGCACCAGGGCGGCTCCGGCACAACAGCGCAGGTTCTGCGCGCGGGCCGGCCCATGCTGGTTGTGCCCTACGGCTGGGACCAGCCGGACAACGGCGCCCGCATCGAGCGCCTGGGGGCAGGCCTGGTACTGGAACGGCGCAGGTACTCGCCGGAGAGTGCGGCCCGCACGCTCAGCACCTTACTCGAGAAACCCCAATTTGCGGAGCGAGCCGGCCTTCTTGGTGCGGCTCTGCGGGCCGAGAATGGGATTGAGGGCGCCTGCGATGCCATCGAGCAAACCCTGGAGCGGGCTGGCTCGCCTGAGCACGCCCACTAAAAACACCCCTGGCAGCAGGCCGGGCAAGGAGACGCATGAAGGTTCTGCGCACAACGGCAGCTCGGGTTCGAGTCCTTTTGCTGCTTACTTTCTCAATCGCTTTGGCAGCCTCGAGCTCCCGCGCCGCCGAGCCCATCCGGGTGCCTTTGACGGCTGACCACTGGACCGCAATCCAACCCCTGCCGGGCTACCCGAAAACCGACATCGCCTTTGTGCGGCACGAGGGCTTTCCGCAAGGTGTGCTGGCGCTCAAGGCGGGCGAGCTCGCGCTCAACGATCTTCGGTTCCGCGACGGCACCATAGAGTTCGACATCAAGCCCATCGGGGAGGACATCCCAGGCATCCGCTTTCGGCAGAAGGACGCGGGAAACGCGGAAGAGTTCTACATCCGCAGCTCTCTGGACTGCCGCGCGTCGGACGACTGCATCCAGTACGCACCGGTGATCCGCGGTTTCATGCTGTGGGACGCCTACCCGCAGTACCAGACCGCCGCACCAGTCCTGGAAGGATGGAACCACGTCAAGCTGGTGGTCTCAGGGCGCCGCATGAACGCTTTCATCAATCACTCGGCCACGCCGACCCTGGCGGTCGGCGCGCTACAGGCGGACACCTCGGCAGGCGGCATCGAGGTGCGCGGGCCTGCGTATTTTGCGAATCTGACCATCACTCCGGATGCTGTCGAGGGCCTTCGGCGCAGCGCCGCTCCCGACCCATCGGCGGCGGATCCGGGCATCATTCGGCAGTGGCTGCTCTCACCTCTGGTCCCCTTCCACATCGGCGAGAATCCGGGTTACGCGCAGATGCCTGCCGATCCTCGTCTCTGGAAGAACATCACGGCCGATGACACAGGCCTGGTGAACCTGAACCGCCAGTACGACGGTGGCGCCGAGCCGCCTGCGCTGGTGTGGCTGCGCGCGAGCATTCAGTCAGCGCACGGCGGAAACAAGCGCGTGTCGCTTGGCTGGCTTGGGCAGGTGTGGATCTTTGTGAATGGCAGGCTTGTCACCCAGGGCGAAAACATCTACTACCCGGAGTCGGCGCGTCGGAACGATGGCCGGCTCTCGTTCGAGAACGGGTCGTTTGATCTGCCATTGCAGGAGGGATCGAACGAGGTCGCGATCGCGCTTTACAGCACCATTTATGCAAAAAGCCGAACGAGGACCCGCTACGGCTGGGGTTGCGAGCTGCGCTTCCACGACATGGAAGGGTTGAAGCCGGCGGCTGCCCGGTAGGCCGGTTGGCCCGGTGCGACGGGCTTGCTGCGACAGGACCGGTCGCTTCTCTCAGAAGCAAGCAGGGCAACAAGCAGGGCAAGTGGACGGGAAGCACCCCGGAATCACGCAGGGTACAGGGTGTTCCTTACAGAGCTGCCGTGTCTGCGCTAAGCTATCGCTCACGCGAGGCGGTCCTGATTTCCCCGATCGACGCCTGGGCGAACTTGGGGAGAGTCAGATGAATCGCACACGATTCGGCCAATGCGCTGGAATCTTTGCTGGCGCGGTGCTTGCGGCAGCGGCACAGGCGCAAAGCAGCTGCACCAGCACGCTCACATACACACCGCAAAACCCCGTGGTTGGGCAAGTCGTAACGGTCACCCTGAACGTGGTCGACTCTGTTCCGCCTGCACCGGGCCAGGATCAGCAGTACCTCGTCGTCGCGCAGGCGTACCAGGAGGGTTATCCGCTCCAGGGCAATGGCGAGGGATCTCTGTCGAGCTTTCCCGGGGGCTTCTCGTTTACCTTTGCGCCGTACTCGCCCGGCCAGGTGAGCCTCTACGTGTACAGCCAGGCTTTTGGATCAGGTGCTGCCAATTCGACGTGCGGTAATCCTGGCCCCGGTGCGAACGCGGTGGTCACCGTGGCTCCGCCGCCGACAGTGAAGCCTAAGTACGACGGCTTGAAAGGCCAGTACGCGTTTGCGTTCAACGGCCTCAATGCGCAGATCCAGGGCGCGTCCAACCGGCTTGCTGCTGTCGGCAGCTTCACCGCCGATGGCCAGGGACACATCACCGCCGGGACTGAAGACGCGAACTCGGGCGCGGGCAGCAGCACGCTGGTGCCGATCACGGGCAGCTACACCCTCGATGCGGCGGGCAATGGCGCGCTTACGCTCACCAGCAGCTTCGGTGTGCAGCACCTGAGCTTCTTTGCGCCCGCTATCGAACTCACTCGCATCACCGCTGCTTCGCTGTTCTCGACCGACGGCTCCATCCTCTTCGGCGGCGGCTCACTGCAGCTGCAGACCGTGCCCACGGCCGCACCCACCACGCTCGGCGCCTACTCGCTTGGACTTTCCGGGTACATGCCGTGTACCTCAACGTGCAACGGCGGTGACTCAATCTACGAGTCGGGCTCGCTCTCGTTTGATACGGCCGCGGGCGGACCGCATGGCACCTTGTCGGGCTCTGCCGGCACAGTGCTGCTGGCGAACAGCCCGGTGGGCGACACGCAGTTTGCGGGTGTTGACCCAGTCACAGGGCGGTTTACGTTCACGCTCTCGCAGGGGCAGTTTCCATCGGTGCACTTCGCCGGCTACACAGTCGATGGGCTCCACTTGCTGCTCGTCTCCACTGACTCGCACCAGACGACGTACCTGCTGAGCGGTACCGCCGTGCAGCAGTAGCCAAACAAAGCCCGGGAGCGGGGGATCGCTGCCGGGCTTTTCGCCCCTACCGCGCGCGTAACCGCGCTTGATCGTGATCAAAACTTCCGGAGAACCAGGTGGCCCGCATACTACTCAGTCGATGCACTACAATCCTCGCGTGCGCAGCACTTTCTTTCGCGGCACACGCGCAAACAACCTGCAGCAGCACAACCACCTACACGCCGCAGAACCCGGTCTTCCCGCAGCCCATTACCGTCAACATCACGACAACGGACTCGGTCACTCCTCCATACATCTCCAGCTATGCCGGTAGCTACTATGCCAATGAAGCCGGCTATCCGTCGCAGGGCAGACAGTCGACTTTTGATGCTCCCTCCTCGTTCAGCTTCACCTTCACGCCGTTCGCCGCGGGACCTGTCAGCGTCGGCTTCTCAGGCCTGGCTTTGGATCCAAACCCGGTCTGTGGAGAGTCGATCGGGGGCGGAACAACCATCCAGGTTGCGGCACCTACCGCACCGCCGCCCACCTACGACGGCTTCAAGGGCCAGTACGCCTTCGCTTTCAACGGCCTCAACCCGCAAATCAAGGGCGCGTCCACCCGGCTCGCCGCGGTTGGCAGCTTTACCGCGGATGGCCAGGGACACATCACGGCCGGCACCGAGGACGTGAACTCGGGCGCAGGCAGCAGTACGCTTGTGCCCATCACCGGCAGCTACACGATCGATGCAATGGGCAAGGGTGCGCTGACGCTCGCGAGCTCTTTCGGCGTCCAGCAGCTGCGGTTCTTTGTGCCTAAACTTGAGCTGCCCCTGCTCTCAGGCACATCCCTCTTCTCGCGGGACGGCTACGTCGTTTTCGGGACCGGCTCGCTCCAGCTTCAGACCGTGCCCACCGCCGATCTAAGAGACCTGGGGGACTACGCGTTGAATCTGTCCGGGTATCTTCCGTGTACCTCGACCTGCAATGGCGGAGAATCCATCTACGAGGCCGGCTCCCTTGCATTTGCGGCAAATCCGGATGGGACCTACGGGACCCTGTCCGGTTCCGTAGGAGCGGTGCTGTTACCCGATGTGTTCCTCGGTTACACCAACTTCTCGGGCGTGGATCCGGTAACCGGCCGCTTCACCTTCACGCTCACGCAAGGCCCATTGCCCGTGGTGAACTTTGTCGGTTACACAGTCGATGGCGTCCATCTCCTGCTTCTTTCTACCGATTCGCATAAGACGACGTATCTGTTGAGTGGGACGGCCGTGCAGCAGTAGCTGGACCAGAAGTAGCGCATAGTGGCCGAAGGCAGGCCTGTGCGAGCCAAACCGAACGCGAAAAGGCGCTGCGTCGAAACACTTTCGCAGCGCCTTGTTGCCTCCCGCATTCTTTTCCTCACGCGACCGGAGCCACCTGGTTCAACACGAGTTATCAGGCTTACTGCGGCTTCGTGTCCTGCACCTTCTGCTTGTCCTGCATCACGGTATCTTTCGTCGTCATCTGGGCTTCCTTCGCCTTGTCCTGCACTACGGCTTTCTTTGCAGACTTAGGCGCGACGACCTTCTCGACGCGCTCCTTGGACTTGTCATAGCCCTTGACAGACAACTCCTTGGTCTTGTCGGCCACCTTCGTGGTGCCTTCCTTGGTGCTGTCCAGGGCCTTGGAAGTGCCGCTCTTTGTATCCTTGGTCGCCGCCTTGGTCGTGTGCTTGGTCTTGTGATACGCCTTTTTTGTGGTAGTCGAGGCGGCGTGGCCAGTCTCCTTGGCCGCGTTCTTCGTGTCCGACCCGGCGTTCTGTACATCCTGGCCGGCAGTTTGCGCGAGAAGGCCGGAGGCGGCGAACACGCTGCACGCTAAAACAAGAGCATTCAGGGAGCGGACAACAGAAGGTCTGTTCATAGGGCAAGAAAGATGCACCTTCGGCTGCAACGGTTGCTGCCGAGTCAGCGATGACACGATCGCGGCTCACAGGATTCCGGGTCCGCGCGCTCAGTGCTCGGCCTGCTTGCGCCGCTCAGTGCTATCCAGCTCCGAGCCGGGGACCCGTACAGCTTGGGCCGCCGGCTGGCTGTGGGAAGCGCGTGCAGCTTGGCAGGGCTTGCCAAGTTGATCGAGCGCATAGGCAGCCTAAGATGGAGCTTCTGCTGCAGTAAGATCAGAGATGCGATCCTGCTTCGACTGCCATGGCTACCAGGCTTTCCATTCCGTATCCGGCCGCTTTGACCGGTTCGCCCGCTGCCAAAGTGGTACCGCCGGGGCTCCGTACCTATAGCTGGATCCTGGTCGCCTACAACATCCTTGTCATTCTGTGGGGCGCGGTCGTCCGCGCTACCGGCTCCGGCAACGGCTGCGGCGAGCACTGGCCGCTGTGTGGCGGCACCGTGGTGCAGCACTGGAAGACGGTCGCCTCCATTATTGAGTTTGCGCACCGCGCTACCTCCGGCATCGCCGTGATCGCGCTCGTGCCGATGGTTTTCTTCGCCTGGCGCTCCACGCCGCCACGCCACCTGGCTCGCGTATTTGCGACTGCCTCGGCAGTGCTTACCTTCAATGAAGGCCTGCTCGGCGCTCTGCTCGTGCTGCTGGGTCACACCGGCAAAGACACTTCGCCGATGCGTGCGTTCTGGCTTTCGCTCCACCTGGCCAACACACTGCTTCTGCTCGCCGCGCTTGCGCTCACGGCGCACTTCCTGGGTCGGCGTGAGGGCCGGATGCGCGGCGGCATTGCGCTGCATTACGTCTGGATGGGCGGCATCGGGCTTCTCGCAACGCTCTTTGTCGGGGTAAGCGGTTCACTCGCCGCGCTTGGCGACACGCTGTACCCCGCCAGCTCTCTTGCGGCGGCGTTTGCACAGGACCTTGCACCGGGCGGCAACTGGCTGCTGCATGTTCGCTGGATCCATCCGGCGTCGAGCCTGGTTGCCGGCGCGTGGATCGTGTTCGCCATCCTGCGAAGCCGAGCCTTCGGGAACCGCGCTGGCACCTCACCGAACACCGCGCGCCTGGGCCTCATCGTGGCCGGCCTGGTCGCCTGGCAGATCGTGCTCGGGATCCTGGACGTGCTGATGCTGGCGCCGACCTGGCTCCAGGTGACGCACCTGTTTGGCGCGGACCTGCTGTGGGTTTCACTCGTCGTGCTGACCGCTGACCTGTGCGTGCGGCCGATCGGCTGCCCTGGGGGGGTTTGCTCGCTACGCGGGGTTGAGCAAGCGGCCGCTCAGGAGCGCGCCGGCAAAGCCTCGCCCGCCGCGGTATAGAGCTTTCGGTAGTACGCGACTGTCCTCCGCAGGCCTTCCTCAAAACTGACGGAGGGGTCGTAGCCGAACGCTTCCCGCGCGGCTGAAATGTCCGCCAGTGAGTTCTGGATGTCGCCTGCCCGCTCGGTCGTGTGGATGGCCGGCAGGGCAAAATCGAGCAGCCGGGCCAGTACACGGAAGGTCTCATTGAGCGTGTGGCGCTGCCCGCAAGCGACGTTAAAAACGCGCCCCGAGACCTTCTCAGCTGGGGCTGCGGCGGCTTGCAGGTTGGCGGCAACCGCGTTGGCGACATAGGTGAAGTCGCGCCCCTGCTCGCCGTCGCCGAAGATCGTTGGCTGCGCGCCCTCAAGCATCTGGAGGATCCAGCGCGCCATGACCCCGGAGTAGGGCGAGTCCGGCACCTGGCGCGGCCCGAAGATGTTGAAGTAGCGCAGGGCTACCGTCTCCAGGCCGTACACCTGCCAATAGGAGCGCATATAGAGCTCGCCGGTCAGCTTCTGCACAGGGTAGGGAGCGATCGGCATGGGGACCATCGTTTCCACTCGCGGAAAGCCGGGCTGGTTGCCATAAGCCGAGGACGACGCGGCGTAGATGACGCGCCTCACGCCTGCGGCGCGCGCGCCTTCGAGCAGGTTGAAAGTGCCGTCGATGTTAGCCGAGTGGGAGGTCCGCGGGTCGCGGATGGAGCGCGGCACCGATGGCAGAGCGCCCTGGTGAAAGATGACCTCTACGCCATCGCAGGCCCGGGCCACGCCGCCCGCGTCGCGCAGATCAACCTCGGCGAGCGAGAACTCCGCCTGGCCTGCAGATGCTGCCTGCCGGACAGCTTCGATATTCTCTCGCCGGCCGGTTTCGAAATTGTCGAGCCCGCGCACCGATTCGCCCGTCTGCAGAAGCGCCTCGGCGATTGAGGAACCAATGAATCCCGCGCAGCCTGTCACCAGATATCGAGCCATGGCGCTATCGTATCTGGTTACTTCCAGATCGAGGACTGCAAGCGGACCGGAAGAACTGTGCGGAAATGGGGCATACTGGGGTGCATGGACGCTCGGAGCCCGTTACCGCCTTTTAAGCTCACGCCCTACTTTCAGACGCGGATTTGGGGTTTCGACGATCTGCGGCCGTGGTTTGAGCACCAGGCTGCTGCCGGCGAGCCGATTGGCGAGGTTTGGCTGACAGGCGCCAAATGCTCGGTTGCAACTGGGCCGCTCACCGGGCAGAACTTTGCTGCGGCGGTTCGCGAACACGCGCACACGATCCTGGGTCCGGCGTTTGCCGCCGAAGCGGAGTACCCGCTGCTGATCAAGGTGCTGTTTCCCCGCGAAAAACTAAGCGTACAGGTGCACCCGGACGATGCCCTGGCGCAGCAGAAGGGCGAGCCGCGCGGCAAGACCGAGTGCTGGTACGCGCTCGAAGCCAAGCCGGACGCGCAGGTCGCGCTGGGCCTGAAGGCAGGCGTGAGCGCGGACGCCGTGCGCGCCGCGATCGCAGGAAACACCATGGAGGAGCTGCTGGCCTGGCTGCCGCTTGCGGCCGGCGACATGGTGTACGTGGACGCGGGCACGGTGCATGCCATCTGGCCTGGGTCGGTGATCCTCGAGACGCAGCAGACCTCGGACACGACCTACCGGTTGTATGACTACGGCCGCCCTAGGGAATTACATGTGGAGGCCTCAATCGAGGCCATGCGAGTCGACACGGCTGCCGGCAAGGTACAGCCGCAGGGGGGCGCGCGCGGCGAGACGATAGTGGTGGATGAGCAGTACTTTCGCGTGGAGCGCTGGGACGGCGATGCGGCGG
>CAXUDF010000014.1:0-36895 GCA_964249695.1 uncultured Acidobacteriaceae bacterium
GTCATCGCCGCGCGCGACGTGGATTCGATCTACGAGGTTCCCCTGAACTTTGCGAGCGAGGGCGTCGACGCGCTCATTCTCAAGTACCTGCACCTCGACCCCAAACCTGCCGACCTGCACCGCTGGGTCGACCTGGTCGAGCACGCCTACCATCCCAGCGACGAGGTTTCAATCGCCATCGTCGGCAAGTATGTCGAGTACGAGGACAGTTACAAATCGCTCAAGGAAGCGCTCACCCACGGCGCGCTCGGCCAGGCGCTGCGGCTGCGCGTGACCTGGATTGAGGCCGAAGGCCTGGAAGTGCCCGACTACACCGCGCAGCTTGAGGGCTTCGACGGCATCCTCGTGCCCGGCGGCTTCGGCAAGCGCGGCATCGAGGGCATGCTCCGCGCGATCGGCTACGCGCGCGAGCACAAGGTGCCGTACTTTGGCATCTGCCTGGGCATGCAGACCGCGTGCATCGAGTTTGCTCGCCACGTGTGCGGGCTCGCCCAGGCTAACTCGAGCGAGTTCGACCCGGCTACGCCCCACCGGGTTATCTACAAGCTGCGCGAGCTGACCGGTGTGGAGGAAATGGGCGGAACGATGCGCCTGGGTGCGTGGGACTGCGTGCTCGAGCCTGGTTCGCTCGCCGCCCGCGCCTACGGCGCGCTTGAGATTGCAGAACGCCACCGTCACCGTTACGAATTCAACCGCGAGTACGAAGCACTGCTCACGGGAGGCGGTCTTCGCATCACCGGAACCACCCCCGACGCGACGTACGTTGAAATTGTCGAGCTGGCTGACCACCCCTTCTTTGTCGGCTGCCAGTTCCATCCCGAGTTCAAGTCAAAGCCGCTCGAGCCGCACCCTCTGTTCTCGGCCTTTATTGCGGCGAGCTTTGCGCAACGCAAAGCGAGCGCTCAGCGACACGAGATCAGTGTGGAAGCGGAAAGAGTTTAGGTGCGTATCTGATGAAGCCAAGAATCATCGTAGGGATAATTTGCTTCTGCGCTGCTATGAGCGGTTTGTTCTTAGCGAACATATTCGGAACAATGATGATTGGGGAGATTAATCGTAAGAGACAAGATGGAAATCTTGTCTCTTACTTTGGTTTTACCTATCCCAAGATCCGGCGGATTTGTTCTGAGTATCATAGTGCCTACCCAGATGGAAAGATGCTCATTTACGCTGTTATCGCCTTTGCCCTAGCGATGATCGGCCTAGTTGGATTTGGCCTTTGTCTACGGATCATCGGCTGAAATGAACGCTGCTTGTACCTCTGTGATTTGCGATGGAGCATCCACTGCTAGATCAGAATGAAAGCTCAGAACAGAACGCGCGAGTAGCGGGACTTCTCTTGACATACAAAGGGCAAGCTAACTCGCGCGCAGGAAAGCTTGCCCCTTAGTTCGCGCCATCCTCTTACTTACTCTGATTGACTCCCGCCTGAGCGTCCGGCCGATCCTCGACGACCTTTTTCTGTCCTACACTTTCTTCCGTTTGCGAGCGGCCGCTGATGCCTTGCCCTGCGCCCTCAGGCGAACGCGTCGCTAGCGAGCCTTCCAGCACCGTCTCCGGAATATGCGGCGACACGCCGTGCCCGCCGCCCGCACTGGGCGCATGCACCGGTCCGCGATTGGTCGCCGTCTGCGCTCCCTCGCTTTGGGCGTAGGTTGCCGCATCCTCGCCGCGTCCGACCGTCGACTCCGACAAGCCGGGCTCGAGATCACTCTCGTCAAACTCGTGGTTCGCCCCTGATTCCGTGTGCGGCGTCGTTTGGTGTGCCATATGTTTGTTCTCCTGCCTTGTAAGAGCGTCTGAACCGCCGAGGCGTTGGCTGCGGGAGGACGGCGACACGCCCGGCGCTGTGATTCAATCACAGCTGTGAACACCCATCCCATTCCCGATTACGAGGTCGGCAGCGTCGCTATCGGCGCGGGCAGTCTGTTCCTCATCGCCGGCCCCTGCGTCATCGAGAGCGAAGCGCACGCACGCCGCATGGCCGAGAGCATCGGCCGCATCGCTGCCGACCTCCAGGTCCCCTACATCTTCAAGGCCTCCTACGACAAGGCCAACCGGACCTCGGTCGAGAGCTTTCGCGGCCCGGGCCTTCGGGAAGGCACGCGCATCCTGCGCACCATCGCGGAAACAACCGGCCTGCCGGTGCTGACCGACGTCCACGAGCCGGCGCACTGCGAGATCGCCGCCGAGGGCGCGGACGTCCTCCAGATTCCGGCTTTCTTGTGCCGGCAAACCGACCTGCTGGTCGCCGCCGGCGCGACCGGCCGCGCCGTCAACGTGAAGAAGGGCCAGTTCGTCGCGCCGGGGGACATGGCGCACGCCATCGGCAAAATCGCAACGACCGGCAACCAGCGCATCTCGCTTACCGAGCGCGGCACGACCTTCGGCTACGGCAATCTGGTCGTCGATATGCGCTCACTCGCCATCATGCGCAGGCTCGCACCGGTGGTGTTTGACGGCACCCACTCCGTCCAGATGCCGTCGGCGGCAAACGGAGTGTCCGGCGGTCAGCCCGAGTTCATCCCGCTGCTTGCCCGCGCAGCCGTCGCCGCGGGCATCGACGGCATTTTCCTCGAGGTCCACGACAACCCGGCGGAGGCGAAATCCGACGGCGCCAACGCGCTCCGCTTAGACCTGCTCAAGCCCCTGCTCGAAACGCTGCTGGCGCTGCATGCGCTGGCTCCAAGGCGGGCGAGCGCGGAGTAATTGCCCGCGCTTCCGGCCTGTGCTGCGGAGGCTTTCGGCTCGCCCCAGCATCCGTGCAGTCCCCGCACCTCACCAGGATTGCAGCTTCACAGAGCGAGCAATGGCGCTTCTCGACGGGCCAGAACGTAGGCCGCGACGAGGGCAGCGGCGGCGCCTGCCGCAGCACCGATGCCAAGCGACCATCGAGGGCCGAAGTGGTTGGCAACCCAGCCGATGATCGGGGCGCCAATGGGCGTTCCCCCGAGGGCGATGCCAACCCGCAAAGCCATGACCCTGCCCCGCATCGCTGGTTCTGTCGAGAGCTGCATCATGCTGTTCGTCCCATTCGTAAAGGTCAGTGCAGCCGCGCCGATAACTACGAGAGCGGCAGCAAACCACCAGTAGCCAGGCGCGAGTGCGGCCAGCGTGCAGCCAAGGCCAAACACACCCGCCCCGACCAGTAGAGCTTTCAAGCCTGGTTTGTTCCGGCCGGCAGCAAGCAACGCCCCTGACAGCGTGCCGACAGCCATGATCGAAGAGAGCAGACCGAACCCGCGTGCGTCGGAGTGGAAGACGTTTACGGCCATCGTCGAGATGAAGATTGGAAAGTTCAAGCCGAAGGTGCCGATCAGAAACAACATGATGAGGATCGCTCTGAGGTCCGCTCGTTTCCAGACATAGCGAAGCCCTTCCAGAAACCCAGACGTCGTGCGGTGCGCTCTGGCGCTTGCATGCAATTCTGAAAGACGAAAGAAGGCCATCGAGATCAGAACCGCCGCAAAGGAGAGCCCGTTGAGAAGAAAGGCCCAGCCGATGCCAACCTTTGCAATCAGCAAACCGGCGACCGCGGGACCAATCATTTGCGCAGCATTGAATGAGGTCGAGTTCAACGCCACCGCATTCGGAAGATCCCCATCGCCCACCATCTCCGCCACAAAGGTCTGCCTCACCGGGGCATCCAGCGCAGCGGCGGAGCCAGACAGGAAGGCAAACACATACACGTGCCACAGACGAATGACTCCCGTGACCGTGAGAACCCCCAAGGCAAGCGCAAGCACGCCCATTGTTGCCTGGGTGAGCAGCAGCAGTTTGCGTTGATTGAACCGGTCGGCAGCCGACCCTGTCCAGGGCAGGAGCAGCAGCTGCGGCGCGAACTGCAGGCTCATCACAATGCCCAGCGCTGACGCATCGTGGTGGGTCAGCTGCGTTAACACGAGCCAGTCCTGCGCGACGCGCTGCATCCACGTACCGACGTTGGAGATCAGGCCGCCGACCGTCCACAGGCGGAAGTTAAAGCTCTTGAGCGAGCGAAATGTGCCAGGCACGGACAGTTATGTGTGGATGGGCGTGTTGCCCCCGTGGAACTGCCCGAAGTGACGCGCCAGGCTGATGCTGACGAGCAGCGCACCCAGCCCAAATGCGAGAATGTGGCTTGCCGTCCGCAGATGGAACGACCCGACACGTGCGACGAGCACGTATCCAACCACTACGTTGAAGAAACCCCAAAGAACGTTGACCGTTGCAAAGGAGAGTCCTTGGCCGAGCGGCTTCGCAAAGGGACTTTGGAAGGAGCGCCCCATCGTGCCGGCGACAGGGTAAGGAATGGCATTTGCCAGAAAAACACCGCCAAAGAAGTACGACACAAGCCAAAGCCGGTTCATGATGCGGTGCTCCCTTCTTCCAACATCGAGAGAATCTGCTGTGTAGTCCCCGTCTCGCCCACCCGAGGAAAAATCTTCGCGATGCTGTAGGCGTGCATGTCCTCACGGAGATCGGTCATGGCATCGAGCGCCAGGGTCACATGGAACCCCTGCTCGTACGCCTGGCGTGCTGTCGCCTCAACACCGCCGGAGGTTGCTACCCCAGCCACAACCACCTGGGTAACGCCGCGCGTTTTCAGCTCACGTTCAAGGTCCGTAGTTGCGAACGCGCCCCAGCTTCGTTTTGTGACGACGATATCGCTCGACTGCTGACCCAGCTGCGGCAGAAGATCGGTCCATCCAGAGGCAAACGAGGCGTTGCCGCGCGACCCCTGTTCGGTCCGACCCGGCGCCCGGCCCGCTACATTGACCAGCACGATCGGGAGGTTCTTCCCACGGAAACCATCGATCAGCGCGCAGGTTCGCTCAATAACGTCGCCGATGGGGTGAACGAAAGCTCCATCGGCGATTCCTTTCTGCAGGTCGATAACGATCAAGGCGGTTCTGGGGTCCAGCATAGTCAGCGGCATAGGCTTATTTTCCTCGGGGTACAACGTTGGCAGAGCTACAGGCAGGACGCGGCGGGTCAGTCCTCAACCAGCCGCGCCAGCAATGCGAGCATTGCCTGCAGCGCCTCCTGCTCGTCAGCAGAAAGCTTCTGCACAATGATCGCCGTGAGCCAGTCCTGTCTTGCGGTTCTGCCTTCCTGCAGCCACTCCCGGCATTTGGGCGTGAGCGACAGCAGGGTTTGCCGCCCATCGCTCGGGTCAGGCGCGCCGTTTACCAGACCAGACTCCTGCAAAGGAGCAACGACCGCGCTCATGGACTGCGGTCGCATCCCTTCTGCTCGCGCCAGACTTGAAACCGTAGCCGAACCATTATTTTCGAGTTGTAGAACCACAGCGACCTGGGACGGGGTCAGATCGCTGCGCTCGCCGTGCTCGCGCAAACGCCGCTTCAGCTTGCCGCAGATCCTACGGATTTCGCTAGCAAGCCCTGCAGCGAGTTCGGATGGAGTGGAGGACTTTCGACTGCTCACTCGCTTAGTGTCTCATCTATACAGTAAGGCTGTACAGTTTTGCTGGATATTTCCAAGCCCGCGGGCATCGTGCAAATCTCCCGCGTAGGGCTAGGCCGAAAGCAATACCTTTCTCGCGATCCACCCCTACTCTGCTGCAGGAAGCCGCGTTGGGGCGCAAACCGCGATTCGCCCTGAAGGAGCTTCCAGGCCCCCTTGGATTTTTCTCTCACTTCATAGCCGACGGAAGGTCACCTGAGCCCGCGGTGAGGCACCCGCGCCAAAAGGTGCAGTCAGCCTAACTGCAGGCGAAAAAAAGGCCCCTCGGTCGAGGGGCCTTCCTGCTTTGTTTCTCTCGTTTTGCACTACAGTTGCGGTGCCAGCCTGCGGTTTCCTGCCTCCGCGCTACTGCGTCGGACCGGCCGTCGGAGTCGCCTGCTGCGTTCCCTGCTGCGGGGCCACGGGGCTGCCGGGAGCAGTGCTGCCGCTACCCGTCGCCGCCAGGCTGTTCTGCATCACGCTGACCCGGACCGCGTTGCCGGCCGCCACGGTCTCATCCTGCGCCTTGGCATTGCCTAGCGCAATCTGGTGAATCCGGTACACCGGAATCTGGTGCTCCTCGACCAGGTAGCGCACCACCGCGTCCGACATATGCTGCGAGCTCTCAATACCCGCCGCGCCGCGAAGGTGCGAGTAGCCGGAGATCTCAACCACGTAGCCCTTTTGCCCCTGCAGCTGCAACGCCACCTGGTCAAGCGCCTGCTTCGCCCGTGCGTTCAGAATAGTCTGGCCTGGTCGGAAGACAAGCTCAGTGTCGGAAACCTTTGAATACTGGTCCAGCCCGGACACGGTTGTGTTCAACTGCGTCGTCTGCGTGTTGGCCTGCTGCGCCATCTGCTGTGCCTGGCCGGCGGTTGAATTCGCTGTTGTCGCCAGCTGGTTCGCCTGGTCGGCACTGGTTTGCGCCTGCCGGATGCCGGCACCGGTCTTCTCGTCCAGCGCCTGAATATCGCGGCTGTTCTTCGCCTGGAGCTGGTCGAGCTCGTTCAGGCGGCCCTTGACCGGGTCAAGCTGCCGCTTTACCCACTTCTTCCGCGCGAATGGATTCAGATGCCCCCAGAAACCTTCCTTGGATTGCGAAGCGAGCGGCGCGCCGGTTGCATACGTGTTGTTGTCCGCCGGGTTCATGGTGGAGGTGTTCTGCGTCGGAGCCGAACTCGGCGTGGAACCGGCGGTTTGCGCAAGAGCCGGCATTGCCATCGATGCTGCCAGCAGCCATGCTGCTGTTGTGGCTGTCGTCGCGAAATGATGATTTTTTAGTGTCATAAGAGTCAGCCTCAGTTCTGGGAAGCACGCGCCCACGCTTAGGTGGAGTACCGTCAGGCGAAGTAGGTTGCATGTTGTGTGCCAAAGTCGGGCAGTCTCGGCAATTCCTCCGGCGCTGCCGCACCAGCACGGCCTAAGTCTTCTGTTTGCAATCCTCGGCCAGAGAAGAAAAGTTTTCACCGCCTTACCGCAGGTCCTGCCGGCTCGCGCGAGCGACCCGCTGGAGGCACTTCTTACATGACCTGCCGCCGCAGTTGCTCTCTTCCAGGCTACTGTGCGCCCACGGCGATCACCCGCACCTCTGGATAAGCTCCGTCCCAGCTCTGCGGCGTCGCGTCGAAGATCAGCCGAAAGGAGCGCGACTCGCCCGGCTGTATCGGCTCGGCGCTCACCGGCTCCGTGTCCACGTAAGGCTCACGAAAGCGGATCAGGTTCAGCGGCAGAGTTTCCTTTGCCGCCAGCGTTCCCGCAATGTCCTTGAAGCCGATTTGTACCGTGATGGCGCGAACCACACGCCTGCCGGTATTTTTAACAGTTCCATCGAGATACAGCTCCCTGCCGCCCGAAAGATTGCTGGAGTCGCTCATCTGTAGTCCCGAGATCGGCAGCGATGCTGCGTAGGCTGCCGGTGCCGCCAGCCCTGCGCCTCCAGGATTTGACGGCTCGTGACGGCGCTGCCCGGCCAGCAGCAGCCCTGCCAGAATCAGCAGGATGACGGCGCCGGCAATGGCGAACGGCTTCCAGGGTCTCGGCTCCGGCTGCAGCAGAGCGCCGCCGCCGGTAAACAGCGGTTCGCGCTCGTCGTTTTCCCTCTGCCGGTCACTGCCCGCAACGCCCATGCTTTATCGTACCGCCCTCTCTGCCTGCCGCGCCGGGCGAGTCGCCCTGTGATTCTGGCCGGGCTTGCGCTCCCAGTTGCGGGACCACCACCGCCCCATTACAAGACCGCCACAACTAAGCTCTCTGGCCAGAGTTTCTAAAGTAACGAGGCGCGCAGAACGTCACCCTTGCGCAGGCTTGCGCGTTCTATAAAGAACCGAGGCAAATAGATGAACGCTGCTCTGGAGACTCCTGACACGGGAATGAGTACAGCCGATTTCGCCCGCGAACTGGCGCTCAACGAGCGGCCATACCGTATCGCAGCAGCCTTGGCTGCGCTTCTGGTTCTGCTTACCGCCGCTGTCTGAGAGAGTGAACTCAGGCCGACGCGCTCAGCTGAAGCGTGCGCGCTTCGCGCCCAGCCGATAATCCGCCCCGCGCATCTCGACCGCGACACACATCTCCTGCAGGCGCGACCACATGCGGTCGCCGATGCGGTCGCCGAGGGTCTCGCGCCGCCCTGCCCAGCCGGAGGCAATCGCGGCATCACTCATCGAGTCTGCCGCGCTCCGTCTCGAGCCTGGTTTCGGCTCTCGTCGCGCCTCAGGATCCAATCTCATCAAGCCCGCGTCACTCAGATCATCCGCTATATCGACCGGCGTCGCCCCGGTCGGTAGATTTGCGTAATTCGTCGTGACAATGGTCGTTCGCTTGTTGTTATAGCGGGTATTCAGGATCAGAGCTACGGTATCGCTCACCCACTCGGTCGGTTTCACCGCGCCGAGCTCGTCCAGCACCAGGACCTCCGCCTCAAATACAGGCTTGAACAAATCCAGTTCTCTCACCTCGGAGCGAGGATTGTAGGAGTTGGTAATCTGCTTCAACAACTCGCGGTAGTCGCAGAACAGCGCGGCGATGCCTCTGCGCAGGGTTAAACGCTGCAGAATAGCAACAGCCAGGTGAGTTTTTCCAACGCCGACCGAGCCGGTAAACAGCAGGCCCTCCTCGACGACCGGGTATTTCTCCGCAAACTCCTGCGCCATGTTGAAGGCGCGGGTGAGAGTGTCACTGGATCGCGTGAAGCTGCTCATCGTGCAGGTTTCGTAGCGCCTGGGGATCTGGGCTTTCCTCAGCAGCGCGTGCATCTTGCGCTCGTGCCGGCACTCGCACTCCTCGGCAGACCGTCGGCCATTTGGGTGCTGGGTGATCCGCATACCCAGACCGTCACAGAGGGCACACACGTCCGGAGCCCGCTCCACCGTGCGCTGGCACGTGCAGACCTCCGTTTCCTGCGCGCCGTTTGGGGCGGTCATCACGCGGGCACCCCGACCCCCGCAAAGGCGGCATTCAGCAACGTCTGGCATGCTTCAAGTATGGCAAACTCCCGGCCGCACTTGCATCCAAATCGCTCGGGTGACATCCTTATACAAGCAATCTCAATTGCCCTGCGCCGGTGCGCGCCGGCATGGACGGATTGCAGGAAAGGTTTACACATGGCAAAGCAAGGCATTCATCCGAGTTACGGCGAAATTAACGTAAAGTGCGCGTGCGGTACGCAGTTTGCGACCCGTTCGACCCATAAGGGCGACATCAACGTCGAAATATGCTCCGCCTGCCACCCCTTCTTCACGGGCAAGCAGAAGATGATCGATACCGCTGGCCGCATCGAGCGCTTCCGCCGCAAGCTGGCAAAGAGCGAGCAGCCCGCAGCCCAGTAAATACCATTGCGAAGACCGCAGAAGCCTCCGGTCCCGGAGGCTTTTCTGTTGGCGCGTACCGTATCGAGGGAATGGTGAATAAGAGCTGGGATAACCCGACGGCCTACCGCATGCCGGCGCATGCGCGCGTTCCCCGGTCTGTGGCGATCGGTACTGTGCCGGTAGCGCCGGCTACGGTTCTTGCGCCAATGGCCGGCGTGACGGACACCATTTTTCGCCGTTTCATCCGCAACAGCAGCTTGTTTACTACCGCTGCGCCTGCGCAGGGCGGCGAAGACGGCGTAGAGACGGCGATAACCAACCAGCAGTCCGGCTGCGGGCTGCTCATGACGGAGTTCACCTCGGCCGACGGGCTTACCCGTATGCGCGAGTCGAAGCGCAAGCGCTACCTGACCTTCTACGACGACGAACATCCTATAGCCGCGCAGATTTTCGGGTCGAATCCTCAGACTCTCGCCGAAGCCGCGCGCATTGTGGAGGACACCGGGTTCGACATCGTCGACCTGAACCTCGGCTGCCCGGCTAAACGGGTAGTCGCCTGTAATGGCGGCTCCGGCCTGCTTCGTGACCTGCCTTTGATCGCGGAGATCTTTCGTGCGGTCCGTGCGGCCGTGACGATTCCATTTACGGTCAAGTTCCGGATGGGCTGGAACGATCAGCACATCGTCTGCGTGGACCTGGCCCGGCTGGCCGAGGACTCCGGCCTTTCCGCGGTCGCGCTGCACGCCAGAACCCGCGAGGATGGCTACTCGGGTCAGGCACGTTGGGAGTGGATTGCCGCTGTCAAGGATGCGGTGCGCATTCCTGTGATCGGCAACGGCGACATCCGCACGCCTGAGGACGCGTGCGCGATGGTCGAGCAAACCGGATGCGACGCCGTCATGATTGGCCGCGCCGCCCCGTCTAACCCATGGATTTTCCGGCAGATTGCGCAGTACACCGCGCATGGCTGCTACGACCAGCCAACGGAGCTGGACCGCTACCTGCTTATTCGTTCGTACTTCAGCATGCTGCTCGGCGAGTCGCCCGATGGTGCCTGCGAACCTGGCGCTGTTGAGGCTAAAGAGGCGCGAGGCAAAATGAAGCAGTTTGCGTCCTGGTTTACCCACGGCGTTCCGGGCGGAGCCGCGCTCCGGAAAGCAATTTACGAAGCGAAATCCGGCCCGGTCATCCTCGATGCCGTGGAGGCTTTCTTCGAGACTCGAGTCGCGGCTCCTCCCTTGGTTGAAGCAGCGCTGGCAGCTGCAGAGTAGCCAGCGAGCTAGGTCGCGCTTCGTCCAAGTACTGGACCCGTTCAAGCCTCGGCCCAGTCTGAGAGCTCCTTGCGAGTACCGCACGCCACCGATCGCTGGATTACAGGACCGCTTGCACGCCAGTCCTTTCGAGGCGCGTCCTCAAAGTGCCCGCAAGCTGCGCGACGGTCTGCAATTTGGCGGTCAGAGGGGCGGAAACAAGCGGCTCGGCCAGGGCGAGCTGGGAGTGAAGCAGAAGCCCTGTAACCGTATCGCGCAATTCGTTCTCAATCGCCATTGTCGCAGCCCGCATCGCCAGCTGCTGCTCGTGCTCTCGTCGCTGCAGAGCCGCCCGAACGTCACGGATCAAGCGGTTTGTGCCGGAGATTGCGAAGTTGATCTGGAGAGGGATCGCGAGGCCTGCTTGCTTCCATAGCATCTCTGCACCTTCCGGGCTCGCCTCCGCAACCGGCTCGTCCACAACCACAATCGTGTATTCGCGGCGGCGAAGTGCGGCCAGACCTTCGCGGCGGCTCGGCGCGACATCCACGGGCAGGCCGAGCTGCTTGGACAAAGTGACCGCGCAGTGTTCCGCGCCGGATATGGCAGTGATGATCAGTGCGCTTTGCATTTCCTATCTCCTTGGCTGCTCCTGTACTTCTCTGCAGCGCTACTTGCATCGACAATGACTAAGTGCGCGCCCGAAATGGAGCGAGCTGAAACCTTCACCTGAACTGGTCACCCAACGATGGCCGAAATGATGAATCGCGGCCGCCATGCGCCGGCCAACCCGGTCAGAACGCCTGCACCATAGCATCTCCGATTCCGTACTCTTTCAACTTGCGATACAGCGTTGTTTTCCCGATCCCCAAAGCCCGGGCAGCCTGTAGTTTGTCGCCGTTCATGCGCTGGATGGTGTCCAGAATGGCTTGCCTCTCCATATCCGCCAGCGAAGTTACCGGCAGCGAGGCGGCCGCGGCCGCTTCCAGCACCTCCCGCAAAGGCATGGTCAGGCGCCGCTGCTGCATCCGAAAATCCTGCAGCTGCGTCGGCATGTCTCCGAGCTGCACCACGGTTCCCGACGCAAAAGAGCAGGCCCGCTCCAGCGCGTTTTCAAGCTCGCGAACATTGCCCGGCCATTCGTATTCATCAAGTACCCGCAGCGCTTCATCGCTCAACTCAAAGCGCTTGCCGTACTCTTTCCCGATGCGGTCGAGGAAGTGTGCAGCCAGCAAAGGGACGTCCGGGCGGCGCTCCCGCAATGCGGGAAGCCGAAGGCTGACCACATTTAGCCGATAATACAAATCTTTGCGAAAGCGTCCCTGCTCAACCATCTGGATAAGGTCACGGCTGGTCGCCGCGAGGACGCGGGCTCTCATCGGCACGCGCTCCGAGCTGCCGACCGGACGAACCTCTCGCTCCTGCAAGGCGCGGAGCAGCTTGGCCTGCAGATCGGACGGCAGTTCGCCGACCTCGTCGAGAAACACTGTGCCATCCTCGGCCGCAACCAGCAGACCGTCCTTGTTGCGCGTTGCGCCTGCAAAGGCGCCTTTAACGTAGCCGAACAGCTCACTTTCGACCAGCGTCGGCACCAGCGAACCGCAGTCAACCGGCAGAAACGGCTTTTGCGCGCTGGGGCTGTTGCTGTGGATCGAGCGCGCCACCAGCTCCTTGCCGGTACCGCTTTCGCCGAAAATCATGACCGGGTGCGTACTGTGCGCCACCTTGGACATGATGCGGTAGATTTTGTCCATCTCAGGGCTCTGGCCCACGATCGTGCCCAGGGTGCCCTGCGTACGCATCCGCTCCCGCAAACGGCGGCTCTCCGAATCGACTCGGCGGCGCTCTGCTGTCCGGTCGAGCACGGTCGCCAGCTCATCCATCGCGAACGGTTTGGTCAAGTAATCGGTCGCGCCGGTGCGCATGGCCTCTACCGCAGAGGTCACCGTCGCATAAGCCGTCATGACGATCACTGAGGTATCCGGCCGAACCGTCTTCACCTCGTCCAGCAAATCCATCGCCTGTCCGGACGTCGCTTTCAAGTCCAGCAGCAGTACATCGGTACTGTTCCCGCGGAGATGCTCGCGGGCCGCATGAACCGAATCAACGGCATAGGCTTGAAAACCACGCCCGCTCGCAATTTCACTCACGGCAGAGCGCACAGCGGCGTCTTCATCCAGGATGAGCACATGCATCTTCGCTGGAGGTTGATTCACCATAACTCTTTCTCGCAGGTCGGGAGTGTTGCCGCTCATTCTAGGGTCTCGCTCCATTTGGCTCCAGTTACGGAAGTATGTTGGGGGACTGGCTGCTTGACGCACGCGACTTTGAGGCAAGGGACACGTAGCTCAAACGTCGTTCCGCGCCCGCGAGTGCTTGCCACCTGGACCTCGCCGCCGATCTGGTGCAGCAGATCACGGACGATCGCGAGACCGAGACCTGAAGCGGCACGATTCGGCCCGAGCTGCTTGGACGTGAAGCCCGGCTCGAAAATGCGGCTGAGTGCAATACGTGGAATACCCGGACCGTCATCCGAAATATGCAGAACAACCGCTGATGTTTTGCTGCTCAGGGCTCGACGAGCGGTGATGCGAATCACCCCTCCGCCGGGCATGGCTTCGCTGGCGTTCAGAACCAGGTTCGTGAGGATGCGCAGAAGCTCGTCATCCCTCAGCGCAAGTGGAGGCAAAGCGGTCTCTGCCGAGACGTAGACATCCACGTGGGCTCCTGCAATCGCTCGCAGGAGGTACGTACAGCCGTCGAGGGCGGCATCGGCAGTTTTCGCCCTTTCCGGGCCGGATCTCCTTGCTTTCGTACTTGTCTCCGGGTCGACTTGGCCCGGTGGACACGCGATCAGTTGCTCGACGAGCACATCCAGCAGGCCCGCGACACGCTGCAAGTCCGACCCGGCCTGTTTATAAGGTGCGTTCAGAACATCCGGCTCGTTTACCAGGGATACCAGCATCCGCAGCATGCACAAGGCGTTGCGTGCGTCATGCTCCAGTGCCGCGCCCGGTGCGAGTACGACAGGCCTATCTGATGAACTCACTACGCGGGGACGATAAAGCTTTTCCGTGCTCGTCTCGGCGTGTTCTGCTAGAGAAAGCAGAGGCGCCGCTGTCCGCTGTACAAACGGCAGTACCCTCGCGACCTGGGTAAAGGGTGCGTTCACCTTCTGCATGCGGTCCTCATGGGGGCGGCAAACTCTGCCCTCTCTTCTCGCGCCTCAATGCAGGTCATCTGCGAAAGCTCCCTCTTCTTGCGATTCGATCAACGCTCTCCCGCCGGATCTGCTCGGCGAAGCGGGTGCTAATAGGTTCGGCGCCATGCTTGGAGCAGCGCGACGTGGCTCTCTGCCCCACGCACGACTTTCTTCAAGACGCTTCCGTCGCGAAATCACAGATCAAACAGGGGGCAGGCTGACCCCGCCGAAAGGAAATCGCAGCTTACAATAAGCGCAATGGCTGACGCGCCCATTCTGTTCTTCCGTTCCAACGGCAGATTGCCCCAAGAACTTCGCACTTTTTCGCTCACTCCGGATTACGTAGGTACCGCAGAGGGATCCGTTTTGATCTCGATGGGCCAAACACGCGTCCTTTGCAATGCATCGATCGAACAGGGAGTTCCCGGCTGGATGCGCGGACAGGGGCGTGGATGGGTCACGGCAGAGTACGGCATGCTGCCCCGGGCGACCCTGACGCGGAGCGCGCGGGAAGCGGAGCGAGGCAAGGTTGGCGGCCGCACCCACGAGATCCAGAGGCTGATTGGTCGTTCTCTTCGAGCCAGTGTGGACCTCGAAGCGCTCGGCGAGCGGACCGTGATCCTGGACTGCGACGTTTTGCAAGCCGATGGGGGCACCCGGACTGCGGCAATCACAGGAGCCTCAGCAGCGCTGGCTTTGGCGCTTGGACGCCTGGTCGCCGCGGGCAGCCTGAAGCGCCATCCCATGCTGCAGATGATTGCCGCGGTGAGCGTTGGCATCGTGGATGGGACGACGCTGCTGGACCTTGCCTATGAAGAGGATGCGCAGGCTGAGGTCGACGCCAACGTGGTGACCACAGCAGCCGGCACGCTGGTCGAGGTGCAGGCTACGGCGGAGCGGAAGGCGTTTCCTCGCGAGAAGCTGATGGAAATGCTCGATCTGGCCGATATCGGACTGCAACAGCTGTTTGCCGCGCAGGTGAGCCTGCTTGCCGCGAGCGATGTTGCTTTGCCGGGCGGCAGATAGGCTCCAGGCCGACTCCAAGCGTTATAAAGCCGACGGGTATGCCGACGCCTGCCGTGAATGCGGTGGAATCGGTCGGTGGCAGCGTAGCTACACAGCTGTCTGCAGCGAGCTAAGAAGCAGAAGGAACGAGGAGCGAACACAATGGCGATAGAGCTGACACCGGGTAAGCTGGCGGGATTGAAGGCGGTTTCCAATGAGCGCGGCGTCATTGCCGCCGCCGCGATGGACCAGCGCGGTTCCCTCCAGAAGTCGCTCGCGAAGGCGAAGGGCGTGGAGGAGGTACCGGACTCCATGCTGGAGGATTTCAAGTCCATGGTCACCGACGTCCTGACGCAGCATGCTTCGGCAATTTTGCTGGACCCGGAGTTTGGGCTGCCCGCGACGCACAAGCGCCATGGAAAGGGCCTGCTGCTGGCCTATGAAAAGACCGGCTACGATGCCAGCGACGCAGGCCGGCTGCCGGACCTGCTCGACCACTGGTCGGTGCAGCGGCTGAAGGAAGCAGGCGCAGATTGCATCAAAATTCTGCTGTACTACACGCCCTACGAGAAGAGCGACATCAATGACAGGAAGCACGCCTTTATTGAGCGGATTGGCGATGAGTGCCGGGCGCATGACATCCCATTTTTCCTGGAGTTCGTGGGCTATGACGTGCACGGTGAAGACGAGAAAGGCCTGGGCTATGCGAAGCGCAAGCCGGCGATCGTCACAGGTTCCATGGAAGAGTTCGGCAAGGCCAAGTACAACGTCGACGTGCTAAAGGTGGAAGTGCCCGTGCAGATGAAGTTTGTCGCCGGAACGCAGGCGTTCGCAGGCGAGCAGGCGTACACGAGGGAGGAAGCGCTGGAGCACTTCCGGACCGCAGCCTCATCTACGCACAAGCCGTTTATCTATCTTTCCGCCGGTGTCACCAACGCGATCTTCATAGAAACGCTCAAGCTGGCGGCTGACAGCGGTACCAGCTTCAATGGCGTCCTGTGTGGCCGCGCCACCTGGGCCGACGGTGTTGCCATCTTCGCGCGAGACGGGGAAAAGGCCTTCTCTGACTGGCTCAATACGCAAGGCGTTGAGAATATTGCGAATGTGAACAAGGCGCTGGAAGCGGCGAGTTCCTGGCATGACAAGGTTAGAGTGTAATAAGTACACATGGGCAGGCGGCGCGAGATGATCTTGCGGCCGCTTGTCGCCTAGTTGCTCCTGTTTTCAGACAGTGCACACAACTTTAGTTGTACAAGCGCGCAAGTGACCGGTGTCCAGCTGAACCGAATAGGACGGCAAGCGTTCAACTCTGGTTCACACCTGTTACCGAGGTGTAAAAACTACCTCCAGGTTATCTTCCTTCCTCTCCCAGGTATGCGTTTAGATAGCGGCACGATGAATATGTCAAAAGGCCGTGTCGTTGTCTTTATGAAAGAAGCTTCCGCAGAGAACGAACCATTTTTCGTAGCCGACCTGTATTCGGGCCATCGCCTGGAAGACAGTGCCTACCATGACCGCGCGGGCATGCTTGCCTGGATGGCCGCGATCGATCCCGCAGCTCAGCCGTCGGTGGCAAAAGCTCTCGATATGCTGACGTACCAGGTAGGTCGTCCCATGTACTCGGTTCCCCTGAGCCCGGCACAAGCCTGACCGTACAGGCTCTCCACGCAAGCGGACTGGCTCGGGGCTATGATCAGGCATGTCTGTCGTCACGCGCCGCGCGTTTGTCGGGAGTGCAGCCGGGGTGCTGGCTGCCTCTGCGGTCGGCCATAGCCTGACACATCGGCCACAACTGACTGCTGGAGCGTTCAAGCCCTTGCCACTCGGCGAGATACGCCCGACAGGCTGGCTTCGCGGACAGCTCCGCATTCAGGCCGATGGGCTGGGCGGGCACCTTGACGAGTTCTGGCCGGATGTCGGCCCGAACAGCGGGTGGTTGGGCGGCACGGGAGAAAGCTGGGAGCGTGGTCCCTACTTCGTGGACGGCTTGCTGCCGCTCGCCTGGCAGCTGGATGACGCCGTGCTTAAGGCTAAGGCGCTGCGTTTCGTGCGCTGGACGCTGGATCACCAACGAACCGACGGCATGATCGGGCCAACAAGTAACGACGACTGGTGGCCGCGTATGGTCATGGTCAAAGTGCTGGCGCAGTACCACGATGCCACTGGAGATCCGCAGGTCCTAAGCGTGCTGACGCGGTATTTTCACTACCAACTCACCGCACTTCCCGCCAAGCCCTTGCGGGATTGGGGCAAGTATCGCTGGCAGGATCAGGTGCTCGTGGTCGAGTGGCTCTATGAGCGGACCGGCGACCCGGAATTGCTGCGTCTGGCGTCCCTGCTCGCGCAGCAGGGATTCGACTGGGTGGGGTCCTTCAAGGACTTCAAGCACACCGGCCCGACGACTCGCGCCTACCTGGATGCGATGGCAACCGGCGGCAACAGCCCTGCCGGCATGGAGACGCACGGCGTGAACAACGGCCAGGCGCTCAAGACCGCGGCGGTGCTCTACCGGCTGACGGGCGACCCTGCCGGGCACTCCGACTTCACACACCAGCTCGCCATGCTAGATCGTTATCACGGTATGCCCAACGGCCTGTTTTCCTGCGACGAGCACCTGGCCGGCCTTAACCCCAATCATGGCAGTGAGCTGTGCACCGTTGTAGAGACGCTGTTCTCACTCCAAGTCGCGCTGGCGACCTTCGGTGATGCCTCCCTGGGGGATCGCATCGAGACGATCGCGTACAACGCCCTGCCCGGGACTTTTACGGAGGACATGTGGGCGCACCAGTATGACGGGCAGCCGAACCAGGTGGAGGTGAGCCTCCACAACAAACCGTGGACGACAAACGGGCCGGAGTCGAACCTCTACGGGCTGGAGCCGAACTTTGGCTGCTGCACGGCAAACTTCCACCAGGGATGGCCTAAACTCGCAGGCAGTTTATGGATGCGCTCGGCCGATGGTGGTCTGGCCGCTGCCCTGTACGCTCCGTGCGAGGTGCAAACGAGCGTTGCCGGACAATCGGTGCATCTCGCGGTAGAGACGGAGTATCCCTTTCGCGAAACAGTACGGATCACAGTCACACCATCAGTCGCGGCGCGTTTCCGGCTGCACTTCCGCATCCCCGGCTGGGCTGCGGGAGCCATTCTGCGCGTAAATGGTCGAGACGCTGCTGCAACTCTGACGCAGGGCACGTTTGCCACGGTAGATCGCGTGTGGAACCAGGGCGATCGGGTCGACCTTCAGTTCCCCATGATCCCGTCTGTCGCGCGAAGCTTTCATAATTCGGTTGTTCTCAGCTGCGGTCCGCTCATCTACGCGCTTGACCCGGGAGAGAGCTGGGTCAAGCTGCGCGAACGCGGCCTTACTGCGGACTGGCAGGTCTTCCCGCGTTCCGCCTGGAACTACGGATTGCAGGTGGATGAACAGAGCGCGCCGGCTCTAACCCTGGTCGAAAGCCCGGTTGGTCCGCGGCCATTTTCGCTCGAAGGTGCGCCGGTCCGCTTGCATGTACGGGGCCGCAGGCTCAATCACTGGCGCGCTGAAGACGGTGTCGCCGGTATCTTGCCCGAAGGCTTGCAGACAAGCGAGGAACCGGACGAGGTCCTGGAACTTGTCCCTTACGGGGCGACCAGGCTTCGCATCACAGCATTTCCTCAGCTGCAGAGTTGAGAGGACGGAATGCGGAGTTCGGCGCGCAGCTTTCAAATGACGAAAGTTGTACAAAGAGTGAACTCTCCCGCTCTTCAGCCGATAGCAAGTAAGTGAGCCGGGATCCTTCGCAAGGCTCAGGGGAGAGGTCCTGACTTTGAACGCGATCCAACACGGCAATACTCCCGTGGCTGAACCTGCGATCCACGAGATCATCACAGCGCTCTCTTTCGCGCTCGACTTGACCGAAGGTGCAGTTCCCGGCCATGCCATACGCTCCTGCCTGCTCGCGCTCAGGATTGCAGAGCAGCTGGGCCTTTCCTCAGAGCTGCTTAGCCAGCTTACCTATGCTGCATTACTCAAGGACGTAGGCTGCAGCAGCAATGCTGCCCGCATGTGCCAGATCATCGGCGGTGACGATCGCGTCGTGAAAGCGGGCGCGAAGCTGGCCGATTGGACGCGCCCTCACAAGCCGGATGCCCCCACTCTGAAGCTGCTGTGGAAGGAAGTTTTGCCGGACGGAAGCGGCTGGCAGCGTGTCGGACGGATCCTCCAGCTCGGCTTTACGCAGCACAGCAACAACCGTGAGCTGATTGAACTTCGCTGCGACCGGGGTGCGAGCATCATCCGCAAGATCGGCCTCCGCGACGAAGTGGCTCTCGCGGTGCGGCACCTGGACGAACACTGGAATGGCGGAGGATACCCTGGGCGGCTCAGGGGCGAGCAGATTCCTTTACTTGCCCGCCTTCTCGGCGTCGCGCAGCATCTGGATGCTTTCTGCATGAGCAGCGGGCCGCAGAAGGCTATCGATGTGATGATCGAGCGGAAAGGGCGCTGGTTTGATCCGACCCTGGTGCGCGCGGCCGAGGCGCTCGATCGATCTGGCCAGCTGTGGACCTACTGTATGCCGGGGGATGGAGCCGAACGCGCGCACGCTGCAGTGTTGGAACGGGATCCGCAAGAGCAATCAAACGACAAACGCAGTGCAGATCTCGATGCCATCTGCGAGGCTTTTGCGGAGGTGATCGACGCTAAATCGCCGTTCACTTTCTATCACTCGCAAGGGGTTCAACACGCAGCAGTCGCGATCGGGACCATGCTCGGGCTCCCGAAGCAAAGGATCGTCATGCTTCGAAGGGCTGCCCTGCTCCATGATCTCGGGAAGCTCAGTGTTTCCAATGCGATCCTGGATAAACCCGGCAAGCTGACGACCGACGAGTTCGCCGCGGTCAAGGCTCATTCGCGCTTAAGCGGAGAAATACTCGGGCGGGTAAAGGCGTTTGAGGAAATCGCGCGAGTAGCCGGCAACCACCATGAGAAGCTGGACGGTTCCGGCTACCCATTTGGTCTCAGCAAACAGAATCTGGATGTCGAGTCTCGTCTGCTGGCCGTCGCCGATGTGTACGCCGCTCTTTCTGAAAACAGGCCGTACCGCGGCAGCCTGGATCCGCTTGAAATTGCGGCAATCATGGAGCGCGATCTTCCCAACAAGCTCGATCCGGTCTGCTATGAGGCGCTTCGCGCATCGAAGCTCTTCGCCGGAGAAACGCCAAAGTACACGCCCATGCTCGCTTGTCAATTGCCGCCCGGCGCACACCTGCATGCGGCATCGACTCCGGGCCGCTCATAGAGCGGTCCGATTCAGAGGGAGAACTCATTCCAGCTTCGACTGTCCATACTCGAGCAGAGTGACAAGGAGGACGCCCCCGCAGATATTGCCGGCTGTGCAGGCAGCGAGCCAGCGCAGGAAAGAGCCGACGGCGACCTGGCCGTCGAAAACGCTCGACAGAATTTCACAACTTGACGCGATGCAGTGCGAGAAATGGCCGGCACCCACAATGAACGTCATGATCCAGATGAGCATGACCGAGCCCGTAATGGAGTGCGAGCCGGAAACAAGCCATGCAACCGTCGCGATGATCCATCCGCCGACTACGCCGGACCAGAACGCATGTCCCGCGGTGATCGACACAGCCTCCACGCCGAGACGCGATAACTCGTGGACATACTCCGGGCGCAGTGCACCGGTTTTGACAGCTAATAGTGCGAACAGCAAGGCTCCCACGATGTTAGTGGGAAAGACGATCGCCCAAAGCCGGAGGGTCGAGAGGAAATGCTTTTTCTCGGCCAGCATAAGGGCTACGGGATACAGGGTGTTCTCGGTAAAAAGCTGCGAACGGCCCAGAATCACGACCACAAAGCCCAGCGGGTAAAAGAACAAAGCTGCAACCCGGCCTGCCGGCGTGCCGCCGATCATTGACATAAGAATAGCGACGCTTAACCCGGTAAGCCCCATGAGCAGGCCGCCCGCGATGCCCGAAATACCTAAAGATACGTTCGAGCGGCGCAGCTCGCGGCGCCCGTTCAGCGCCACCTGCTCATAAATCTGGTTCGCTGTCGGGCGGTCCAGGTCATGCTGGCTCGACTCGCCTTGTGTCTCAGCCCGCTTAACGGCGCGCAATGCCATGGTTGCTCGTTCCTTTCGCGTCCAAGGCAGCGCGTCGGCGCTGGTTACTCGGAAGGCAGTCCCTCAACCACTTAAAGCGTGACGTGCGCGTGCTCGCCGACCGAAGTTTTCCCCCCGGTCGCCGCGCGCGTCAGAACCTGCACCTTGCGAAGAAACGCGCTCGATGGTGCGTCCCAGTACTCCGCCTGCTCTACTTTCACCCGCAGCACGCGGATGGTCGGATCGGTTTCACCCTCGGGGAACCAGGCCTTGTACATCGGGTTGAATAAAGCAGAGATCAATGCGCGGTCATTCGATAGGCTGGCGCGGCCGCTCAGGGTGACGTAGGAGCTTTTCGCGTCGGAATAGCACAGGTTAATGGCGGCATCTTCCTTGATCTCGTCCGCTTTCCCTGAGTTGTCGCTGGTCAGGAAGACGACCTCGCCGTTGAATGCCGTGTCCTGGGTTGCCATGGGGCGGCTATGGAGTGAGCCGTCAAGAGCAATGGTGGTCATCATAGCGATGCGGATATCCTTAATCAGCTCGCCAATTCGCGCGATCGCGTCCTCGCGGCTTTGTACTTCTTCACCTGCACTCATGCGAATGGCTCTCCTTCAGCGGCAGTGGGCTGCCTTCTCCGGTTCAGATGCGGGCTGTAGCACGAAGGTCCCGGCTCATCTAAACCGGCGTTGCCACGGTACAGAACAGCTCGAGTAAGTGAGAAGAGCATCGCGCGGTGTTCTACCGATGAGTCTCGAACGACCGAGCGCGAGATCGAGAACTATCGTCCGCATCAGCGCTGGCGCATCCGCTGCGCACCCTCCACACGCTTCCGCTCTCGTCTGCCTTCGGGCCGTTCAGGGTTTTCAGGCACCGCCCCACCGGGTAAATCAATGCACTACGAGGACCAGCTCACGGGTGGGCGCCGAGGCGCTGATCCCCCAAGGAGAGCAGCCATGTGCCCGTCGGAACCCGCGAATCCCGCTATTCAGACGACGGCGGCTTGCTTGCCAGCGTCACATCTGAAAGCACGGCTGTGTCGACAGTAGCGGGCTGGTGCGAACAGAAGCCGATGCCCACGTAAAAAGGCCCATCAAAGTGCAGCGTGATCGGCGGCCCAAACTGGTGGAGCGGCTCGCCCTCGATGCTGATAAAAATGGCGACCTGGTCGCCCCGCTTCTCGATCCCGATCCGCCTGGCCTTAAGCTTTGCGAGGGTGCCGCCGAAGCGGTACTGCGCGTCCGTCATGGAAGCATCCTTCTCGGGCCGCTCAGCAAGGTGGATCATGCCGGTGCCGTGCTCCCCGACGACAGCTTCCTTCGAGTCATCGTCAAGGCTCTGCCGGATGACCAGAACGGCTTTGCGGTCGTCGTAGCCGTTCGGATTCGGAAAGGTCACGTCGGCCGCGAGCCAGGCGTCGCCCGACATTTTCTTCCACACGTACCGAAACTCATCGCGCGAGTACCAGATGTTGTACCCGGCTGAGGTGAGCGTGTACTGCTTGCGGGCCGCGTCGTAGCTGCTGCTTCCCGGCACCACAGCGCTGCCGATATCGGACTGCCCGTCAAAGACGCCCAGCGGCGCATCAGTGGTCCTGGCCGGGCGGTGAAAATCCGCAGGCGGCGGTACCTGCGTGTGGGTTGGGGAGCCGGGCAGCGCCCACTCCGGCACCGCGGGTGAGGCGGTGCTCTGCGTCTGCGGTGCCGCTGCGCCGGCTCCTGCGATCAGCAGAATACTGAGCAGCGCGAGCTTCTTTTTCGACAACGAATGGCCATACGGCATGTTTGCTTACTCCAAAAAGGTTCTGCGTCCCAGGCCGGCGAGACCCGGCTATGGAAGTCTCTCGTAGGTGACGTAAGCAAAGCGCCGCGAGTCCGGCGCCCACGAGTTCACGTTCATCGTTCCCTGTCCGCCGGTCGCCTTGACCAGCGTCCGCTTCGCCGGGTCCACCTTGTCGTGGTTGATCGTCATGAGCCTGATCTCAATGGCGACGTCGCGGGGATTGTGCGTCGGGGTGCCGGCCGGATAGCCGATGTAGACCATCTTCTTGCCGTCCGGCGAGATGTGCGGAAACCAGTCCTGGAGTTGATCACTCACCACCAGCTCGGCTTTCTGATCGTCGGGGCCGGCACCGGTTGCGGGCAGGCGCCATACCGCTTCCTTGCCTGTGCGGTCAGAGTTGATGTAGATCCAGCGGCCGTCCGGTGAATAGTCGGGCCCGTCATCCTGGTGCACGTTTGAGGTCAGCTGATGCTCTGCCCCGCCCGCTGTGCTGATCCCGTAAATGTCGTACTGCCCGCTGCCTTTGCGCTGCGCGACAAAGGCGAGTGTTTTGCCGTCCGGCGACCAGCCATGGAAATAGCTGGGCGTCTCGGTGGTCATCTGCTTTGGATTGCTGCCGTCTGCGCCCGACAGGTACACCTCGGACCCTTTGCTCGTCGGGGATGAGGCGGAGAAGGCAAGCTGCCTGCCGTCAGGAGAAAGTGCTTTGTCGTTGTTGCAGGTCAGCTCGGGCGGGATCGCGAGTTTGACCGGCGTGGTTGTGCCGCTTGCGGTCACCGGGATCCGGTAAATAGCACCCTCGTGATTGCTGATCAGGTACTGCCCGTCCGGGGACCAGTTCGGCGCTTCCCACACGGAGTCAGCCGTATACAGCAGGCGCGACGAGCCGTCGTTGAGGTCGTAGATAAACATGCGGCTGCGCAGGTGCTGATCCTGCTCCTGCGCCCGGCATGCTGACGCGTTGAACATAGCAATGCAGCTGAGTGAAAGAGCAACAACCCCGGCGAATCCTGCTGCCGTCGTCCCTTGTTTCTTTGAATGCATGCGGCCTCGGTGTCTGATCTCGCGTCGGCTATGCCGCCGAGCCATTTTTCTTAGAACAGATATTTCAGGGCTATCTGGATGACCCGAGCTGGAGCGGAGTTGCTGATGGTTCCGAAAAGCGGGCTTGTCAGCGTCCCATTCGGGTTCGACAGGTTGACGGTGTTGAACAGGTTGAAGGTTTCTCCGCGCAGCTGCAGGATCGACTCCTTATATACCGGCAGGTTCTTGAAAGCCGAGAAGTCGGTGTTCACGATGCCCGGGCCAATCAGCGAGTTTCTCCCGGTGTTGCCGTACGGGTTGAGCGCATTAGCGGGCAGCTGTTGAAAGGCAGCTGTATCGAAGAACTCGCGGATCTTTGCCTGCCTGCCCCTCGACCCACTGAGAACCGGATTGGTGATCGTGTTGGGCCGGTCAGTAAGAACGCTGTCCAGGTTGGAGTCGACGCCCGAGGTGACAGTAAACGGCTGCCCGGTGCTGATCGTTGTAATGCCGTTGAGCTGCCAGTCGCCCAGCACCTCGCGGCCTACGATGCCGAAGCGGTTGACCTTGGGGGTGCTCCACAGGTACGACGCGACAAAACGCTGCGGCACGTCATAGTCTGACCGGGCCCGGTCGGCGTTGATATTGTTCTGGTTGGAAAGCGTAAGCGTGATGTTGGAAGGATCGTTCGAGTTAATGTCGATGGACTTGGACCAGACATAGTTGGCCAGCAGCGAGAAGCCGTGCGAGAAACGCCGGGTCACAGTGACCTGCAGGGCATTGTAGGTCCCGTTGCCGGCGGGGTCGTTTTCGACGATCGCCCCGAAGACATACGTAGCGGGGGTAGGTTGGTAGGGGCGCCGTGCGTTCAGCGCCGCGGTCGCGGTGCTGGCTCCCGGCGCGTAGACCGGCTCATTCTGGTCGCGGGAGATATAGAACTTGCGCGACAAACTGCCTACATAAGCGACACGCAGGCCCCAGTCCCTGCCGAGCTGCTGCTCCACGGTCAGGTTGTACTCCTGCACGTAGGGCGAGGTCGCACCGAGCGGCACACTGCTTAGCGTCGCACCGGAAAAGAAGGTCGGATTCTGCAGATTGACGGTGTACGGGAAAGGATCAGCAGCGGCGGAGCCGTACGGCTGCACCAGATTCGGGATGTTGCTGATGGTGTTGTCGAGGATAAAGGGCTGCTGCTCCGGATTGGTGCTGAGGCTGACGGCGCGGGCAGCATAGAAGATGCCGTAGCCGCCGCGCAGCGCGGTCTTACCATCGCCAAACGCGTCGTAGGCAAAGCCGACCCGCGGGGCAAACGCTGTGAGCTGGGTCTTGGTGATGCCGTCCGGAACCCCTGGGTCCCCAGCCGTGAGCAGGCCAAGCGGCGCATTGGGGAACCGTCTCGACTGCACGCCGGGCACAAAAGTCCCGAAATTATTCTGCCCCGTGTAGGGCGTGAAGTACTCCCAGCGCAGCCCGAGATTGAGCGTGAGCTTGTGGGAAAGGCGCCAGTCATCCTGCGCGAATAAGGACGGCGCCGGATCTGTCAGGCTGTGGCTGGCACCATTATTTTGCCTCAGGGTGTTAGCGCGGCCCAGCAGAAAGTCAGCAAGCGCATTGCCGGTGGCAAACCCCGTGAACACCGCCTGGCCGGTGCCCAGGTACTCGCCCTGCTCGGCATACCGGTTCCAGAAAAACGAGCCGCCGAGCTTGATGGCGTTGTTGCCCTTGCTCCAGTTAAAAACGTCCTCTGCCCCGAAGGTTTGCTGGTGCAGATTGTCGGGGCCGCCGGCACCCATGCCCATGGTCCAATACCCGTTGATGGTGATCTGCGGCTGCGTCAGCGGCAGTGCGCCGATGCCGATCTGGCTGCCGTACTGGGCCCAGCCGGTGTTGTTGTTGTAGAGGTTGCTGAGATTGGTGTGGTTGAGCGTGTAGAACGGGCGCAGCGTGTTGAGCTTGTTTGCCGAGATCGTCCAGACATCGCTCAGAGCCACGTTGGTCTGGTTCACCGTGCTTTGGCCGCCGCTATAGGCGAGGATCTGATTGCCGCCCTGGTTCGGCGTCACCGCCGTAGATAGGGACTGGAAGAAAACGCCCGTGAGCTGGTGGCTGGGCGCGACCTGGTAGTCAAAATGTAGAAGGTACTGGTTGGCGCTGGTGTTGGCCGATGCAGATTGCTGCGCCGTTTGCCCGGTGACCGGGTTGGCCAGGGGAACCTGCGCCAGCAGGCGCTGCGACACCGGATCAAGCAGGGCCGGGTCGATCACGCCCTGCCTGCCCTGGTAGCTGTACGGCACCCCGTTCAGCATCGGCCACAGACTCGGATTCAGAGCCGAGAAGTCGCCGCGCGCCTCCGCCGGCGTCGGCGTGACCAGGCTGCCGGTGCTGATGATGCTGGGCGTGGTGATGCGCAGGCCTTCATACGAGCCAAAGAAAAAGGCCTTGTCCCGAATGATGGGGCCGCCAAGGGTGGCACCGAACTGATTTTGCTTAAGCGGGGTGATGGTGCTGTTGAAGTAGTTGCGGGAGTTGAGGTCGTTGTTGCGGAGGTAGTCGTAGGCCGAGCCGTGGAAAGCGTTGGTTCCCGAACGAGTCAGCACGTTGACCACGCCGCCCGGAAAGCGCCCGAACTCCGCGTCGAAGTTGTTGGTGAGCAGGCGAAACTCCTGCAGCGCGTCCGGGTTCGGCAGCAGGTTGCCTCCGGTGATAAAGAGCGACGTGTCAAAGGCTCCGTCAAGGTAGAACGTGTCCTCGTTGGTGCGCGCGCCGTTCACGCTGAAGGTGGTGCCGTACTGGTTGCCGCCTGCCTGCTGACCGCTGTAGGCGGTTACCCCGGGCACAAGCTGCACCAGGCTCGACACATCGCGGCCGTTGAGCGGCAGGTCTTCGACCCGCTCCCGATCGATGGTCTCCCCGATCTGCGACTCGCGGGTGTCGACCAGAGCTTCCGTAGTGGTGACGGTGACGTTCTGGCTCTCAGCGCCGATGGTGAGCTTAAAGCTGGCACTCGCGTTTTGGTTGGCATCCACATGCAGGCCCGACTGCGTTTGCGTAGCGAAGCCGGCTGCCGTGGTGGCCACGGCATAGTCCCCGATGGCGACCGCCGGAAACACGTAGTTCCCCGAGTCATTCGTCTTGACCGTGTGAACGATGCCTGTCTGCACCTCCGTGATGGTGACCGAGGCCTGTGGGATCAGGTTGCCGCTCTGATCAGTCACTGTGCCGAAGATGGAACCGGTCGTGGTTTGAGCCGAGACCGGCACCGACAATCCCCCGAGAAGCAGGGCTGCCGCGGCAAGCCTGACCGTGCCGGCCCTGACCGTCCCGAGCCCGAAAACGCTGGGCCGGGGTGCGAGCCAAAGTCCGCGTCCATTGAAACCGGTACCAGCACGATCGCTCTCGAGACGACCAGTCGACAAGGGACCTGCGACAAACAAGTGAGCGCGAACGACTTCTGGGAGAGTGAAGAGGCGCATTGTATCAACCTTTTGATCGAAGCCCCTGACAGGCTTGGGAAGTGCGAGGAGAGTATGCGTCGCACGAAAGTAATGTCAAGGCGCTTACCGGTTGATTGCGCGATTGTTCGACGGGAGCAGTCGCTCACGGCATGTGCGCCCGGCGCGCAATCCGGCGGGTGCGCGGACCTGCGCGACGCGGTAGTTTCGTCCGGCTCAGCTGCCGGAGGCGGGCTACTGCGTCCTGCCGCCCGGGATCAGCTGCAGTTCAGGCCGCGCCCGCGCGGGGAGCGTCACCATCGCCGTGGTCTGCGATCGCCCATCCTCTTTGTCGCTGAACAACAGGAGCGCACCTCCATGTTTTTCAACAATCCCCTTCGACACCCACAGCCCAAGCCCGGTGCCGAGCGCGCCCTTGGTGCTGAAGAAAGGCTGAAACAGCCGCGAGGCCTGCTCAGGCGTGATGCCGGTGCCGTTGTCGCGCACCTCGACGCGCACGGCGGACTCATCGTTCGTGTACGTGCGCTCCGCCTGGATGGTGATGGTCCCGCTCTGACCGACAGCATCGATTGCATTGCTGACCAGGTTGATGAAGACCTGCCGGACTTCGCCCTTGATGGCCTGAAAAACGAGGCCCGGTTCCACCTCCATCGTCAGGTCGATGTTTTTCATGTTGACCCGCGCGGTAAACAGCCGCAGCACTTCGTCCAGGAGCTGCCGTGTATCCACCTCGACCGGCATCGCCGGGTCGCGATAGAACTGCAGCGTCTGCTTGGTGATGGAGGAGATGCGCTGCAGCTCGCCGTCGGCCATGTCGATAAACGACAGGGCGCGCTCGTTGCGTTCCGACTCTAAGCGGACAAGAAAAAGCAGGTTGGTGAGGGACTCAAGCGGGTTGTTGATCTCGTGCGCGATGGCCGCAGCCATGCGCCCCGTGACGGAAAGCTTTTCGGCCGTCCGCAGGGCTTCCTCGTTCAGCTTCTGGTCCTGCAGATCGGTCGCACTGCCGAGCCAGCTCCCGGCCTCCTGCCCGTCCTCGCCCGGAGCCGCACCGTCCGCGGCCAGGTCCTCCGGATCCGGCTCCATCGGGGTCATCCGGATCAGGTGCCACCTATAGGTGGTGTCTGACGGACGCAGCAGGCGCACCTCAACCGTGAAGGCCTTGCCGGTTTCCAGCGCCGCATGCCACGCTGCCATGCAGCCCGGGTAGTCGTCCGGCTCGAAGATTCTGGGATCGCACCACTGCGCGATCCCGGGCACAGTGTTGTCGCGCCACACCTGATTGGTGTAGGTGAGCCGGCAGCTGTCGGTCGCCACCCAGATCATCTGCGGCACAATGTCGATCACCCGCCGAAAGCGCAGCTCGCTCTGCCGGAACATGGCTTCGGCCTGCATACGGGTCGTGTGCTCTTCAGACTCCTTGAGCGCGCGCATCACGGCGGGTACCAGGCGTTCCAAACGGTGCTTCAGGACGTAGTCGGTGGCGCCGCGCTGCAGCGTGTCGATGGCGACCTCTTCCCCGACGCGGCCCGAGATAAAGATAAACGGGGTGTGCGGCAACAGCTCGCGCACAATCGACAGAGCGGCTATTCCGTCAAAGTCGGGCAGCGCATAGTCGGCCAGGATCAGGTCGTACACACGCGCCTCAATCGCCTGCTCAAAGCCGATTCGGTCGTGCACCAGGGTGACCTGCGGCTGCAGGTCGGCCTTGTGCAGGCGCGCAATCGCCAGCTCTGCGTCCAGCTCGTTGTCCTCAAGCATCAGGATCGAGACCGCTCGTTTTGTGACGCCATCAGGCATTGCGCACAACCCGCAAGCTGCCAGGCGGCGGCTCATTCAGCACAGCCCAGAACATGCCCAGATCCTGGATCGCCTGGACAAACTCACCGAAGTTCACCGGCTTCACCACATAGGCATTTACACCCAGCTTGTAGCCGGTAATCACGTCCCGCTCTTCGCGCGACGAGGTAAGCAGCACGATGGGCGTGTGGCCTGTTTCTTCGCTTTCCCGCACCATCCTGAGTAGCTCCAGTCCATCGATCTTGGGCAGCTTCAGGTCAAGCAGCACCACCGCCGGATTGCCCGCGGGCCGGTCTTTATAGACACCGCGGCGGAACAGGTAGTCCGCGCCTTCCGCGCCATCACGCGTGACAATTACCTCGTTCGCGAGCCGGCTCCTTTCAAGCGCATTCAACGTGAGCTCAAGATCGTTGGGGCTGTCTTCGACGATCAGGATGGGCTTTAACGTACTCATGCTTGCTCCCCGTGATCGATCGTCGTGACCGGCAGGCTGAAGTAAAACGTTGCGCCATGGCCCACCTCGCCCTCAGCCCAGACCCGCCCGCCATGCCGGTTGATGATTCTGCGGACATTCGCGAGCCCGATGCCGGTCCCTTCGAACTCCTCCATACGATGCAGCCGCTGGAAGACCCCGAAAAGCTTGCCCGCATACTGCTGATCAAAGCCGGCGCCATTATCTGCGATGGAGAAGATGAACTCCTCCCCTGACTGCGTCGCCGCCGCCTCTTGCTGGATAGCTGAGACATAAACGCGCGCGTCGGCGCGCTTGCCGGTGTACTTGATGGCATTCGATAGGAGGTTGCGGACCACCTGCCGCAGCAGCTGCTGGTCGGCGGAGACGGCCGGCAAAGCTGTGCGCGTGTACTCGATGGCGCGCCCGCGGCTCTCGTCCTCCATGGCAGCGGCCCACTCCCGGTCAAACAGCTCTTCCATGTTGACCGGGCCGATGGTCACCGACGACCGGGCATAGCGCGAGAAATCAAGCAGGCTGTCGACGAGCAGACCGGCAAAGCGCGCGGACTCCATGATGGTTGCCAGGTAGCGCTTGCCGCGCTCGCTCATGCGGCTCGCTTCTTCCTCCTTCAACATTTCAGAAAAGCCGGAAATATGGCGGAACGGCGCGCGCAGGTCGTGCGAGACAGAATAGGAAAAGGCTTCCAGCTCTTCGTTCGCCGCCTGGAGACCCGTCGCGAGCTCGGCAACCTCCTCAGCGCGGCGAAGCACCACTTCCAGCACGGCAGAGCGGAACTCGCCCGCTGCTTCGACCTCCTCCACGGTCCAGGGTTCGGAAGTGCCGCGCACCGTCTGCGCCCACGACTCGAAAGAGTGGCGAGGATGGACGATACCCGCCGGCAGTGTTGAGGAGGGCGTCGGCGCTTCGGCCGGCTTTTGCGGATTGCCCGCCCAGCGAACGGTTTCTACGACTTCAGGCCGGAACCACAGCACGAGCGTGCTGTGAAGCTTCGACACAGAGATAGCAAGCATGCCGCTGCCTTCAGACTGGAACGCTGCTCCCTCCTCGTAGATTGTGCTGAGCGACGAGGTGGCAAATACCTCGTCGCCGCGCGTGCGCAGCCACTCAACCAGGTTGAGCACCTGCGCTTCTGACGGGGTTGTACCGAACAGCCGCGCCTGGACGCCGGTGATGATGGCAACGCCCTGGGCCGCGACCAGCTCCTCGAGCAGGCCGGGCGAGCGAAGGAGCCCGTCCATATAGTTCTCCTCGCCCGCCATGGAGGCCAGCAAGCGGCCCTGCACCGCGCGGGCGTCGAGCGCGCGGCGCAGGCGCAGCCGCTGCAGGTTCGACTCGATCTGTGACGCCACAATCTGCATGGTGAAGTCGCATGCAGAGCGGAGCCGGAACGGTACGTAGCGCGGCGCGTGGTGATGGCAGGACACCAGGCCCCAGAGCGCGCCCTCAATAATGATGGACACCGACATGGAGCAGAGCGTGCCCATGTTGCGCATGTACTGCCGGTGAATGGGGGAGACGCTGCGCAGAATGGAGCTGGACAGGTCGATCTCGGGGGCGACCTGCAGCGAGGCGTCCTCTGCATCCAGGCCGGCGATGTAGAGCGGCGACGGCTCGTAATCGACGTTGGGGATGATCCGGACGCGGTTGAGCTCGTACATGCGGCGCGCCTGCACGGGCACGTCGGACGCTGGAAAGCGCAGGCCCAGGTAGGACTGGAAGCGATCCTCGGCAAGCTGCTCGGCTAAGACAATCCCGTGGCCCTTCTCATCGAAGCGATACAGGACGACCCGGTCGCAGCGGGTGAGCGCACGAATCTCCTCCACCGCCGCCTGGCATACCTCTTCCACCGTACCGGTACGGCGCACCGCAGCGACAAAATTGTAGAGTCGGGCGTTCAGTGCTTCCACATTGACCGGCTCCCGGCTCTGCTCAAACTCGAGGATCGTCAAAGGCGGCGCGGTATTTGCCGGACGGTGCGCGATGACCTCAAAGCGCTCCGGACCGGCCGCCACGTGAACGAGCAGGCGGGTGGCCGTGGTGAGCGGCGCTTCCAGCAGGCCGGCGAGCAACGC
Source organism: uncultured Acidobacteriaceae bacterium (assembly GCA_964249695.1). Classification (GTDB taxonomy): domain Bacteria; phylum Acidobacteriota; class Terriglobia; order Terriglobales; family Acidobacteriaceae; genus EB88. The sequence continues at coordinate 31,408 of CAXUDF010000014.1, forward strand.
GTCCCGGGTCGCCTGCCCAAAAAGCTGCTGCAAATCCATGCCAAAGATCGAGGCGAGCGGGCTCCCGAGAAAGTCGGCGGCGGTTCCACTCGCCACCTGGACGATGCCTTCGCCGTCCACCGCCAGGAGGAAGCCGTGCGGCTGGATACTGCCCGGAATGTGGATCGGCTCCCGGTCGCAGGAAGAAAGATCGAGGGATGGGTCCGCCTGTGGATCAATCACAGCGGCGGAGGTGCCGAACTCGGGCGGTCGGGCGGATGGAAGCTGCTCAGAGGATGAATGACCCATTTGCCGTTTCCTGGATCTCCCATTTGCGCGTTTGGGATGAGCTGTCCCCTTACACTTCGCGCTGTGGGTTTCAAGAATAAACGCCCGTTCAAGTCTGCTCAGATGCGGCCGACTGGTCTGCGGTGACCGCGGGCGAGCCGAGGTAGTACCAAAGTACCTTGCGAGCTGCTGACCGGTAAGCCGCAGCGAGCGGCATCCAAATCCGTCATGACGAACTCTCCCCCAGAGTCCTCCAAAACGTCCTCAACCACTGCAAACCGCAAGGTCCGCGGTACGCGTGCAAGGAAGAAAGAGCAGCGCCCCGGAGACCGGCAGCCCGAGCCGGCGATCCCCTGGGCAGCCGTGATGAAAGAGGCACGCGAGCGCTTTGGGGTAAAACGCCTGCGCCCCGGTCAGCGCGAGGTATTGCAGGCTATCTTTGAGGGCCGGGATGTGCTGGCACTGATGCCGACCGGCTCCGGTAAGAGCCTTTGCTACCAGCTGCCGGCCTTGTTCCTGCCGAAGCCGGTCGTTGTGGTGTCGCCGCTGATCGCCCTGATGCAGGACCAGCAGGAAAAAGCCGAAGAAGCAGAGATTGCGGTCGAAAAAGTGGACTCTACGCTGTCTGCGAAGGAGCAGACCGAGGCGGCTGAACATATCAAGGACGGCACCGCGCAGCTGCTGTACGTGACGCCGGAGCGCCTGGAAAAGCGCGAGTTCCTGGACGCGCTGCGGAAAAGGGGCGTAAGCCTGCTAGCGATTGATGAGGCGCACTGCGTTTCGCAGTGGGGCCATGACTTTCGGCCGGCCTACATGGGCTTAGGCTATGCGCGGAAACAGCTCGGCAATCCGCCGGTAGCGGCGCTGACCGCGACAGCGACCGAAAACGTGGTCGCGGACATCCTTGAGCAGCTGCAAATGCGAAATCCGGTGACGGTCAATACGGGCACCGAGCGACCGAATCTCATCTTTTCTGTCCGCCACACGGTCAACCATGAAGCAAAGCTGGAGCAGGTTCACCGGATGATTGCCGAGGAGGAAGGGTCTGGCATTGTGTATACCGCCAGCGTGAAAACCGCGGGCGAGCTGTACGAATGGTTCAAGGATCACGAGGTCGCGGCAGGCAGGTACCACGGCAAACTGAGCACCCGCGAGCGCGAAGAGATGCAGCGGAAGTTTATGGCCGGTGAGTACAAGGTGCTGATCGCGACCAAGGCATTCGGCATGGGCATCGACAAGCCGGACATCCGCTTTGTCTACCACTTCGAATTCCCGGATTCGCTCGAAAGCTACTACCAGGAGGCCGGCCGCGCCGGGCGCGACGGGCTGCCGGCACGGGCAGTGCTGCTGTATCGGCTCGAGGACAAGCGGATCCAGCGCTTTTTCCTGCTGGGGCGCTACCCGCGGCTGGACGAGCTGCGGGCCGTGCTGGACGGCCTTGGCGAGCCGGGAAACGCCGCGGCGGTCGCGGAACGCTCGGGGGTGCCCAAGCGGCGCACGCAGGCCATCCTGTACATCCTGAAGTCGGCGGAGCTGGTGCGGCGCTCCGCGCGGGGCTTTTCCCGGCGGGAGCGCGAGGTCACCGATGGGGAGCTCGATGCTTTGATCGCAGAGTTCGCGCAGCAGGGTGAAGCCGACAAAAGCCGCCTGGGCGAGATGATGCGCTACGCCGAAAGCGTACGCTGCCGCAAACAGCAGCTGCGCATGTACTTTGGCGAAGACGCCGGCGAGGTGTGCGCAGCCTGCGACAACTGTATCGAGCTCGAAAACAATCCGGGCCTGGTGCCCCGCGAGGCGGAGCTGCCGGAAAGCGACCGTGAGGATGTGAAGAAGTTGGTGGCCGTCGAAACCGCTATAGGGACGATTCTGACGACCGCACCGGAGACACTGCCCTCGCGCATCGCGCCGCGGTTCCGCTCGGGCGCACTGGTAAAGCATGGGCGGTTCGGGCAGGGCAAGGTCGTCGAGATCGATGGGGAAAACCTCGTTGTGCGCTTCAACGAAGGCATGAAGCGCGTCCGGCCAACGTACCTGAAGCCTGCCTGATTGACTACTGGCGGGTTGAGGGCGGCGAGCTTGCCGCATCACCCCAGGCAAGCCCGCCCGCAATGACGCTGAGAAGCAGCGCTATCGGCAGCATGCCCATGAACGTGCGCCCCTCGGCACGGAGGCAGAACCCGGCGCCGGCAGCTGCGGCAAGATAGCTGCTTAAAACAAACGCCTGCAGCTCTACTCGAGGGGCTTCCTCCCCTGGCTCACCGGCCTTGCGATGGACGAGGTGGGCGAGCCCCGTGGCCATGGTGGTCCAGGTACCAGTGATGTAGGTTGTTGCCACCCCTTGCACCTGCAGCGCCGTGATGGCCGCGCTTTGTATGCCGACCGCCACAGCGCAGAGGCAAACCAGGGCATGCGCCAGGAAGTGCTTCTCGACCGGGGTGTGCACCACTTCCGCCAGAACGGCGCCGAGAAGCAGCAGCAGCTCCAGCCCGAGCAGGACCGTAAGGCGCCTCGGCCAAAGAATCGGGTGAGCCGCTGCCCTGTGCTGGTAGGCCTGAACGGCCCGGCGCACCGGACGAGCAAGAAGCGCGCCGCCAAATACCCCGCCGCAGTAGCCGAGGATTGCAGCGCCGGTGCCTGCTGCCTCTGTCCATTGCGCGTTGGCCAGCGCAAAGCCCAGCAGCACTGTATTGCCGGTCATATTGGCGATAAAGGTATGCGCCAGGCCGAAATAGCTCCAGCAATCGAGCGAGCCTGACGTAGCTGCCAGTCCGACGAGAAGTAGGTTGCGCTGCGCTGCATGCATGACGGCCCTTGGATGCCGGGCGAGGCTGTGGAAAGCGCCAAAGCTGAAAAGCGAATAAAATGCGAATATGACGTTGGTACCGTGTGCTGAAGTTTCAGGATTCGGTACCGTCTTTTTCACAGCCTGTGGTGGTGCTGAGGGCGAGACCCACAAGATAGAGTGTCTTTAGCCCGAAATGAACTACCGACCGCCTGCGACGAACATCAAAACAGCAGAGCACGTTGAAGCGCCAAACCTGCACCACAATTCGACCGCCGACGAGGGAGAATCCCCTTGCAGGCAGAAAAGAGAACCAATTGGCTGACCTGCAGACCGACTTGCAACAGACTGGACTCCAAAGCACGCTTGCTGACGTAATCCCCGACTTCCCGCTGCCGGAAGCACCCCCGCAGATGCAGGTGCGCAAGCGCAATGGCGGGCTCGAACCGGTGGACGTCAACAAGATCGTCAAGGCGGTGCAGCGTTCGTCGCACGGTCTGGCGCACATTGACCCGATGCGGGTCGCGTCCAAGACCATCGGCGGCCTGTTCAACGGCGCGACGACCCGGGAGCTGGATTCGATTTCGATCCAGACTTCGGCCGCGCTGATCGCGGAAGAGCCGGAGTACTCGAAGCTGGCCGCGCGTCTGCTGCATGCGACGGTTCTGAAGGAGGTTGCCGGGCAGAATATTTACTCGTTTTCTCAGTCGATTGAGCTGGGATACGAGCAGGGCTTGATCGGCGAGGCGGCGGTCGAGTTTGTGCGGAACAATGCGCGCAAGCTGAACAACGCGATCGAAGACGAGTTCTCAGACCGCTTTGAGTACTTCGGTCTGCGCACGGTATATGACCGCTACCTGCTGCGCCACCCCATCTCACGCAAGGTGATTGAAACGCCGCAGTACTTTTTCCTGCGCGTCGCGTGCGGGCTCGCGCTGACTGTCACCGAAGCGGTTCCGTTTTACAAGCTGCTGGCCGCGCATGACTACATGCCGTCCTCGCCGACCCTGTTTAACTCAGGGACCAAGCACCCGCAGATGTCGAGCTGCTACCTGATCGACTCGCCGCATGATTCACTCGAAGGCATTTACGACATTTATAAGCAGGTGGCGCAGCTTTCGAAGTTTTCAGGCGGCATCGGGCTTGCGTTCCATCGGGTGCGGTCGGAGGGGTCGCTGATCCGCGCGACCAACGGCCTTTCGAATGGAATCGTGCCGTGGCTGCGTACGCTTGACGCAAGCGTCGCGGCGGTGAACCAGGGTGGCAAGCGCAAGGGCGCGGCCTGCGTGTACCTGGAGCCATGGCATGCGGATGTCGAATCATTCCTGGAGCTGCGTGATAACACGGGCGACAATGCAAGGCGCACTTACAACCTGAATACGGCTAACTGGATCCCTGACCTGTTTATGCGGCGGGCGGATACAGACGGCACGTGGTCGCTGTTTGACCCGAAGATAGTGCCGCACCTGACGGACCTGTACGGGGCAGAGTTTGACGAGGCCTACGAGGCGGCAGAGCGCGAAGGCCTTGCCGTGCGGCAGGTCAAGGCGCGCGACCTGTACGCGCGCATGATGCGGACCCTCGCCGAAACCGGCAATGGCTGGATGACCTTCAAGGACACCACCAACCTGCGCTGCAATCAAACGGGAAAACCCGGCAATGTGGTTCACTTGTCGAACCTTTGCACGGAAATTACCGAGGTGACCTCTGGCGACCAGACGGCGGTTTGTAACCTTGGCTCCATTAATCTTGCGCGGCATGTAAGCGGCGGCCGATTTGACTTTGAGAAGCTGGCCAACACGGTGCGGCTCGCCGTGCCGATGCTCGACCGCGTGATCGATATTAACTATTACCCGGTGCCGCAGGCGGCCGGATCGAACGCGCAATGGCGGCCGGTGGGCCTGGGTGTGATGGGCCTGCAGGATGTGTTCTTTCAGCTGGGGCTCGCGTTTGACTCGCCCGAAGCGCGGGATTTATCAACGCGCATTCAGGAGGAGATTTACTACCACGCGCTGTACGCTTCGTGCGAGCTGGCGGAGAAGAATGGCCCGCATCCGGCATTCGCCGATACACGCGCGGCGCAGGGGCACCTGCAGTACGACTTGTGGAATGTTGTCCCGAAGGACTTGGCGCGATGGTCCGTACTGAAGGATCGCATACGCAAATACGGGTTGCGGAATTCCCTGCTGATTGCTATTGCGCCGACCGCGACGATCGCTTCCATCGTGGGCTGCTATGAGTGCATTGAGCCTCAGATTTCTAACCTGTTCAAGCGCGAAACCTTGTCGGGCGAGTTTCTTCAGATCAACCGCTACCTGGTAGATGAGCTGAAAGCGCGCGGCTTGTGGAATGACGAGGTAAGAACGCGCATCAAGATGGCCGAAGGCAGCGTGCAGGGCCTGACGGAGCTGCCGGAGGACGTGCGGCTTCGCTATCGGA
>CAXUDF010000015.1:0-36390 GCA_964249695.1 uncultured Acidobacteriaceae bacterium
CGTTGCCGGTCACGTCTTCGCCGACCGAGCCGTCGCCGCGCGTCAGCCCGCGCTCAAGCCGCACGTCTGCATTGCTCGCGTTCTCGGCGTCGACAGAGCCGTAATGCAGTGCCATCGAGAGCCCGTCCAGCTTGTACTCGCACACATAGCTGATCTCGGCATTGGGCCCGGCGAGCTCGCGCACCCGCCGGTCCCACTCGCGCAGCTCCGCCTCGGAGTTCACGTTGTCGAGCGACAGCATGGGCCGGGAGTGCGGGACCTTGCTGAAGCCGTCGGCGGCCTTGCCTCCAACGCGCTGTGTGGGCGAGTCCGGCGTAATCCACTCCGGGTGCGCCTGCTCCAGCGCCTGCAGCTCGCGCATCATGGCGTCGTAAGCCAGGTCGTCGATCTCCGGCGCATCGAGCACGTAATACAGGTACTCATGGTGCCGCAATTGCTCGCGCAGCTCGTCGAGCCGGCCTCGCTCGTTCGTCACTTTCTTTGCCATAGCTCCCACATTGTTCCGCTAACCGCCCCGACCAACGGAAGGGCCATAATCGCCTGCACCTCCGCCCCAAGTAGAACGCCACGAAGTGGCCGCCGGCCGCGCAGGCGGTTTTGCGCCTCATGCAGCTTGTGTACCACTCTTTCTGGTACACAAGCTGCATGGAGCCCGTCACGCATTTTCTCACCGGTGCCTGCCTGGGCCGGTCCGGCTTCAATCGGAAAACTGCCTATGCGACCCTCGCGATGACCCTAGCTGCCGAGGCGCCGGACATGGACGTGGTGTTCGGGCTGGGCGGTCCGGTAACGGGCTTCTGCCGACACCGCGGCATCACGCACACCTTTCTGGGCGCGCCGTTTATGGCGCTGGCCGTCACCGGCGTGGTCTGGGGCATCGCAGCCATTCTGCGGAGACTCGGCCGCCGACCGCCTGAGCAGCCGGTGCGCTGGCCGGTCCTCTGGCTTCTCTGTCTCCTCGCCGACCTGAGCCACCTCCTGCTCGATTACACCAACAACTACGGCTTGCGCCCCTTGTTCCCGTTCAACCCCCACTGGTTCAGCTGGAGCATCGTCTTCATCTTTGACCCCGTGCTCTTTGCGGTTCTGCTGCTGGGGCTTGGTATGCCCGCTGTGCTGGGCCTTGTCGACAGTGAACTGCGTCGGCGCCCCCGCGGCGAGCTGCGCGGCCGCGGCTGGGCCATTGCGGCGCTTGTCGCCGTGGGCCTGCTGTACAGCCTCCGCAACGCCGAGCATCTACACGCCATCCACCTGGTCGAGCAGGCCGGCTCCTCCACGCGAGAGCCTTTGCTGCGGGTTGCTGCTGAGCCCATGATGGCCGACCCGTTTACCTGGCACGCGCTTGCTGAAACGCGCGTCGACTATCAGTCCGCGACCGTTCACACTCTCGGTGACTCGGTCGAACCCGGGGAGTCGCTTGCGAAGCCTCCTGTCACTTTTGCGGTCACCGCCGCTCGGCAGACGTATCTGGGGCGAGTCTACGGGGACTGGTCAAGCTGGCCCGTCATCGAGGACCTGGGCGCATCGCCCGTGCCGGGTGACGCATCGCCGTTGCCGCCCGGTGCCCACTCTGTCATCTTTCGCGACCTCCGCTTTTCCCGCACTGCCCTTGGCCCGCTTGCCGGCGACGATGCAAGCCCAGTGCTGGCGGGCTACGTTGTTATCGGCAGCCATGGCGAAATCTTTAGTCAGTGGATGAACGAGCGTCAGCAGCGCTGACCTTTTCTGCAAGCTTTCCCGAAATGGAACTGCCTCGGCGACCGAGATAGCCATCTTCCGGTAGCCTGCATGCATCCCTACCACTGGGAGCGTGACTAATATGAACAAATTCATGTGGATTCTTGGTGCGACCTGCCTGGGTGTGGCGGCGTATGTGCTCGTTTCGGACGCTTCTGCCAACCGGCGCACAGCTGACGGTCTCGATGACTTGAGCGATGATGTGAGCAACTGGGGTACAAAGAACCGGGTCAAGGGCACCGGCGGCGTCCTGGGCGGCAAGGTCAAGCAAGGGTTTGGCAAGCTCACGGGTGATGATGAACTCCAGGGCGAAGGCGCCGTGGATGAAGGCGTGGGCCGGGTCAAGGATGTTGCCGGGCAGGCCGCGCACGCAGTCAGCGACGCAGTTGCCGGCCTCAAGGACTAAGCTTCCCATCGCGCGGCAGGCCTCTTTCGGCTGCCGCGTTTTTTACGCCTTTTAGGTCCTTGCGAGAAGACACATGCCCGTTCCCGCCCCTGCCGCGCCCGAAGAAAACCGGATCTTTGTCTTTCAGTTGTGGGATTCGCGCACCGCGCGTGTCCTCTTTACGACGCTGCTGTTTGTCGTTGTACTTGCGTTCTTCCGCGCCGCCCGCGAAACCCTGACGCTGTTTCTGTTTGCTGTTTTGTTCGCGTACTTTCTCGAGCCGCTGGTCGCCCGTATGGAGCGCCCCCTACGTGGCCGTGGCAAAGCTATCCTCGTTGTGTATGCCGCACTGATCGGTGTGCTTGTGGCTCTCGGCTTCATTGCCGGACCGCCCATCGGCGATGAAAGCAAACAGCTTACCATCAGCCTGCCGTCGCTGCTCGACCGGCTCGGTTCAGGTGAACTGGTCAGCAGCTTTGGCCAGGCACACCACCTTAAGCCAGCCAATGTCAATCAAATCCAGGGGTTTTTGACCAGCCATCGCGCTGACATCCTCGGCTATGGCAAGGTCCTCGGTTCTAAGATCGCCGAACCCGCTCAGCATATTTGGTGGCTCATTCTGATCCCCATCCTGAGCTTGTTCTTTCTCCGCCAGGGTAAGGAGATTGCTGCCGGCACCGTGGAGTTCGGGCGCTCCGCTCCGGAACGTGACATGATCTCTGGCCTCCTAACAGACATGAATGTCATGATCGGCAGCTACATCCAGGCGCAAATCATCCTCGCCGGCCTGACGCTCGTCGCGTACACGCTGGTGCTGAGTATCCTGGGTGCTCCATATGCTTTTATCCTCGGGCCGCTTGCCGGCTTTCTTGAGTTCATCCCTGTCGTCGGCCCGGCTGTTGCGGCGGTGTCGGTGCTTGCTATTTCCACTCTCGCCGGCTACTCCCACGTGCTCTGGCTGGTACTGTTCCTGGCGCTGTGGCGGCTCACCCAGGACTACGTGACCGCGCCGCGCATCATGGGGCGCACGCTTGAGATCAACCCGCTGCTGCAGATCTTCTCCGTGCTGGCCGGCGGTGAAATCGCCGGCGTTGTCGGTGCTCTCATTGCCGTGCCTGTAGCGGCGACTATACGCATTTTCGCGCGGCGTCTTCGGCACACCACACCCGGCACCACGGCCGGTTCGGCTCCCGGCATCCAGGCGCACCCCGTTCCGGGTGTGCCCGTCGCCGTGAAACCTCTGGCTCCGCAGAGGCTTAGCTGATCGAGCATTTTTGCCTCGATTTTGGGTCTGCTGCTTGGGACTCTACGAAAATGAGCTGTTTGGTTGGGGGTGAGATGTCCCGCGGCAGAGTCGCCTTCTTCACTGAATGCTCGACGTAATGCTGTTCACCCCTTGACCTTGGCCCGTTTGCTCCCGAGAATGAGAAGAGCGGGCCATTCCGCGGTTTCTGTTCTGCCCGGAGGGGTCCATGCTTCCCATACTTTTTCTCATTTTCGCGCTCGGCAGTCACGTGCTTCCGCACCCGTGGTGGAACTTTACCGCCGTGGGCGGCTCACTGCTGTTTTGGGGCGCGCGTCTTCCCTTTCGCTCCTCTTCGGCCGCGCCGCAGGGCAATCTCGCCGCACTGATCGCCTTCGGCTCGATCCCGGTGGCAGCGTTGGCTCTTGGCGACTGGTATCTCACACGCTTTGTTTACGGCTATGCTTTCCACCTGAATGCCTACCTGCTTACCTGGGCCTGGTACGCGCTTGTAGTTGCACTGGGCGCGCTTCTGCTAAGGGGCAAGCCCGGCTTTGCGCGGGTGGCCGGCTCGGCAGTGCTCGCCTCTACCTCGTTTTTCGCGGTCAGCAACTATGCCGTATGGGCGTCTCCCGGCTCCTGGTATCCGCATTCACTTACCGGGCTCGAAGCCTGCTATACGCTGGCCATTCCCTTCTACCGCAACGATCTCCTGTCCACACTGTTAGTGGTGGGCGTGGTCTGGGGCATCCCGGCGATGGTTGCGCGTACACGCGCTTCGGAAGATAGCGCGACCGCCCGGGGGTAGCCCACTCGCTGCGGGTGGGGCGCGTCACTCCTTCACGAGTCTGGATCGCCCAGAGCCTTTCAGCCAGGCTCCCAAGCCTGTTCTCGCTGGAATGGGTCACCCCTCGAGCACACATCTCACTTTCTCGCGTCGCGCTCTCCTCGCGAGTTCCGCAGTGTATCTGCGGCGTTAAGTTATGCCAAGTGGCAAGCGACTCCAGCGAGTAGGTGGACTAATCGCCCGGCAACCGCTTGGCTGCTTGGCATACTTTGCGCTGCATGGTACGTGGGGCAACTCGGCACTCGCCGTCTCGGATCGACCCTCAGTCCGTGGCTGGGAAAGCTATAGCCGCTTATCGCATTCGCACACCTGCTCCTGGGCCGCTCCCCTTAGTTTCTGGACAAGTCTTTATAGACAATTCGTGACGAATATGCGGAGGGAACTATACATTCGCATGGCAACATTGCAGCCAGGTAGCAACCATGCGCGCAGATGAGGGTCGAGGCACGTTTGGGTCGGTATTAAGGGAGTTCAGGTGCGAATGATCGTTCCGGGTCTAGTAGCTCTTCTCTGCGTTGGATTAGGGTACGTTGGCTACATAGCTTACAAGTGCAGGCGACTCTTGGTGGCGTGCCAGGATGCACCCCCAACCCGAGCGGAAATACCTGACGTCTACGCAATTAGGGGAGATTGGCGAGGTATGGGTCCGCAGAGCGACTTCATTTCGGAGACGTTCGTACCTAGCGATGCTCATAAAGCTACACAGATTTCAATGGCGCGGAGTCTGATTGGAACAGGTGCGGACCCGGTTGAAGTCGCTGCTCTTTTAACGATTCCAGTTGACCTCGTGACTTCGGTTGAACAGCGGAACTCTTCACCCTAAGGCTCTTGAAGCAACGGGTTCTTCGAGTTTTAAGCTGGAACTTCAACTGCTCGATCTGCCGCACAGGCTTCTCGCTCTTATGACCAAAGAGCATGAGCTGGAACTTATCGAGCAGAAACCTCAAATAATTAATTTCCTCTCGACAGTCAAGGAACGTAGCAGCTGTGCGAGGTTCATGCTCTCGCCGTAGATTGCCGTTCGCCACCATGTGAGCCTTGTCTGGGCAAGCTACCGTGTCGCTTCGCCTTCTGCTGACGTCGAGCCGCAATGACTTTGCTGCCCATAGTTGCCTCGCATCCTGAGTGGATTCAAGCAGCAGCAACACCAGCCCGCGGGAGAGATGAGCCGGAACCCAGGCGGCGTCAACCTTAAACGAGAACGCATCGCATCTTTGTTGCTTTCTGCTGACGTTTCCGCGCTTTACGACCGCCGCAGTCCGTTTTCACGCTCACCCTCGACACCCTAGGGCAACTCCGAGCGTGAGGCTCTTCATTTGATTGACAGCGCGCCCCGCACTCAGCGCTTAGGGGCACTCACACCGCGGCACCATCACCTCTTCGAGAGAAGCCACTCCCTTTGCCGGCGAGGCAATCGGCTGATAGTACCGCGCTTCCGGCTCCGCGCATCCCCGGCACAGCTTTTGCCCATCTCGTTCCATCCAGCGTTCGTACGAGATGCCTTCGCCGCAGCTGGCGCAGGCAATGCGCTCGCTCTTGTAGCCGGGAAACTCCTTAGCCGGCAGCTCCACTTGCACCCACTCTTCCGTAAACAGGTCATCATCCGGCATGACGCGGTAGGCATGCATCTGCTGCTGGTTCTTGTTCTCGATTTCAGGGTAGAGCTCCCGCGCCCGCGCCTTCGAGCTTTCGGTCGCTGCGATCCGGATGGCCCGACCGTCAGCCAGATCAACAAACGTGGCCGCCATTTTGCCCCAGTCGCGAAACTTGAGTGCGCGCTTGCCAAGGCGGCACCCTGTCACCACGCCGATCGCGTCCGTGGCGCATCGGTCGATCTCGACGAACGTCACCAGACGCTTGCGGTCTTTCCCTCGGGGCTCCTCCACACCAAGCCTGGCGCAGCCAAGCATGGCCATGCGTACCCCGAGGATCTGTCCTGCGCACAAATGGCCATGCGCTTTGGCCGCTTCTTCCAGCAATGACTCCATCGTGTCCATACGTCCATGCTATCCGGCGCGCCTCCCGATAGTGATCGGAACGCGCGCCCCTGCCTGCCATGGTCTTACTGCGAGGTTTCTCCCGTAGAGGGCGCAGGGGCCGGCTCCGCGTCTCCTTCTTCCACCAGCACCGCCGACGAGCCAACGAGATCAAAGGACGAAGGAGCGGCCCCGGCGGCCTGAAACGTAATGCGCAGCGGTTCGCGCTGCCAGCTGGCCGGCGCACAGGCCGCGGCGGTGCGCGGAGCGTGCGCATCCCAGGCCCCGAGCTTCTGCACAACCAGCGGCTTTCGCGCGGCAACCTGCGCCACAACCGCGTACAACTGCTTGCCCGTGGAGGTCAGCCCGCAGTAGGCGGCGTAATCGCGAAACCAGCTCACCTCGGAGACAGCCGGGTCGTAGTCCGGCAGCTTCAAAGGAACAGTGTGCCCGGCCGTCCGGTCAATGAGCAGCCACGGGCCTTTCTGCCACACCCAATGCTCGACCTTATCGGTCGGCAACGCATCATTGATACGGATGGCCCGGCGCACCGCAAAGGACCGGTCCGTAACATCGTGAGGCTCACCGGTGGTCCATTCTTTGACGCGGCTATCGACCACCAGGGGACGCACCCGCAGCTCTGTTTCCAGGCTGAGCGCGCCCGCCGGGTCGCCCTCCTTGCTGTAGGGCACCTTCTTCGCGGCGCCGAGCGAAACGGAGTGCACCTTGGGCGGCTTGGCTGGTTTTGGCTTCTTCGGGTCAGCGTCCTTGGCTTTCTCGCTCCATGCCGCGGCAGGCACAAGGGCAAGACATACCAGCAGAAGGATCATTAGCCATTTGGGGTTGCGTGCAGTCAGGTTCATACCGCGACAGTTATCGGCAGGCCGGACCGTTCGTTCAGCGCCAGACCAGCGGAAATCTACCAAACGCCGCATCTGTCCCAGAATGGGAATTCGCTTGCAGGGCGAAGCCGAGCCACGACCGCGTAACCATTCCTGGTGGTGAAGCCTCTGCAATGGAGCTGACCTGCCGCAGACCTCTACCGGCTAGGCACTTCCGCTACACAAACACCAGGCATTGCGGCTTGCTTTGCGGCACGCTCGTGCCGGTTTCGGCCAGCTTCCCGGTCTCAGGGTCGCGCGCGAAGATCGCAATATTGTCCGAGTCCTGGTTCGCCACCAGGAGCCATCGTTCAGTCGGATCAAGTGTAATCAGCCGGGGTGTTTTCCCGCCGCACTCGGTCCTGGTCAGGCTGCCGAGCTGGCCCGTCTTCGGGTCGACCTGGAAGCTGTAAAGCCCGTCGTAGTAGCGATCCGCCGCGTAGAGGAAGCGTCCGCTACGATCCAGCACAACTTCAGAAGCCTGGGAGCGCCCGGTAAAGCCTTCCGGTACCAAAGACACCTGCTGCCGCGTCGTCAACGTGCCGCGCTTCTCATCCCACTCCAGCAACAGCACCGCCGAACCCATCTCGAGAACACAGTAAGCCCAGCGCCCGTTCGGGTGGAAACGGAGGGCCCGCGGACCAGACCCGGCCGGCGCATGCCATGCCGGCGGATCGTTCGGGGTAAGCTTGGCGGTCGCAGGGTCCATCCGGTACACGTGGATCACGTCCAGCCCCAGGTCATTGAAGAGCGCGAAGCCATTGCCGGGCGACGCCATGGCCCGGTGAACGTGGGGCGCGTCCTGCCGCTCGTGGTTCGGGCCCGAGCCCGAATACTGAAAGTGAGACGCGATCGGCCCAATGCGGCCGTCGGTCGCTACAGGGAAGGAGGATGCGCTGCCGCCTCCGTAATTGGCGCACAGCAGCACGCGCCCGGTGTGGTCCAGACCTACGTAGCAGGTCGACTCGCCGCCCGCTGCTTCGTTGTTCACCGGCACAAGCTTGCCCGCAGGCCCGGGCAGCACACGAAAACTGGAAACCCCGCCCGACTTTGCCCCGTCAAAGGCGTCTGTCTCGTTCGCCGCGAACAGAAAGCGCTTGTCGTTCGAGAGCGTCAGAAACGTGGGCATTGGTGTAGCGGCCGCCAGGTCCAGCAGCTTCGCGCTCCCGTTCTCGGGGTTCCACGCGTAGGCATAAATGCCCTTGCTGCCTTCCACGGTCTGCGTGCCTACGTACAGGGTGCGCCCCGCTGCGTCCGAGGGGGATTCAGCGCGGCCAACCATGCGGCCAAAGTGCCCGCTGACGAAGGGGGCCAAGGCCGCCGCACCCTGTAAAAAGCGCCTGCGATTGAACCCCTTCACGAGCGGCTCCAAATGCATGCGAAACCGGGAAGCGCACCTGCTAATTCCTGTAAAAGATTCACCACTTGATTTAACGCGCTCAACAAAGCATGTGTCCAGACGCCAGGAGGTACTGCGGAAGCACTCTGTCCCAGAATGAATTCCGAAACGGCGCCATTTCCGGACCGGGAAAGCAGCGAGCCGGTCAGTCTCCACTCGCGAGCGGGAGCTCGCCCGGCCGCAGCAGCTCACAGCGTTTCGGCCGGACCCAGGCAGGCCCGGCTCAGTCACCTTAGCTGAACCTGCGCCCCATCCACCTTCAGGCGGAACAGCTGGTATGGCTTCATGCGCAGATCCTGCCCGTTGTGCATCATCGGCTGCCGATGCAGCTGGTTCGCGGTCACATACAGGTAGCCATTGTTCGCAAGCGACATAGTGTCAGGCCACAGCAGCCGCGGATCATGCACCAGCGTCTCGGTGTAGCCATTCGCCGGATTCCAGCGATGGATGCTGTCGGTCACCGGGTCGGTCATATACACGTTGCCGGCCGCGTCGGACTCCAGGCCGTCCGACGGCATTTTGCCGGTCACAACCCGCACCGTCGACGCCACCTGCGCGTCCGACTTCGTGCGGTCCCGCAAAACCTCCGTCGAGACTGCGTACAGCTTGGTCGAGTTGATCGGGCAGTAGTACAGCGTTTTTCCGTCCGGAGAGATCGCAATGCCGTCCGCCGCGAAGTTTACGGGCTGGGGCGGGTAGCCGGGCAGCGTCTGGTAGACGGGCTGCCCCTCGGCAAACATCAGGAAGCCATCCTCTGACAGCACGCTCGAGTGCTGATTGAGCCGCCGGAAGCTTTTTCCCGTAGCAAGATCAACCACGATCAGCGCGTTCGGCCCCAGGGCCGACGAGTCCGTAATGTAGGCAGTGCCGCGGATGCCGTCCGCGGCAACAGCCGTGCCCGCGGTACGCTCGGCTGTCGGGTGCATGGCGTCTTTTGGAGCCGCGTCCGGGTTCGGGGCAGGCCTGCTGCCGACCGCGGTCTCCGGGTCCTGCGTGCCGGGTTTGCCCGCCGTCAGGTCAAAGCGCACATCGTTCATGTAGCTGTTGGTTCCTGCTGTTTCGGGCGGCAGCAGGATGGTCTTCACGATCCGGTTGGTTGCGAGATCGATGCACACCAGCTTCGCGCCGCCGGGGACCGTGTTTTTGAGCAGCGGCGCGCCGGTGTCGAGCACCCACAGGCGGTCCGCCGGATCCACCACGACCGACTGCACGCTTACAAAGTGGGTCTGGTCCGCCTGCTCATCGCTGAACGCATTCGGATTCACCCTGGTCCGGCCGGGCCAATCGTTCACCGCGGTATCCGGGTACGCGACTGCCTTGCCCTCGACCAGCTCGGCTACGGTAAATGGAACGTCATCGCCCCAGCGCGGGAAGTTCACAAAGATGCGGCCCGTGTGCGAGACCGTGACACCGGTCGGCATCGGCCCTGAGAAGGTCGCGACGGTTTCCAGCTGGCCGACGGTGCGGTCGGTACTGGCCGGGACGCTTTTTTGGGCTGCGGCGGACTGCAGAAGGGTGATACAGAGGAGGAGAGCTGGAAGCGCGCATTGCATCTTCATTTCGCAGGTAAGATGCACGCGGACCACCCCTGCTGTTTCCCGCAAGGCGCTGCAAACGTAAGTGCCTGCGTCGAGCGCAGGGTTGCGGCGACTTACTTCTTGTCTATGAACTCCTTCAGGTGTTTGGCAATTCCCTCCGCCGCACTTTGCCTCCCATGAACCGCACCAAGCTCATCCCAGGCATACGCATACACCACCTGCCCGCTTGCGGAATCCTTCACCTGGATACTCGCGTGCTCGGCGGGCGACGGTGTCACGAAGATTGTTTTTGCCCAGCCTGCCTTGTTCTCCTGGCTGGAACCAGTGATGACGAGCGCCGCCTTCGATTCCTCACCAGTAATGGTGAGGGGAACATGCTTCTTGATCATTGCCGCTGTGAGATCGGTCTCAAAGCCGCCCATCGGCTCGATAAAGACCGTGGTTCCTGAAGCTATGTGAGCGAGCGGGCTGGAGTTCTGCGCCGGCAGCAAGGCAGGACAAAGAAGGATGACCATCGCGAGAAACAGAGAGCAGCGCAAGGAGTACCTCGTAGCCGATTTTTCGTCAGGCTATGCCCATTTGCCGAGTAGCTCAAGTGCTGAGCGCGGCTTCTGATGACTTCCGTGCTGGTCGCCAGGCTTGTAGCGGACCAAAGCAGCTGCGCCTGCTCGGCGGTGTCGTGGATCCCTTTGCAACTTACAAGCTAAAAAGCAAACTGCAGCGAGGTGGCCAGGGTGCGCGGGTTGCCGATAAAAGCTGTGTTGCTGCTCGCATTAGTGCCGGTGATATCGCCTGCGGCGATCGTCGAGTAATACCGGGTGCCGGTCAAGTTATTGCTCGTGAGACGCAGGGTCGCGAGTTTTGCAAATACGGTATGCGAGTAGCGAAAGCCTAGATCGAAGATGCTGCTGGCAGGCGTGTAGTGAAGGTTTTCCTCATCCTGCGGACGCTGCCCGGTGAACTGCCAATCGCCGGTGAGGCTTAGGTTGCGCACCTTCGGAAGTCGGTACTCGCTGTAGAAGTTGGTGCGGTAGTCGGGGATCCCGACGAAGCGTTTGCCGTTGGTCGCGGCGATGCCTGTGTTGTTGAGCCGGGCGTTCAGCGCCGTAAAGCCGCCGTCAACGAGCCACCGGTGGAACAGTACTCCCTGGACGGAAAGCTCTGCGCCATAGTTAACCTGCTGGCCGATGATCTCGAAGATATTCTGCTTCGCATTCAGAGCTACCGTCTCCGCAAAAGGCCGTTCCAGTCGAAAGAGCGCAGCCGTGAGATTGATGGTTTTGGTCGCGGTCTTTGCACCCAGCTCCCACTCCTTGCTGCGGTATGGAACAAGGACCTGATTTGAGTTCACCAGGGCGGCGCTGTTGGGGGCGATGTCGCCCTGCTGCAGGCTGCTGGCGTACGTGGCATAGGTGGTAATGGCCGGGCTGGGCTTGTAGAGCACGCTGACTGAAGGGCTGATGCCGTTCTGGTTCGACCCACTGGTGCGCCTGGTGGCAGAGTAGTTATCGGCTCCGAAGAAGTCCTGGCTGGCAGCCAGGCGCACCGCGAAGCCTTTGGGGAAGTAGATCTGATCGCTTATGTTCAAACCCTGCTGATTGATCAGCGAAGAGACATACAGGCCGCGGTTGACGGGGAGACCGGCAGCGGGTGCCGGGAGCCGCACCGGATGCGCCACGCTGCCCGGGCCTACATTGAGCGAAGCCGCCGAAGGGGTCGCATAGGAGTACTGGCTAAAGCGGTAGCCTTCGCTGGCGAGGGTAAGGTCCTGCCGTAGATTCCACTTATTCAGCGTTCCTGTGATGTACCCCAGGTCGCTTTCCACGCCGAAGCGGGCGGCAAAACCCGCGGAAAGCGCCGTGTTGTAGGCGCCTGTGTTGTTCGTCAATGTATTGACCGGAGCGTCGATCAGGCGGTCGAGCCGCTGACCCAGACCGCCGGCAGAGGCATGCCAGTTCGGGGAAAAGTCACGCAGAATGCGGGCGCTGGTGCTTTGCGTAGTCAAGTTGTCGCCGGCATACGGCTGCCCGAAGCCGGGCGTGCTTGGGTCGGGAGCGGCCGGCAGCACGAGGGTGCGCCGCGGGCGCTGGGCAGTGGCGGTCGTATCAGTGGCGTCAGCGCCATAGCTGAACCAGCCGGGATAGCCGCGCTGCACAATGTCGTAGGCGCTGTAATGCGCGTCCAGCGTCGTATGTTCGCCGGGTCGGGCGTCCAAGGCAAACTCGGCGAGACGGCGGCGCAGCCGGCTGTCGGCAACGAAGGCGGTGCCGTCGGCATACAGCAGATTGCTGCGATAGCCGTAGGTGTGGTGGGACCCGAATCGTCCGCCCGCATCGCCGTAAATGGTGCCGATGGAGCTGCTGTCCTGTTCGAGGAACAGATTGCTGGTCCGTTCCTCGGTCGGCCGCTTCAGCACGAAATCAAAGACGCCCGAGGGGTTCGCGGGACCATACGAGGCAGCACCCAGGCCGTTTTCCACCTGCAGGAATTGGTACTGCTCAATGGGATTGGCTCCTGTAACGGCGATCGCCAGGCCGTCCTGGCGTATGTTCTGCACGATGCTGCCCTGGAAGCCGCGTGTCGTAGGACGCAGGATCTGGTCGCCTTCCTGTTCGGTATAGGACACCAGAGGGAGGTACTGCAGGGCGTCGCGCAGGCTTCTTGCCTGCGTGTTGGTAATCTCCTCGGCGGGCTCCGCCGTGATGGTGTAAGGCTGGTCCACAATCGGGGAGTTGCCGAGAACGCCCCTGTCCGGGCGCTGGACATAGTAGCCGTCCAGCACCGTACCCGAGACGGCGGCGTTCACCGTGATGGAGGAGCTGGCGGTAAGCGTCAACGCCACGTCGTCCGTAACCGTGGCTTGCGGCATCACGGCCACCAGGGGCACGGTCCCTACCGCAAAGCCGTCCTTGCGGACCTCGAGCCGGTAGCTCCCGGAGGGGACGGCAAAAAACGTGTATAGCCCGTTTCCATCGGTGACGGCCTGCAATGGTGTACCCGCCGCCGGACGCAGAAGCACCTGCGCGCCGGGAACCACAGTCCCGTCAGGCGCTCGAACGGTTCCGCTCACCTGCCCCGTGGCCTGGGCCTGCGCCAGGGCAGTGAGGGGAAGGGACGCTCCAACAAGGACAGGTAGATACAAAGAAAATAAGGAAGCAGACAGAAGGATGCGGGACACACGCGGCATAGAAGATCCAAAAAGGGAGCTAGATCCGCCATCAGACGGCGGAGTTGGGGAAGCCTGCATGGCTGCCTATTCGGCGCAAAGAACAACAGCAACGCGGGCGCAGCGTCGACGACGCCTATCTAGGTGATTCTATACGGATTGAACCGTGTGTTTGAGGCGTTTTCCAGCTTGATGCGATTGTGATCGGATTGCAGGCCGCTCGCTCCCCGCTCCTGAAGGGCCTGCTTCGCTTCAACCTGCACTTGCCCATGCAGTCGCGGCTCGCGTTCGGAGAGCCCGGCGCGTAAGCTCGCGCTTGTGGAGCTCCATACCCCAACCCGCCCGCCGAGCAACCTTCGCGAGTTCGGCATTCACATCGCCACCGTGACGATCGGCATCCTGATCGCTCTTTCGCTTGAGGGTTTAGTGATGGCAATCCACAACCATCACCTGGTCCAGGAAACCCGACACGAATTTCAGACAGAGCTGCACGGCGACCGCGAGCGCGCGAGTATTGAGCTTGCCGGCGTCCAGGATGCGCATCGCAAGCTTCACGCGCTGGTGGACGCGCTGCCTGCGCTGGAGCGCGACAACCCTGCGGAGATCGCTCCGCGCCTGCTCGCCATCCAAAATCCCGGCTACTTTCTCCCGGCGAACAGCTGGCAAACCGCGCTCTCGACCGGCGCCTTCGCCCAAATGCCGCCCGAAGAAGCCGCGAGCTATTCAGACGCCTTCTACATCATTCGCTACTACGGCGATGTGCAGCGGGACGCACTGGCGATTGAAGATCGCGCGAAAGCGTATTTCGTCGCTCACCCGAATCCTTCGCGCGACGAACTCCGCGAAGGCGCGGAGCGCATTATTCTGCTTGAACGCGCGGAAACCAGCCGGGAAAGCGTGTGCACCCGCATGAACACGGAGATTGCCAAGGTGGCTCCCGGCAAGCGCTGACTTAGCTCACGGAAACAACTTGCGCAGCGCAGCTTCAGGCGCGGCGCTGCTCAGGGAGTCGTCAATACGGCGGTGTGCTCAATCGGCCTCGACCCACAGTCTCCAGGCTTGCCGCATGCAACCGGGCGGTCAAGCTTGCAGCAGCCTCGGGAAGCCGAACAAGCCCCTGTTAAAACCCGCCCGCCAGCTCCGCCGCGGCAGACTGCTGCTCCACACGGTGCGCACGGACATGCTCGGCCATGGCATAGCGCAGCGCATCGACGCCTTGCCCGGTTACCGCTGACAGCGCAAAAAAAGCAAGCTTCCGCCGCTTCGCCATCGCTTGCAGCTTCTTGAGCTTGTCCGGATTCGCGGCGTCGAGCTTGGCCGCAACCACCAGCACCGGCTTTTCCGCCAGGCCGTGCCCAAACTCGCGCAGTTCCGCCGAAATTACCTTGAAGTCTTCGACCGGGTCCTCGCGGCCGCTCCCGTCCGACACGTCGACCAGGTGCACCAGCACGCCGGTCCGCTCAATGTGCCGCAAAAACTGCACGCCCAGCCCCGCTCCCAGGTGCGCGCCCTCAATCAGCCCCGGGATGTCGGCAACCACGTAGCTTTCCTCGTGCGGCGCCTCGCCCACCGTCACCACGCCCAGGTTAGGCTCTAGCGTAGTGAACGGGTAGTCCGCGATCTTCGGCTTCGCGGCCGAGATCACAGAAATCAGGGTCGATTTGCCGGCATTCGGGTAGCCGACCAGGCCTACATCGGCCAGCAGCTTCAGCTCAAGCCGCAGCTCAAGCTCGTCGCCCACAAACCCCATCTCGTGCTCGCGAGGAGCCTGGTGCGTCGGCGTGGCAAAGTGCTGGTTGCCTCGGCCGCCGCGGCCGCCGTGCGCCACAATCACGCGCTCGTCCGACTCGCGAAAGTCGTGGATCAGCTCACCGGTCGCGTTGTTCCACACTGAAGTACCCACCGGCACCTTGAGCACCACGTCGCCGCCGTCGCGCCCCGAGCAGTTGGAGCCCTCACCGTGGCGGCCGCGCTCGGCCTTGTGTTCAGGGTTGTAGCGAAAGTGAATCAGCGTGTTGTGGCGCTGGCTTGACTCCATGACAACGTCGCCGCCGCGGCCGCCGTCGCCACCGGAGGGGCCGCCTTTGGGCACAAACTTTTCGCGGCGAAACGCCATGCAGCCATTACCGCCGTCACCGGCTTTGATACGAATCCGCGTTTCATCAATAAACATTTGTCTTCTTCAAGTTTATGCTCACCTCACTTACACATGAATCTTGTTCCGTTTTGCGCGCCGCCGCGGCCGCGCGCAAACGCCGGGCTTTGATCGCGCTGCCGCCATGGAGTGGCAGCGCTCACACCCAGCGCGCCCTTGTTGTGCTTGCTCCCGCTCTGCTCGCGTGTTCTCGATTGCTGTTCTTAAGAACGGGGTTCTGTGCCGAAGATTCGACGTCATTCCCGGACCGGGCCCCCGCTCGTTCTCGCCTGCCTGTGGGCCGCGGCCGGGCTCTCACCTGCCGCGGCACACGCGCAAACCCCTGACGGGGGCGCGCTCAAAGGCCTGCTGGTCGACCCGCTCGATCACCCGGTCGCCGGCGCCACGCTGACGCTGCTCAATCCGGCCACCGGCGCGACGCTTTCCGCTGCTTCCGACGACCGCGGCCAGTTCGACTTCCCCGCGCTAGCGCCCGCCTATTACCAGCTTTCCGCCACCGCGCCTACGTTTGCGGTCTGGCAGGCCAACGCGCTCGTGTCCATCGGCACGGTAACGACGCTGCGGGCGACGCTGCCGCTTGCGACAGCCCAGGCCGTGGTCCACGTTGCCGACGTTGTGCCTGTCATCGACACCACAACCATTGCCGTCAGCACGACGCTGGACTCGGCCGCGGTGGACGACCTGCCGTCAAGCACCCGCCGCTGGACGGACTTTGCCCTGCTCACCCCGGGCGTTACTCCGGACGCTGCCGCTGACGGCCTGCTCTCGTTTCGCGGCATCGGCGCGCTGCTCAACGACAACCTTGTGGACGGCGCTGACAACAACCAGGCGTTTTTCTCGGAGGAGCGCGGCCGCACCACTGTTGCCTATGCGACCTCCGAGGCCGCAATCGATGAGTTCCAGGTCAACACGTCCAACTACGACGCGCAGTACGGCCGCGCCGCCGGCGGCGTCGTCAATACGGTCACCCGCTCCGGCGGCAATGCCTTTCACGGGCAGGCGTTTGTGTATGACCGCAACAGCGCCTGGGGCGCTCGCAACGCGTTTGCGGGGTCTACGGCGCTGTCGCTCGGCCAGACCGACTCGGTGACCACCGGCAACGTGCGCCTGCAGGACACCCTCACCCAGGGCGGCCTCTCCGTAGGCGGGCCGCTCCGCCGCGATAAGCTCTTCGGCATCTTCACCTACGACCGCTACCACCGCGACTTCCCCGGGATCGCGCGCGCGAGTAATCCGGCCAAGCTTTTTCAGACGCCGACCGTGCAGGACATTGACACCCTGGCCGGCCGCCTCACCCTTTCGCCGGCACAGGCGCTATCTGAGTACAACGGCGTTCTTGCGGGGCTCGCGAGCCTGCTGGGCAACGTTCCGCGCACGGCTGACGAAACCACGTACCTGCCGAAGATCGACTGGCAGGCCAGCGACCGCGCCCATCTGTCGCTGCAGGGGAACCTGCTGCGCTGGAGCTCGCCCAACGGCGTGCAAACCTCGCCGTCGGCGACCTACGGCAGCAACTCTTTCGGCAACTCGGTGATCTCCGGCGACGCCATCACCGCACGCCTGGCCTACTTTCTTTCGCCCAACCTCCTGAGCGAGACATCGTTCGAGTACACGAGCGACCTGGAGCAGCAGCAGAGCAACCCGCCCGCGCCGTTTGAGCAGACGCTCGCCGCGAACATCTATGGCCGGCCTCCGCAGGTACAGATCCAAAGCTACGGCTTTCGCTTCGGCAATCCGCCCGTACTTAACCGCGCTGCCTACCCGGACGAGCGGCGCTACGAGCTCAACGAAACCCTCACCGATGTGCGCGGCAATCACACCTTCAAGGTCGGCTACTCGGTCGACTACGTAAACGACTACTCCGACGCGCTCTACAACGCGAACGGCACCTTCAGCTACGCCAATGTTCGCGATTTCGCGACGGATTACCTGTCGCCCAACCACTGCGACCGCGCCACCTCCGGGGCCGGCGTGCTGCCCTGCTATGCGTACTACACGCAAAGCTTCGGTCCCACGACCTTTCAGTTCCAATCGGCTGACTACGCCGGATTCTTTACCGACCAGTGGAAAGTGCGCCCGGGCCTCACGCTCTCCTACGGCCTCCGCTACGAGTACGAGCAGCTGCCCAACACCAACGCGTCGCTCGTCAATTCGGACATTCCGCTGTCGGCGCGCCTGCCGCATGACAACAACAACTTCGGCCCGCGGCTCGGCTTTGCCTGGGACGTGAACGGCCGCGGCCACACCGTGCTGCGCGCCGGCTACGGCGTCTACTACGGCCGCATCATCAACTCCACCGCCTTCTCTGCGCTGACGCAGACCGGCGCCCCCAACGCCCAACGTTCGTACTACTTCAGCCCGCTTGCGACCGGCACGCCGCCGTTTCCTTTTGTCTTTTCAGGCACACCGTACCTGTCTGTTGCACCCTCGGCCGTCTACTTTGACGAGCGCTTCCAGAACCCGCAGATTCACCAGACCGAGGTGTCCATCGAGCAGAAGATCGGCGGATCAACCTCGATTACCGCGTCCGGCCTGCTCTCACTCGGCCGCGAGCTGCCGAGCTACATCGACAGCAACATCGACCTTTCCTCCGCGCAAACCATCACCTACGCGGTCATCGATCCGCTGCACCAGGGTCCGCTGCCGCCCTCCTACACCACGCGCTTCTACACCGCGCGCCTCAACCCGAACTACGGCCAGGTCACCCGCATCTTTTCCGAGACCAATTCGAAGTACGCCGCTGCCGTGGTCAGCGTGAACCACAATGTGACCCGGTCGCTCGATCTCCATGCGTCGTTCACCTACGCGCATGCGGCGGACTGGAATCAGAATGCCACCGCGTTTACCGACTCGAATGACGTTCTCGATCCGGCCAATCTCGCGCTTGAGTACGGCAACTCCGACGCCGACATTCGCCGCCGCCTGACCGGGGGTCTGGTGCTGCGGGCGCCATGGCGCATGCAGGGTTTCATGGGCAAAGGTCTCAACGGCTGGCAGCTTTCACCCACCGCCGAGGTCCGCGACGGTCTGCCCTACTCCCTGCAGACCTCCGGCTCCATCCCCGGCGAGCGCTACGTTGACTACCTGAACCGCAGCACGATCCTGAGCGGGCTGGGCGCGACCATCAACGGCTCCGGCGGTGCGGCGCGCATTGCCGAGGTAGGCCGCAATACCTTCCGCTATCCCGGCGTCGTCAACGCAAACCTGCGCGTGTCCAAGCGCACCGAACTGCGAAAAGGCGTTTCGCTCGAGCTGCTCGGCGAAAGCTTCAACCTCATCAACCACTCCAACGTCACCAGCATCGACACGACCGGCTACTCGATCTCAAACTCTGCGATCGGCCAGCCGCCCCTGCTTACCTGGCAAAGCGGACTCAAACCCGGCAGCTCCGAATTTGGCACCGTGCTGAACGCCAACAACACCAACATCTATCGGGATCGACAAGTTCAGGTTTCGGCGCGGCTGCACTTTTAGGCCCCCCTGCAAGGCTGCAGCGCCGCTCATCCCCGGCACCGCTGAGTCGCGCCGCTACCAGGGCAGCTCACCGCCTGTTTCCAGGAACTTACCCGTAACGGGTGAGTCCAGAAGCGCTACCCGGACAATCTCCGCGGCACCTTCTTCTACCGTTTGGGTGCCGCTGTTCCCGTTCAAGTCCGTGGCCGTGTAGCCCGGATTCACAGCGTTCACCGCGATCTTCCCGTCACGAAACTCATACGCCAACTGGACGGTGAACATGTTAAGCGCCGCCTTTGAGCCGCAGTACGCAAGCGCTTTGATCGGGGCGTACTTCCAGTTAGGGTCGTTGTGCAGGCTTACCGAACCCAGCTCGCTGGAAACGTTGATAATCTGCGCCTTTTCAGCCGCCTGGAGCAGCGGTAGCACCGCCTGCGTCAGCGCAACCGTACCGACATAGTTGTTCTGCATCAAGGTCCCAAGGGCCTCGATATCAACTTTGCTGGGCGGCCCGTCAACCTTGCTCGTGACCCCGGCGTTGTTGACCAGCAGGTCCAGCTTGCCGTACGTCCTGCTGATCCATTCGGCGGCGGCGGTTGCGCTCTCGCGTGCATTCAGGTCGATGGCAATGTACTGCACGTCCAGGCCCTCCGCTTGCAGCGTTTGCGCAGCCTTCTTGCCTAAATCCTCATTGCGCGCGCCTGCGAGCACCGTCCAGCCGCCCTTGGCAATCTGGCGTGCTACCTCAAAGCCAATGCCCTTGTTTGCCCCGGTAATCAGGGCCACTTTCTTTGTATCTTGCATAATTTTGCTCCTGGGCTTGAGTATACGAAGGAAGCTTCAGGTTTTCCTTCGCATATGCCAAAAGCAGCCGTGCTCGAACTCCATCCAAGAAAGACGCCGCAACAGAGCCGGTCCGTGGCGACCGTTGAGGCGATCCATGACGCAACCATTCAGGTTTTGCTCAGCCATGGGGCGGAGCGGCTGACTACGGTGCACGTGGCGCAGCGTGCCGGCGTATCCGTGGGGACGCTGTATCAGTACTTCCCAAACAAGCAGGCCCTGCTGTTTGCCGTGCTGGAGCGGCACATGCTGCTGGTGGCCAAGGCCGTGGAAGACGCGTGCGCAAGCAACCGCTTCCAGCCGCTCGAAGTAATGATCGAGGAACTGGTGAACCGGTATGTCGACGCGAAGTTAGTGGACCGCGATACCGCACTTGCGCTGTACCGGGTCTCTGCGGAAGCGGGCGGCAGCCTCATCGTGGAGCGCGTCCGCAAGCGCACTCAAGCCGCGTTGACGGCCATGCTGCAAACCGCAAACCTGCCCGCCTCCGCGGATGTTCCTTTCATGGTGCACATGATCTATCTCACGATGGCCGGCACGCTCCGCGGACATCTGGAGGGCTGTGCGCCACCGGGGCAGACAGGTACGAGGCAAACAAAGAAGCTGAGAGAACATCTCGCGAAGCTGGTCCTGGCGTATTGCAAAGCCATGTGACGTATCCCAGCGCGCACTTCGGTGACCAAAGGCTTTCGCAGAACGGGAGCAAACAAGATCGCCGATTTATGGTCTAAAGAAGTGAGGAACGCACGATGATCGCGCGACGACTTTTGTTCACTGCCCTGCTGGTATGCGGCGTCTGGTATGCCGCGTCGGGCCACCTGTTTGTGTCGCACCTGCCTGCGGTTGAGCACCTGCTGCCCGCCCTGAGCGACAAGCTGCCCGTCACCCGCTCGACCGCACCGCTCGTGCTCGAAGAGGTTCGGGCAGCGCCCGAGTACGACAACGAGGAGCTGAACAACATCTCCGTGTACAAACGGCTGCTGCCGTCGGTCGTCAACGTGACCTCCACCACGGTGCAGATGGACTTCTTCTACGGCCCGGTGCCGTCGCAGGGGCAGGGTTCCGGCTTCATTCTCGACCGCCAGGGCCACATCGCGACCAACTACCACGTCATTGCGGACGCGCAAAACATCGAGGTGCAAACCTCCGACAAACATCGCTACAAGGCCCACCTGGTCGGCGGCGACCAGCGCCACGACATCGCACTGCTGCAGATTGACGCGCCTAACCTGCAGCCGGTGCTGCTATCGCAGTCGCACGACCTGGTGCCGGGGCAAAAGGTCTACGCCATCGGCAATCCCTTCGGGCTCAACGGGACCATGACGACCGGCATCATCTCGGCCATCCGCTCGGTGCGCGACCCGCTCGGCGGCAATATCGACAATGCCATCCAGACCGATGCCGCCATCAACCCCGGCAACTCGGGCGGCCCGCTGCTCAACTCGCGCGGCGAGGTCATCGGGATCAACACCCTGATCGCCACCAACCCCAATCAGCAAAGTGACCAGAGCGCGGGCATCGGCTTTGCCATCCCGATCGATACGGCGCGTGCAGTGCTTGCGGACTTTCAGCGCTACGGGCACGCGCGCCGGCCGTCCCTCGGCATCGCCTCCATTGCGATCGGCCCGGAGCTGGCGCAGCAGATGGGCCTCGCCTCGGACTCGGGCATGCTCGTCATCAAAACGATCCCCGGCGGCGCAGCGCAGCAGGCCGGGCTGCGCGGCGGCTCTGAGCGCGCTTACCTCGGCAACATGGAGATCCTGCTCGGCGGCGACCTGCTCATCACTATCGATGGCCAGGCGGTGCGCTCCAGCGAGGACATCTCCGACGTGATGGACAAGCACCAGGTCGGCGATCCCGTCACGGTGACTTTCTACCGCGGCAAGCGGCGTATGACCGCGAAGCTGAGCCTGGGCGAAGCCGGGCAGCAGCAGGCTTGAAGCAGCGCCTGTAGAAAGTGGTTTATCGAGAACCCGCCACGAAGTGGCCGCAAGCCGCGCAGGCGGTCTTAGGCTGATCCTAAGAGTCGCGCTTCAGCGTGCGCCGGGTCATCCGGGCCGTCAGCTGCGCCGGCAGCGCAGAGCCGCACAGCGCCAGCACGGCATAGCAGACACCCAGCCAAAGAACAGCGCCCGTCACAATCAGCGCCCCCTCCTCCACGCGGGTCAACGCGGCAGGCAAGGCAGCGCGCAGCAGCAGCAACACCCCCGCGCTCACCACGGCAGCAGCGAGCGAGCGCAGCAGCTCAGCCCCCTCGAGGCCGGCCAGCGGCACCATCCCTCGCCGGTGCAGCAGCAGCGCGAACACCCCGGCCTGCAGCGCAATGCCAAAGTCGGACGCCCAGGCCAGCCCCGGCGCGCCCAGCGCATGAAACAGCAGCGCGTACACCGGCAGCGAGCCCAGCACGATCGCGGTGGAGGCAAGCATTGGCGTAAGCGTGTCGCCGGCCGCGTAAAAGGCGCGCGCATAGATAGCCTGGGCGGACCAGAAACACAGCGACCCCGAAAAGATCGTGAAGTAAAGCGCGACCGTGCCGGCGTCCGAGCGTCCGAACAGGCCGCCGCGAAAGAAAAAGTCGACCGCGGGCGGCCCCATCGCCACCATAAATGCCGAAAGCAGCAGCGACGCCGCCGCAAGCCGCGATACGGACTCATTGACCGAGCGCGCAAACGGCCGGTTTGCTTCCTTGCCGAACAGCGAAGCCAGAAACGGCAGCGACGCCGCCCCGGCAGCCTGGCCCAGGGTCTGCGGCACGCTGAACAGCTGCTTTGCGTTCAGGAACAGCGTCACCGCGCCCGGGATGCGCGACGCAAAGTGGGCAATGATCCACGCATCGACCGTGACCAGCGAGAAGCCGAGAATCAGCGGCAGCGTTTTGCGGAACCACTCGCGCAGCCCCGCGTTGCGGAAGTCGAGCCGCAGCCGGAGCCGCATGCCGGAGGCGCGTGCGCCCAGCGCATTGACCGCGAATGGGCCCAGGATAACCCCGGCAAGCCCGCCCCAGGCAATCGACGAAACCCCAAGCCGCCGGAACAGCAGCACCCCTCCGAGAATCATGCCGATGTTGTAGATAAGCGGCGCAAACGCCTGCAGGGTGAACTGCTTGCGCGCCAGCAGCACCGCCCCAAAGATGCCGCCGCCAAAGAAAAACAGCTGCCCCGGCAGAATAATGCGGGTCAGGTGGACGCACAGCGCGAACTCCGCGGGGTCGCGGACGAAGCCAGGAAACGCATAGCGGACGTACACCGGCGCCAGCAGCTCAGCGGCCGCAATGGCCAGCCCAAGCACCAGCATCATGGTTGTGAAAATGACCGAGAGCGCTTCCTCGCCCTCGCGCTCGCGCCCGCCTTCCCGGTAGCGCGTCAGCATCGTGACAAACGTGATGGAGGTAGCGCCGCCGATCAGGAAGTAGGAGATCGTGTCGGGCAGCTGAAACATGGCGTTGAACGCGTCAGCAGCCGGCGTTTTACCCAGCAGGTACAGGATGTACTTGACGCGCACCAGCGAAATGACCTTGGACCCGAGCGCCGCGGCGCCCAGCAGCAGCGTCGCCGTCAGCGCCGTGTGGGCATGGCTGGGGCGCAGCACCTGCAGCAGCCGGCCAAGAGGCGAGGGCTGCACGGACTCCTGGGCGGGGGGCATCGCGCTCGATTTTACGCGGGCACAACGGCGATTTCGGAGGAAGTGGCGGCTCCCGTGCTACTTTCGGCAACTCCCGTCCCAAATTGGACTCTAATGGTTTGGAACAGGCCCGAAAGGGTTCAGGAGACAGCACGCATGGCAGTTGGGCGAGGAACGGGCAGGGATTCGGCGTCGCGCCCTCGCTTGCAGCAGAGTCGTCGCAGGCGGATGGTCTTCCGCCTTCTCCAGGCCGCGGCACTCCTGGCGCTGTCCAGCGCGGGTCCAGCCGCGCTGGCCCAGGCCACCACCTCTGGGCTGCCCGCGGCGCAAACCACGCCGGAGCTGCCGGCCGCGCCGGCACCGGTAACCAGTACCAGCGCAAGCACACTAAATCTCGGCGCAACCTCAAGCATTACGGGTGTGGGCTCCGCGCTCGGCGGCGGCACCGGCGGCGGCAACCCTATCCAGGTACCCACGCAAAGCTCGCTCTTCAATCCCTATCTCGGCAGCCTGCAGGCAGCTCCGGCCATCCCGCAGGTCATCCCGCTCGCCCTCGATGACGCGTTCCGCATGGGAATCGCGAACAACCTGGGCCTGGTCTACTCCAGGCAGGCAGAGCAGCAGCAGCACGCGCAGCGTTTGCAGGTGCTCAACGTGCTGCTGCCAAGTGTGGATGTGCAGGGCTCGACCGGCTACCACGAGTTCAACCTGGAGGCGGAAGGTTTCCGCCCGGACGAGCTGCAGCAATTTACCAGGCTGCTGCCGACCTCGCTGCTCGGGAGCTTTCCGTTCACCGTCAAGGTCGACGTAACGCAGGGGCAGGTCGTTCTGTCGCAGTACCTGTTCAATCTTTCGGGCCTCGACGCCGTCCGCGCCTTTGGCCACCTCTTGAGAGCGACAGCGGAAACTTCGGCCTCGTCGCGCGGCACGGTCGTGCAGAATGTGGGAACGGCGTACCTCCGGGTCGTCGCGGCTGAAGGGCAGGTAGCCTTTGACCAGATCCTGCTCAAGACCGACCAGTCCGTGCTGTACCAGAGTCAGCAGGAACACCAGGCGGGCATTCTCGCGAACCTCGACGAGCTGCGGGCGCGCGTGCAGGAGCAAACGGAGGAGCAGGCACTCATCGCGGATACAGGCGCGCTGGCCAAGACGAAGATCGCGCTAAACCGCGAGATCGGCCTTGCCCCCGAGCAGGAGATCAGCGTCGTCGACGCCTCGCCGTTTGCCGATCTGCAGGCCATGACCCCCGAGGACGCCGAGCAGGAAGCCGTGGCTCTGCGCCAGGATTACCTGAGCGCGATCGAGCAGGAGCAGGCTGCGATGGAAGAGCGCAAGGTCGCCGTTCGCGAGCGCTACCCGACCCTCCTCTTCAACGGCAACTACGGCGTCACCGGCATCTCGGGCGGCGTTTACCACAGCACGCTTGCCGCGGTCGGCACCCTGCAGATTCCCATCTTCCAGGAAGCCAAGTTCCGCTCGGACCGCGACACGGCCGACTTCCAGGTGCTGAACGCCCAGGCACAGGTGGGCAACCTGCGCTCCGAGATCGGCCAGC
Organism: uncultured Acidobacteriaceae bacterium; assembly: GCA_964249695.1. GTDB lineage: Bacteria > Acidobacteriota > Terriglobia > Terriglobales > Acidobacteriaceae > EB88. The sequence continues at coordinate 24,800 of CAXUDF010000015.1, forward strand.
AGGTGCGCGCGAGCCTCATCGATCTCCGGTCCTACGGCGCCAGCCTTGCGCTGGCCAATAGCAATCTGCAGCTGGCGCAGGTCGCGCTCGGGCAGGCCGTTGAGCAGTTCCAGGCCGGCGTTGAGGACAACCTGCCGGCAATCACCGCGGCCTCGACGCTCGCGCAGGCGCAGGTTGAGTCCATCAACGCGAGCTTCCAGTACAACCAAGCGAAGCTGAACTTCGCGCAGAATCTTGGCCGCCTCGACGTGAACTTTCATCCGGAATGGCAGGGCGGCCGGCCGGCAGGCGTGTTGAGCGACCGCGCCGCCGCGGGGCGTTGAGCAAGATGAAACAGCTAAGCGCAAGACAACCCCTCTGCGGCGCACTGCTCGGGCTGCTATTCGTGGCCGGGTGCGGCGGCCACGCCAGCACCACCAAAAACAACTCGAAAGAAACCTCAGGCACCTCAAAAGACGCGGGCAAGACTTTTACTGCGGACCCCAAGGGCGGAAAGGGCGCGCAGGGCGGCGGTGCCAGCGGCTCCGGCGGCGCGCAGGGGGGCGGCGCTACCGATGCGCTGCCGCAGCCTGCCGACACGGTCAACGACCTGGCCTCGCCGGAGTCCGACGCCGGGCTTTCTACCGCCGACCAGGGTCAGGCGGTCATGAACCCGGGTGCGCCGGTCCTGCATGAGCCCAAACCAGGGGGGTCCGGCAGCGGACAGCGACACAGAACGCACAAGGGCACCCAGCCATGACGGGGCAAACGAGTGTGCGGACCGGGCGCCGCACCGCCAAGTCCGACGCGCTCCACGCCCGCGCGCAAACGCTTTTGCCGGGCGGCGTCGACTCGCCCGTGCGCGCCTTTCTTGCGGTCGGCGGCGCGCCGCCCTTCGTGGAGCGCGGCCAGGGCGCCTACCTGTGGGACGCCGACGACAACCGCTACATCGACTATTTCGGCTCGTGGGGTCCCATGATCCTCGGCCACGCGTTCCAGCCGGTGGTGCGGGCGATCCAGAGCGCGGCCGAGCGAAGCTCCAGTTTCGGAGCCTCCACCGCGACTGAAGCCGAGCTGGCCGCGCTCGTCGCTGAAGCGTGCCCATCGATTGAAATGCTGCGCTTCGTGTCTTCCGGCACCGAGGCGACCATGTCCGCGGTGCGCGTCGCGCGGGCCTTTACCAAGCGCAAGTACATCCTCAAGTTTGAGGGCTGCTATCACGGCCACGCCGACGGCTTTTTGGTCAAGGCCGGCTCCGGCATGGCCACCTTCGGCATCGCCGGCTCAGCGGGCGTGCCGGATGAGATCGCCCACTTTACCCTGGCGCTCCCCTATAACGACCTCGAAGCTGTCGAGCGCGCCTTTGCCTCGCACCGCGAGCAGATTGCCGCCGTCATCCTTGAGCCGGTCGTCGGCAACATGGGCTGCGTCATCGCCGAGCCCGGCTACCTGCAGGGCCTACGCGCGATCACCGAACGCGAGGGCACTTTGCTCATCTTTGACGAGGTCATGACCGGCTTTCGGCTGGCCTTCGGCGGCGCGCAGGAGCGCTTCGGCATCACGCCCGACATGACCACGCTCGGCAAGATTGTCGGCGGCGGGCTGCCCTGCGGCGTCTTCGGCGGCCGGGCCGAAATCATGCGTATGCTCGCGCCGCTCGGCCCCGTCTACCAGGCCGGCACCCTCAGCGGCAACCCGCTTGCCATGGCCGCCGGGCTCGCCACCGTCGGTTACCTCAAGCAGCATCGCGCGGAGGTCTACGCGCGGCTTGAATCGGTAAGCGCCGCAGTGGCGGACGGCGTCGCGCGCGAAGCCGCCCGCGCCGGCATCGCGGTCACCACCAACCGCGTCGGCGCCATGTGGACCTGGTTCTTCACGGACTCCCCGGTCAAGGACTTCGCTACCGCCTCCACCAGCAATACAAAGCTGTTCGGCCGCTTCCATCGAGCCATGCTCGACGCGGGCGTCTGGCTGCCGCCCTCACAGTACGAGGCGGCTTTCCTGGGCGCGGCCCACTCGGATGAAGAAGTGGAAGCGACCATTCAGGCGGCGCGGGAAGCGTTTGCCGGGCTGTGAACGCCCAGCGATCCGCACGTCGTCGCGTGAGCTTGCTCATCTTGCTCACGCTCCTGGTATCGAGTGTTTGCCAGGCCGCACCCGTCAGCGGTTACCGCGTAGTCGCGACCCTGCCGCACTCCACGGCAAGCTACACCGAGGGCTTCTTCTATCTCGACGGCCTGTTCTACGAGGGCACCGGCCTTGAAGGCCACTCCGCCGTGCTGGTCATTCAGCCTGAAACAGGCAAACCCCTGCAGCACATCGATCTGGCTCCGCAGTACTTCGGGGAAGGCATCGTGAACTGGGGTTCGAACCTCTACGAGTGGACCTGGAAGTCGCACACCTGCTTTGTCTATGACCGCTTCACGCTGCGCCTGCTCAGGCAGCTGCCGTACTCCGGCGAAGGCTGGGGAATGACGCGTACGAACACGGAAATTGTGACAAGCGACGGGTCAGCAACGCTGAGATTCCGCGACCCCGAGACCTTTCGAGAAACGCGGGCCATCGTGGTCAAGGATGACGGAGTGCCGGTCGACCAGTTGAATGAGCTCGAGCTGGTAAAAGGCGAGATCTATGCAAATGTCTGGCACTCGGACCGGATTGCGCGTATCTCGCCGCGCGACGGCCACGTCATCGGCTGGATCGACCTGACCGGTCTGTTGCCGGCGAGCGAGAAGGTGGATGCGGAGTCGGTGCTGAACGGGATCGCCTACGACGCCCGGCAGGACCGGCTGTTTGTCACCGGCAAGCAGTGGCCTTCGGTCTTCCAGATCAAACTCACGGGGTCGGCGCCTGGGAGAGCCGCAACTAAGCGGCCATAAGGCCCGCCCGCCCCGCCTGCAAACGGCTCACGTAGAATGAAGGGATGGCAATCCCTGCACAGCGCGACCTGCTCCCGGCGGGAGATGCCGTTCGCGCGACGACCCTGGCCCGCGGCCGCAACAGCCTCCGCTACGGCGTTTTCGGCGAGCTTGAAACCACGGGCGACACGCTGCAGCGCATCGTTGAGGCTGTGCCGGCCGGCGTCGCGAACGCCATGCCCGGCAATGCTTTTGTCTTTGTTCCGCTCGCCCTTGGCGAGACCGCCCACGCTCGCGACACCGAGATTGCCCGCGTCCACACCGCCGATTTCGCCGACCGCGCCATCTGCCACCGCACCGTGCCCATTGAGGGCGCCACCTACACCTTTATCTCGACCCGCCTCATGCAGGACCGCTTTGCACTGGCGTTTGAGCTGTTCATCAACGTGGGCCACCAGTATGTGGAGGCGCTCGCGACCGCTAAAGAGGCTCTGCCGGAGCGGCTGATTTCGCTGCTGTGGCAGCAGGCCGTCGCCGAAGTGCGGGGCGAAACCTCGCAGGACAGCTACGAGGCACGCAAGCGCGCCATCGAGCTGGCCCCGGAAAGCGCGCGCAAAAGCGACGCCGCCCTGCCGCCGGCAGCTGCCGAACAGCAAACTCGCTTCTTTGAAGCCGCATTTGCCGACGCGCTCGCGATCTACATGCTCTCGCTCGCAATTGATCTGGACTACGCCGACCTGCGCGAACGCGAGTACCCGCTGCTGGCCGCGCCGGCCCTGGCTGACCGCCTGCGCATCATTGCCGACCTGTTTCCGCCGCCCTCCGGCTACGAGTTCGCCATTCGCTACCGCCGGCGCCACTAAACGCAATCGCGCTGTCACCACCCCCCAAGGCGTCATCCTGAGCGAAAGCGGGGTCCCGGCGAGCTTGCTCGCTGGGGTGCAAGCGAAGGACCTGCTTTCACCCGGTCACGCCGCAAGCCTCGGCCGCGCCCACCTGCCGCGCACAAACAAAAAGCCGCTCGACACCACCGCAATCAGCTGCGCCACCAGCACCGCCAGAAACACGCCGGTGATGTGGAGCCGCGTATGGTGCGACAAGAACCACGCCAGCGGAATCTCTACCACCCAGAAGCCGAAAAGATTGACCACGGTGGGTGTCAGGGTGTCGCCGGCACCGTTAAACGCCTCGATAAACACAGACTGAAATGCAAACAGCAAGTTCCCTGCTGAGAAAATGCGCAGGCTCTCCACGGCCAAAGGTTTGACTGCGGGGTCATGCGAGAAAACACCCACCAGCGCAGGCGCAAAGGCGATAAACACGAGGCTCGCCGAGCCCAGCAGCGCAAAGTTCCACAGGCTGGTGCGCCACACCGCGGAGCGCGCGCGCGCGGCAAGCCCCGCGCCCATATGCTGCCCCACCAGCGTCGCGGCAGCATTGCTTAATCCAAACGACGGCAGCAGCACAAAGCCCACGATGCGGAACGCAATCGTGTAGCCGGCGATGGCGGCACCGCCAAAGCTGCTCACAATCCGCACCAGTCCCAGCCAGGAGCCCTGCTCCAGCATGAACTGCAGCACCCCCGTGCCCGATACCTGCAGGTAGCGCAGCATCTCGCGCGGGTGCAGCCGCAGGTGCTTGCGCGCAATGTGGAAGCGGCTGCTCCGGCCCAGCCGGTACACCTGGTACAGCACGCCAAGGCTGCGTCCGGCAAGCGTCGCCACAGCGGGCCCGGTCACCCCAAGTTTTGGGAAGGGTCCGATGCCGAAGATCAGCAGCGGATCCAGCACAAGGTTCACCAGGTTGGCCGCGGCCAGCAGGCGCATGGCAAAAGCAGCATCGCCCGCCCCGCGAAAGATCGCGTTGTCGAGCGATAACAGGATAATGACGCCCGCGCCGCCAAGCGTAATGCGCGCGTAGCTGCTCCCAATCTGCACCACGCTGGCCGGCGCGCCCAGCAGGTGCAGCAGCACAGGCGCAGAGTGGTACAGCGGCCAGGCGATCGCCACGGCGATGCACACTCCTACGGCAATGGCCTGCACCGCATCCACAGCGGCCCGTTCCCCATCGTGCTCACCCATGCGCCGGGCCACCAGCGCCGTCGCTGCGGTGCCCAGGCCGGAGCTGATGGCATACACCAGCGTGAGCAGCGATTCCGTCAGCCCGATCGCCGCAACCGGGCCCGAACCCAGCCGGCTCACCCAGAAAATGTCGATGATGGCAAAGACCGACTCCAGCGCCATCTCGAGCACCATCGGCACAGCCAGCAGCAGGATGGCTCGGTTCAGGCTGCCCTTGGTGTAGTCGACGACCGATCCGGTAAGCGCCTGCCCGATCAAGCCAAGCGTCGTCTGTGCGTGCTCGGGTACCGCACTCTCCATGGACTTCAGCGGCAAGCAGGTGTCCGTAAACGCAATAGTGGCAGATCTGCCGATTAGGATGTGCGAACTATCGCGGGCGGCCTTTCCTCAGCGAGACGGCTATCTACTGGATCGACAACCGCGAATAGACGACAGGCTTATAAGTGAAGGAACGGGAAGGGGATTCTCGATGGTTCTGCTTAGAAGGCCGCTGCAGCATGCCATCGCCATCGTGTGTCTTGGAAGTATGGCGATTGCTGCCTCGCCACACTCGACGAGAACAGAGTCTGATCTGTTCCTCAAGCCACACGTGCAATCAGGCGAAACACTAAGTGACATCACCTATCGTGTGATTGCCCTTCATGGGTCTGGCTTTGAGGACGACACAACGACCGTTAAAAAAGGGCGGCAAAGCCTTGCAGCGTCGACGAAGTATGGCCTCGCTCACTGGACGGGTCAGGCCATTCTTCAACGAGGAGTCACCCTCAGTGATGAGTTGCTCACGATTACGCCCGTAGAGGTCACCTCCCGGAGCTCGGTACTGTACACGCGGAAGGACGCCAGTCCATGTCATTGCTGCAGCATCCGGAGCCGATCCCGGTCCAGGGATGCCGGCACAGTCGACCCTGCAGCCATTCGACTTCGATACAAGGCTGGGGGCCGGCAGCAGGCGCAGATAAAATGGCCGCAGATGATTGCGCACCTTCGCGGCTCACTCCTCAGCAAAACCCCAGGCTCGTGCATTGTGGAGTGCGCGGGCGTTGGCTACGAGGTCGCCATCTCGGTGCCGACCTTCAGCGCCTTGCCGGAGCCGCCAACCGCGAAAGACGTCCAGCTGCACATCTACACGCAGGTGCGCGAGGACATGCTCGCGCTGTTCGGCTTCCTTGAAATCCGCGAAAAGCGCCTGTTTGAAAAGCTCATCACCGTTTCCGGCGTGGGGCCGCGGCTCGCGCTCACCATCCTGAGCGGGCTATCCGCAGAGCAAACCATCGCCGCCATTCGCGCGCAGGACCACGCGGCGCTCACGCGCATCCCCGGCGTCGGCAAACGGCTCTCCGAGCGGCTTGCAGTCGAGTTGAAGGAGAAGCTGGACGACCTGGCGGCCGCGGCACCGGTCGAGAGCAAAGGCACCCGCACCGCACCGGCCGCGGACGATGTTCTGTCGGCGCTGGTGAACCTTGGGTACCAGCGCGCGAGCGCACAGAAGGCCCTCGAGAGCGCGCTCGCCCGCGATGCCGACGCCGGATCGACCTTCGACCGCCTGTTCCGAGCGGCGCTCCCCTTAATACGTTAAGATTCAGCAAAGGCACGGCGACGTCCGCGGTCTGACCGACATCCAAGCGGCATGCGCAGACGTTTCTTCTCTGCATCGCTTCTAAGTCTCGCGGCGCGGCAACTTAGTTTGTAAGTGGCTTACCCGGTTTTTTCTGTATCGCAATGTTCAGAGTGCGATCACTTAAGTCGCCGATGAATTAAGTCGCACTTAGAAGGTTTTATTAGCATGGATATGCAGGTAAAAAGCGCTGTGCACCGCTTGCTATCCCAAACCGAAATCTGTTTCCTAGAGTCAGACAATCATGCAGCTTCCGGCACCACGAGTTAGCCGCGCCTCCGGAGCGCGCCGATGCCGAAACCTGATCGTTCTGGCCGTGCTTGCGGCTGCATCGGCCTCCATTTGGGCGCAGCAGCCGCTTTCGCCTGGTCTGTCGTTAAGGGAGGCAATCCATATGGGGCTAGCCGCCGCACCCGAGGCGCACACCAGCGGCGACCTCGTCGACATAGAACGGGCGCAGATCGCCCAGGCGCGCCTACGCCCCAACCCGCGCCTGTATCTTTCGTCAGAAGACCTGCAGCCCTGGGCCAACAACTTTTCATTCCCCAACAACACGGAAGACTTCGGCTACTTCGGCGAGAACTTTGAGATTGACGGCAAACGCCGCAAGCGCATCGGCTATGCCGACGCGCGCGTACAGCGCGCCGAAGCCGAGCACCAGTTCTCGCTCGGCGTGCTAAGCAGCGGCATCGCCAACGCTTACTGGGCCGCTGCCTACGCGGAGCAGGCGGTGCGGCTCTGGCACCAGCAGCTTGCGGATTTCGACCAGCTCGTCCAGTACCAGCAGGACCGGGTACGCGATGGCGCGACGGCCGGGGTTGACCTGCTGCGGACGCAGGTCGAGCGCGACCGCATCGCGTTGTCGGCAGCGCAGGCCGAGCGCGACGCCGAGCTCGCACGCATCGAGCTTGCCCGCCGCACCGCATCGCTATCTGCGCAAACCGCCGTGCTCACAGACCCGCTTGAGCAGGAGCGACCGGTTGCCACGCGCACCCTGTCTGACGCCGTGGAGCAGCGAGCCGATGTCGTCGCTGCGCGCGCTGCGGTAAGCCAGGCACAGGCCGATCTGCGGCTGCAGCACGCCGATGCCGTGCCGGACCTGAACTTCTTTGCAGGCTACAAGCGCGATGTCGGGGCAGACACCGCCTACGGCGGCTTTCAGGTCGACCTGCCATTCTTTAACCGCAACCAGGGCGGCATTGCGCTGGCCTCTGCCGGCACGCAGCTGGCCGCGGACCAGCTTGCCTACACGCGCCTGTCGGCGAGCTCCGCAATTGCTAGCGCCGCAGTTGCATACACCCGCGAGCAGCAGCTGGTGCACACAGCACTGCCTGGCATGAGCGACCGCGCGGTAGAGAATGCGTCCATCCTCAACGACGCCTACCGCTCCGGCGGCGCCGATCTGCTGCGTTTTCTCGATGCAGAACGCGTACTGATCGAAACGCGCCTGCTTTCCCTTGAAACCTGGGCCGAGTATCAGCGCGCCGTGGTCGCGCTGCACTTAGCCTACGGAGAACAACCATGAAGCCACTTATCGTGATCCTGCAGGCCGGCGCGCTCATCGGCGCGCTTCTCGTCCTTCCCGGCTGCTCCTCCGGCGGCGAGTCTGGCAGCGGCTCCGGCGGCGACAGCAGCAAGGCAAAACCCTCAGCCAACGCGAGCACAGGCGGCAGCAGCGGCGACGCCGGCAAGTCGAAAGGCACTACCGAGCCGCCCAACACGGTCGAGGTGCCGCTCGACCAGCAGCAGGTCGCCGGCATCCGCGTCGTGCAGCTCGAGCCGCGTTCTGTGCCGCGCACGCTCACCGTCCCGGGGCAAATCATGATGGATGAGCAGCGCACCGCGCACATCTCGCCCTATGCGGACGGCAAGGTTGTTGACGTGCTGAAGATGACCGGCGACCCGGTGCGCAAGGGCACCGTGCTCGCGCATTTGCACAGCCACTCCGTACACGAAACCGTCGGCACGCTCGTGCAGGCGTTCGCCAACGTCGCGCGCGCCCAGTCGGCCATCACCTACGCCGAAAACAAGCGCAACCGCTACCAGCACCTGTACTCCATCCAGGCCGCTTCGCTTGAGCAGCAGCAGGGCAGCGAGCAGGAGCTGGTGCAGGCGCAAACCGACCTCAAGGATGCGCAGGCCGTCGTCCACATGGAGCGCGAGCACCTGGGCGACATCCTGCAGATTGAGCCGGAAAGCATCACCCCGGCCACGCTCTATACCTACGAGAACGTGCCGATCCTTTCGCCGATCTCGGGCACCGTGATCACGCGCACCATCACGCCCGGCATGGTCTTCGAGCCCGGCAACGAGGCCTATACCGTCTCTGACCTCGGCACGGTCTGGATGGTCGCCTCCGTCTCTGAAACCGACCTGCCGCGCCTCCGCGTCGGCGAGCACGTCAGCGTCGCCACCGATGCGTGGCCGGGGCAAAGCTTTCCCGGCAAGGTCACCTTGATCGGCAGTTCGCTCGACCCCGCAACCCGCACCGTGCAGGTGCGCGCGACGCTCCCTAATTTGGCCGGCCGCTTGAAGCCGCAGATGTTCACAACGTCCAACATCGACGAAGCCGAGACGCGCTCCGCTATCTTCGTGCCCGAATCGGCCATGCAGGAGGTCAACGGCGTCCAGGTGGTATTTGTCACCGCCGACGGCACACATTTCACGCCGCGCGCGCTCAAGACCCTGCCGCCGATCGCGGGCGAGGTCGAGGTAACCGACGGCCTGCGCGCAGGAGACCACATCGCCGCCGCAGGCGCATTTCTGCTCAAGTCTGACCTGCTCAAAGGCACCATCGGCGAGGAGTAGTTCCCGAGGAACCCACCCATGACGCGCATTCTGGACTTTTTTCTCGCGAACCGCTGGCTGGTGCTCATCAGCATGGTTTTGCTCGTCGCCGCGGGCTTGATCGTCATGACGCACCTGCCGATTGAGGCCTACCCCGACCTCACCAACAACCAGGTCGTCGTGACCTGCAATGCCCCCGGCATGAGCCCGGTCGAAGTCGAGCAGCTGGTCACCTTTCCGCTTGAAACCACCATGCTCGGCATGCCCAAGCTGCAGCTCGTGCGCTCCACCTCGAAACTCGAGCTCTCGATGCTCACCATCATCTTCGACGACTCGATTGACCAGTACCGCGCGCGGCAGCTTGTGGCCGAGCGCCTGAGCGCGGCCGCGGGCAGGCTTCCCGCGGGCCTGCAGCCCATGATGGGTCCCATGTCGACCGCGTTCGGCGAGGTGTACCAGTACACCGTGCAAGCGCCGCATATGTCGCTCATGGACATCAAAACCCTGCACGACTGGACCATCCGCTATTCCCTGCTCACCATCCCCGAAGTCAGCGAAATCAACTCATGGGGCGGCGACACCAAGCAGTACTCGGTCGTGGTTGACCCCGCCGGGCTGCGCCAGTACAACCTCACCCTCCATGACGTGATCCTGGCGGTTGAGAACAACAACGCAAACTTTGGCGGCTCCTACATTGAGCATGCCGACCAGACCTACACCGTTCGCGGCATCGGGCGCGCAGAGTCGCTCGACGACCTCGGCCACATCGTCGTCGCCACGCACAACGGCACGCCGGTCCTGCTGAGTGCAGTCGCGCAACTCCAAACGCTGCCACTCATTCGGCACGGCGCCGTGATGCACGACGGGCAGGGTGAGACTGTCTCCGGCATGGTCATCATCCTCAAGGGTGGAAACAGCAACCAGATCATCCACGAGGTGAAGCAGAAGATTGCAGCGATGAAGCTGCCGGGCGGCGCCAAAATCCTCCCGTTCTACGACCAGTCCGACGTGATCCAGTCAGCGATCGACACCGTGCGAAAGAACCTGATCGAGGCCGCGTTCCTGGTCATTGCTGTTCTGCTCATCTTCCTCGGGAACTGGCGCGCAGCCTTGATCGTCGCCGCGACGATCCCCCTTTCGCTCTTGTTCGCGTTCCTCGGCATGGGGCTGTTCGGCATCTCCGCCAACCTCATGAGCCTGGGCGCCATTGACTTCGGCACCATTGTCGACGGCTCCGTCGTGATGGTTGAAAACTGCATGCACCGCCTGGAAAATGGCAGCGACGGCGAGAGCGACGACAAGGCAGGCCCCGATCCGGACCGCGACCCAGGCCATGACGGCAACGGTAGCGCGGGTCTGCTCACCACCGTCCAATCTGCGGCTCGCGAGGTCGCCCGGCCCGTCACCTTCGGCGTCCTCATCATCCTCGCCGTGTACCTCCCGGTGCTCACCCTGCAGGATCTCGCCGGCCGCATGTTCCGCCCCATGGCGGTAACCGTCATGTCCGCGCTCACCGGCTCGCTGCTGCTGGCGCTGTTCGTGGTGCCGTCTGTCTGCTCCATTGCGCTGCGGCGCAGGCAGGCCGATGCGCGCAAGTCTGGATCGACACCCACGGCCAGGCGCGGCAGCGTCGTGCCGGCGGGCTGGTTCAACCGGCTGCGCGACCGCTACACGCGCTCGCTTGACCGCGCACAGGACCACCGCAAGCTGGTCATCGCCGTGGCCGCCGCGCTGGTCGTGGTCGCGCTCGGGTCCTTATTCTTTATCGGTACAGAGTTCATGCCGACGCTCGACGAAGGCTCCCTCGTCATCACGTCAAAAAAGCTGCCCGGCATCTCGCTCTCCGAGTCCATCGCGGTGCAGAACCAGATTGAAAAAACCATCCGGTCGTTCCCCGAGGTGACCGGCGTCGTCTCGAAAATGGGCCGGCCTGACCTCGCAACCGAATCGATGGGCGTCTACGAAACCGATGCGTACCTATCCATTCGGCCGCGCAAAGAGTGGCACTGCTGCAAGACCAAGCAGGAGCTCTCGGACAAGCTCGAAGCCGCGCTCGACAAGATCCCCGGCGTTACCTACGAGTTCACGCAACCCATGGAGATGCGCATCGACGAAACCATCACCGGCACCCGCGGCGACGCGGCGCTCAAAATCTTCGGCCCCGATCTCGATGTGCTCGAGCGCCTGGGCGACCAGGCCCTCGGCATTCTGTCCTCTATCAAGGGCGCCTCGCAGCCGCAGGTGGAGCGCATTGCCGGTGCGGCCAACCTC
>CAXUDF010000016.1:0-17726 GCA_964249695.1 uncultured Acidobacteriaceae bacterium
ACGATGGTGGCGCCCTGGCCGCCTTCGTACGAGTCGGCTTCGGTGACGGTGGCTACGTGGGGGTGGCGGTTGAGCGATTCGCGCAGGGTGCGGCGCAGCACGCCCATACCGGTGCCGTGAACCACCCGGACGCGCTGCAAGCCCGACAAAAACGCCTGGTCGATGAACTTTTCGACCTCGTCGCCGGCGTGGTCGGCCGTAAAGCCAATCACGTTGATTTCCTGCCGGATGGCGGAGCCGAGTTCGTTGTCAGAGTCCCGCGCGGTTCGGACCGTGATGTTGCGGCGGTTTGCGGCAGCTTCGACGGGCGTCGGTGACGACGGGACAGCGTTGGGGTTGGCCTGCACGATGGCGCTGATGTCGGCACGGCGGACGCGCATCTTCATGTTGCCAATGGCGAGCTCGACCGTGTTGGGATCGAGCTCGCTGGTGACGCGGCCCTGTTGGCCGATTTTGAGCTTCACGACGTCGCCGACGGCCGCGAGGCGCGGATCGCGCTGGCGCGCGGCGACCTGCGCAGCGGCAACCTGCATGGGCGAGGGCTTGCGCTGGCGCACGTGCGCGGTGAACTGCTCTGAAAACTCGCGGCGCAGGCGCGCGGTGCGGCGCTCCGCCTCGACTTGCGCTTTCTCGCGGGCGGCCCGGTCCTCAATCGCCTGGATCGTCTCCTTCGACTTCGCTTCCAGCTCGCGCAGCACGGTGTTGAGATCGTTTTCGAGCTCGCGGGTGCGGGCGCGCATCTCCTGTGCGCCTTCGGTTTCCAGCCGATGGCGCTCTTTCTTGAGCGCGGCAGTTTCTGCCTGGAGGCGCAGCCGCTCGTCGCCCAGGGTCGCGATCTCCGCGTGGAGCCGGTCGAGAAAGGCGCCGATGTCCAAAGCCTGCGTGGTCATGCGGGCGCGGGCACCGGCAATGATCTCCGGCGCGAGGCCGAGGCGCGCGGCGATGTTGATGCCGGCAGATGCGCCGGGCACGCCCTGGCGCAGCTCGTAGGTGGGGGCGAGCGTCTCCGCGTTGAAGCCGACCGCTGCGTTCACCACGCCCGGCGTGGTTTCGCCGTAGATCTTGAGCGACGTGTGGTGGGTCGAGATGATGGACCACGCGCCCGAGTGCAGGAAGTGCTCGGCAATCGCGACCGCGAGCGCAGAGCCTTCGTCCGGGTCGGTCGCGGAGCCAAGCTCGTCGATGAGCACCAGAGTCGCGGGGCCGGCAAGCGCGCTCAAGCGGTTGAGGTTGGTGATGTGCGCCGAAAACGTCGATAGATTCTGCTCGATTGACTGCGCATCGCCAATGTCGGCAAGGGCCGCAGACAGGATTGGGAGCGTAGCCTCGAACGCCGGAACCGGGATGCCCGCCTGTGCCATGAGGCAGAGCAGGCCTGTGGTTTTCAGCCCGACGGTCTTGCCGCCGGTGTTGGGGCCGGAGATGATGAGCTGCTTTTTGTCGGGCTCGAGGGTTAACGACAGGGGGACGATCTTTGGGGTAGTTCCCTCCCGGAGGGCCACCTTCGGTGGGGGTAGTTGCGCCTTCGGCGGGGCGAGGCCTGGCGCGCCGTCGATGCCGGCGCTGGTTTGATCGCTGTGCGGGGGGAAAGCAGGTCCTTCGCTTTGCTCAGGATGACGCTCTATGAGTGGTGTTGAGAGTCCACCCGCCACGAAGTGGCCGCTGGCCGCGTAGGCGGTTTTCGCCTGTTCCCGTAGTCGATGCTCCAGCAGCGGATGCCGCGCGGCGACCAGGCGCAGCTCGGCCTTTGCGCCCATGGTGAAGCGGGGGCGCACGCAGTCGTACTGTGCGGCAAAGCGGGCGCGGATGACGAGGGTTTCGACGGCGGCGAGGATGGCGGCGCCGGGGACAAGCAGGTGCGCCTGCGCGGCCAGCTGCGCGGTGATCGCTAGAAAGATGCGGTGGATCTCGGCCAGCTCGTCCTCGAAAAGGCGGACCAGGTCGTTGTTGAGCTCAATGGTTTCAAGCGGCTCCAGGTAAACAGTTTGCCCGGAGGACGACGCACCATGGACGACGCCCGAAACGCGCCGTTTGGCTTCTGCTTTGACCGGGATGACGAAGCGGTCGCCGCGGATGGTGATGAGTTCGTCCTGCGCGGCTCCGCCTTCGGACAGGCGGCGCAGGGCGGAGCGCAGGGAGTCCTCAATGGAGCGCTGCTGGCGGTCGATGTCGCGGCGGATGCGGCCAAGCTCGGCGGAAGCGGTATCGGCAAGCGAGCCGTCGGGCAGGAGCTTGGCCTCGATGGACTCGACCAGCGGGCCGAGGGCGGCGTCGAGCACCGGCTCAGTCAGCGCGAGCAGGCGCGGCAGGCCGCCCGAGCGAAAGCGGTCGGGCGGGTTGCGCATGGTGGAGGCCCAGCTATCGATCGTGCCGGCAAGGGCAAGCAGAGCGCGGATCTCGGGCGGCTCGAGCGCGGCGCCGGTCAGGCGGGACTTGGCAAGCAGCTGCGTGGGGTCGGAAAGGCCGCCCAGCGAGGGCTGGGCGCCGCCTTCGGCGAGCAGGAGCTGCATTTCTGCGACAAGGGCATGCTCGCGCTCGATCCATGCAATGTCAGACGAGGGCGTGAGCGCGAGAAGCCAGTCGCGGCCGAGCGGCGAAGCGGAGTAGCCGGCGAGCAGCGCCAGCAGGCGGTCCCACTCAAGGGTGGCGCGGGCAAACTCGGGGAGCGGCGAGGGCGCAGGCGCGAGCAGTGGGGTGTGTGGGGGCACACTTCATTATAGGAACGAGTCTGTCTTGGAAGAGAGGGCGCAGCCGATATGTATGGCATCAATCACGCGGAGTAAGGCAGCGGACACCCGAAGTGTTGCCTTGCGGTTCGCAAAGTAGACGGGTCTCGCAAACTTCGAGCGAGTGCTTGCGGGCGGCCCCTAGACTCGCAAGCTTGGTTGAAGCCGCGCCTAGGGGTACATCAGCCTTGCGTGGAGGACTTTTTTGGCGAGGCGGCCTTCTTAAGCGGTCCTTTGACGCCGGAAGACTTTCTGGCTGGGGCAGGGGCCTGCTCTCCACGGGCTGCATGGTACTGCTCCAGCAGATCACTGCCTTTGTCCGCCAACTTTCTCGCGTCGGCGTCGGTTTTAGGCAGCGGTTCGCCCCAGGCCTGGGCGGAGAGCGCGAGACGGGTCGGCTTGCCGTCGCGCTCCATGGGACCCTGCGGGTTAGCAAAGTGGCGGCGCAGGAAGGAGCCTTTCCTCTTCATCTTGTCCGGGGTATCGGCCGGGCCCTGAACGCCGGGGCGCAGGTGCGCGCCTTCCTTCTCGGCAAACTCCTTGCGGCCCTCAGCCGTCAGGCCGCCCTCGGGGTTCTTGGCCGGGGCGCGTTTCCGGGGTGCCTTCGGCGTGGGGCTGCCGGATGAAGCGGGGACCGCCTTCTTCGCAGGGGTTTTCGCCGCGGCTTGTTTTGCGGGCTTCTTAGCAGATGGGGGCTGTTTGGCGTTTGCCATGACCAAGATGGATGCGGTCTGATGCGCGAAGGATCGTCGCGGCCTGGCGGCGCGCGCCGTAACCGGGTCGCGCCGTGAAGGAGCTCGGTGGAGGGAGTCGGTGAATGTAAGTCGTATGATGAGGCCGTGATGGCCGGAGCGAACCCCCTTGCGCGCCTGGAAACGGCCCTGTGCAGCCGGGGGCGGAACCGTGTGGACGGTGCCGCATGCTGAGCGTCATTGTGCCCTGCCTCAACGAGCAGGAAGGCATTGCGGAGTGTCATCGGCGGCTCACGGAGGTGCTCCGAGAGACCGGGGAGCCGTACGAGATTGTGTATGTGAACGATGGGTCGCGCGACGGGACCTACGCGCTGCTCAGCGCGATTCAGGACGACGACGACCGGGTGGTGCTTGTGGACCTGTCGCGCAACTTCGGCCACCAGCAGGCCGTGTCGGCCGGGCTGGACCTGGTGCGCGGCGACGCGGCGGTGGTGATCGACGCCGACCTGCAGGACCCGCCCGCGGTGATCCACCAGATGCTGGAGTTGTGGCGGCAGGGCTTCCACGTGGTGTACGGGGTGCGCGGGCACCGGGCCGGCGAAACGGGCTTCAAGCTATGGACCGCGAAGCTGTTCTACCGGGTGATCAACCGGTTGTCCGACGTGGAGATACCGCTCGATACAGGCGACTTTCGCCTGATGGACCGGCGGGTCATTGACGCGATGCTGGAGATGCCGGAACGGCACCGCCTGCTGCGGGCGATGTGCTCGTGGACCGGCTTCCGGCAGACCGGGCTGCGCTACCAGCGGGATGCGCGCTACGCGGGCACGACGAAGTACCCGCTGGGCAAGATGCTGAACCTGGCGCTCGACGGGATTTTCTCGTTTTCGACGGTGCCGCTGCGCATGCTTACGTTTCTAGGTTTCGGCGCGGCGCTGCTCTCGTTTGCCGGGATTGTGTATGCCTTGTGCGTGCGCATTTTTACGCACCACTGGGTCGCCGGCTGGGCCACGTTGTTTATCGGCATGCTGTTTTTGAGCGGGCTGCAGATGATCTCGCTGGGGGTGATGGGCGAGTACCTGGGTCGGGTGTACACGGAGGTAAAGCGGCGGCCGCTGTACCTGGTGAATAGCGTGCGCCGGGGCGGGACGCCGGCGTTACGGGCCGAAGCGACGCTGGCGGAACAAGCTGAGACGGCGCGCCGCCGCGGGCGGGCAGGCTTTCCTGTGACGTAGCGGGTCGCATGGCGCGCGGTCCGCCGCGTCGGGAGTGGACGCCTAGAATCAGTTCTATGGACACCCCCTTTGTACGCATGCGGCGCCTGCGCCAGACCCCGGCATTGCGGTCGCTGGTGCGGGAAACGCAGCTTGCGCCCTCGCAGCTGATTTTGCCGCTGTTTCTTTGCCCGGGCGAGGGGGTGCGGCGAGAAATCAGCTCGATGCCCGGGGTGTTCAACCTGTCGCTCGATGAAGCCGAGAAAGAAGCGGCAGCCGCGGCGGCGCTGGGCCTGGGCGGGCTGCTGCTGTTCGGGCTGCCGGCGCAGAAAGACGACGAAGGCTCGGGCGCGTGGGCCGAGGACGGCATTGTGCAGCGCGGGCTGCGCCGTTTGAAGGCGAACCGCGGGCTGCGCGGGCTGGTGATGATTGCCGACGTGTGCCTGTGCGAGTACACGTCGCACGGGCACTGCGGGGTGCTGCACTCAGTGGATGGTGAGCAGCACGTGCACAACGACCTGTCGCTGATCCCGCTGGCGCGGACTGCGGTGTCGCTTGCGCGCGCCGGCGCAGACGTAGTCGCGCCGAGCGACATGATGGACGGCCGGGTGGCGGCGATCCGGCGGGCGCTGGACGCGGGCGGCCTGGAGCAGACGCCGATCCTGAGCTATGCGGCGAAGTTTGCGTCGGCCTTTTATGGGCCGTTTCGCGAGGCCGCGGACTCGGCTCCGCAGTTCGGCGACCGGCGCGCGTACCAGATGGATGGCGCGAACCTGCGGGAAGCCATGCGGGAGATTGAGGGCGACCTCGCGGAGGGCGCGGACATGATCCTGATGAAGCCGGCGATGCCGTATGCGGACGTGATTCGCGCGGCGCGGGACCGCTTTGATGTGCCGCTGGGCGCCTACCAGGTAAGCGGCGAGTACGCCATGCTGAAGGCAGCGTTTGAGCGCGGGTGGCTCGAGCCGGAGCGCGCCATGCTCGAGTCGCTGGTCGGGCTGCGGCGGGCCGGGGCCGGGTTTATTGTCACGTATTTTGCAGCAGAGGCAGCGCGGGCGCTTGCGTAATCCGTAACGGCTGGGCAAGGTTCCGCGATTCCGGTCCTTTGAAGACTGCGCGCCTGTGAACGATGAGACACACAAAACGGCGTTCGTTCCTGCGAGGGGTGCACTAGACTGTACCTCTTAGCGCGATAAGACTTCCAGGCGACACGAGGGCTCGGGCATATGGCAAAGCAACACAGGAAAACAGGGCGGCGCCGGGATCTCAGCACTCTAGCTGCCGGTTTGCTGATGGTCTTCAGCGCCCTTGCCGCTTCGGCGCAGGAGCAGCCCTCAACCGTGGCGGCGGGCGTGCCGCTGCACATAACGCTGACGCACACCGCAAAAATGCGAGTCGGCACACCCGTGGTCGGCGTGCTGACCGAGCCGGTGTGGGCGTATGACAAGCTCGTTTTCCCGAAAGGCTCCGTGGTGCACGGGCAGGTCACCGCGCTGGAATCGATGCACGGCGAAGACCGGACGAAAGCGCTGCTGAACGGCGACTTTACTCCGGAGCATTCGCCGGTCATTGACTTCTCGACCATCCAGCTGGGCGGCCTGGCTGTGCCTTTGGAGACCGAGGCTCGGGTGCGCCAGACCGAGACGGTGCACTTTGTACCAAAGGCGCATACCCCCTTGTGGAAGCGCCCTCTGGCGCTGGTGCAGGAGAAGGTGAAGTCGGTGCACGATACGGTGCTGGGCCCCAGCAAGAAAGAGCGCGCAGAGCGGCTGCTGTTCAACCAGCTGCCCTACCATCCGCAGCGCATTTGGCAGGGGACAGAGATGATTGCCGACCTGCGGCAGCCGGCCACGGTCGAGCTGGCCGTGGCACCAGTGCGGGCGCATCTGCAGAACGCGTCACTGGAAACAACCCTGGTGACGACGATGCCGCGGGACATGGTGGTGCACGCGCGGCTCACCAGCGCGCTCGACTCCGACGTGTCGCACCATGGCGATGCGGCGCGGGCAGTGGTGACCGAGCCGGTATTTGGCCCGAACCATGAGCTGCTGCTGCCCGAAGGTGCCGAGCTGGAAGGCACGGTGCTGCAGGCCAAGCGCTCGCGCAGCTTCGGCCGGAATGGGGCTTTGCACTTTGCGTTTCGAGGCGTGCGGCAGCAGGGCGGGGAGCTCCAGCACGTGAACGGCATGGTGACCGGGGCCGAGGGCAGCACGGAAGCCAATCTGACCGTGGACGCCGAGGGAAACGTGAAAGCGCAGCCCGACAAGAACCGCTTCCTGGCGCCGCTGGCGCTGCTGGTGCTGGCCAGTGCGGGCCACGATGAGGATGGCGGCGTGGGCAAGCAGGTGGTCGCGGCCAACGGCTTTGGGCTGGTAGCGCGCGTGGTGACGCTGGCCGCAAGCAGCCCGGCGGTGGCCAGCGGTTTTGGCGCGTACGGCTTTGCGAAGTCGGTGTACTTCCGCTTTTTGACGCGGGGGCACTCGGTGACGTTTCCGCAGGACACGGAGCTGGAAGTTCAATTGTCGGAGCGATAGGGCCGGCCGGGCTTCCGCAGGTGTCGCCGCCATGGGCTCTGCCCGGGATCGTTGGCAGAACCTTGGGTCGGGCTCGGGTTCCGGTAAGAAGAGCTTTTTCCGCATCGACCGCGGCCTGCTGTAACCTGTGGCGCAGGCCGCGAGTCTACTGGTCGGTCCCAGGCAAGCAGCAGCGGACTGAGCGGGAGGCGTTATGGCGATCAAGGCTGCCTGGCAGCGTATGAGTGCAGGTGTGTGGAGCGGGCTGTTTGCTGCGCTCGTGCTGATTGCCGCAAGCCTCGTGCTGCGCTGGACGCTCGGCATCGGCACCCTGCCGGAGCTGCTGAGCGACCGCATCGCGCCGCTGATGGGGATCCACCTCTTCTTCTTTCTGATCGGCGCGCTCAAGAGTTACGCGCTGCTGAAACAAATCGGCATTGTGTCGATGCTGTTGAACGAGCTGCTCGCGGGCCTCCTTTTCGGGTTGTTCTACACCTGGCAGCTCCGCGCTGCGCCGGGCAAAGCGACGGCGCGGCTGCTTGGGGCGGTCGGCATCTCGTTTGTGCTGCTTATCGCGTTTCTCTGGGGCAATTTGCGCACCAGCTACATCGGCCTGCCGCCCGGGAGCGCGCGGCCGCTCTCCGTTGCGGGCCTGCTGCTGTGCGCGGTGCTGTTTGCGGCAGCCGTGATTGTCGGGCACCGGCTGCTGGTTGCGCCGGCAGGCGCGACAAATTCAGGCGTGACTGACCCGGGACGGACAAACGTGGGACGCCGCGCCCTGGTGCTTGGCGGCAGCAGCACTGCGCTCGGCGTCTTTTCCGCCGTGGCCCTGGCCCGCTTTTACCGGGTTGCCAGCTACGGCTACGACGGCACCGTGAACGCCGGTACCGACCTGCCGGCCGTTACGCCAAACAACAAGTTTTACAGCGTGACCAAGAACAACGTGGATCCAGCGCCGACCCTCCGGGCCTGGGCTCTTGAGATCAAGGGCAACGTGAGGACGCCGATGAAGCTTGGCAAGAGCGAGCTGCAGGCGATGCCGCACCTGTCGCAGCAAACCACCCTGCAGTGCATCAGCAACCCCGTCGGCGGCAACCTGAGCAGCAACGCGGTGTGGACGGGCGTGCCCTTGCGCGAGCTGCTGACGCGCGCCGGGGCAAGCGGCAAGGCCGTACAGCTGATGATGTTTGGCGCGGACGGCTTCGTGGATACGATTCCGATGGAAACCGCGATGCACCCGTATACCTTGATCGCTTACCAGATGAACGGTACCGACCTGCCCGTGCACCATGGATACCCGGTGCGGCTGATTGTGCCCGGGTATGTCGGCGAGAAGTCAGTCAAGTGGCTGACCGCACTGGAGGTGCGGGAGCGTGAAGGCGAAGGCTTCTACGAGGAGCAGGGCTGGGGTCCGCACTTCATGATCGAGAACTCCTCGCGCTTTGACACGCCTAGCGATGGCGACGAAATGAAGCTGCACGAGCCGGTCGTATTGCATGGTGAGGCATTTGCGGGAGACCGCGGGGTGCGCGCGGTGCAGGTCAGCACCGATGGCGGCGACACCTGGACAACAGCGGAGCTGACCTACGCGGGCACAAAGCTTACCTGGGCACAGTGGCGCTACCGTTGGACGCCCGCAACGGCCGATGACTACACCCTGGTGGTGCGCTGCATTGACGGGCAGGGCGGCATCCAGTCAGACGCGAAGCACGGCCCCGGTCCTGGGCAGTCGAGCGGGCAGCAGGAAGTGAACGTGACGGTGAAAGCGTAGGCGGCGCGTTTGGTGCTGGAGGATGCATCCCGCAAGGACAGCATCTCCCTGGGCACAGAACGGCGCGCATTTCTTATCCGGGACTTCGAGACGAGCCTCGAAACTGGCTGGCGCATCTGACCCGGCGAGACAGTCAGTTAGCCGCAATCTGCTGTGACTCCGAGAGTGTTCACCATGCGTACGGATCCGTTGTTTGGGATTGCTCTGTTCGCCGGCGCCCTGCTGACGGCCGGGGCTGCCCGCGCGCAGACCATCCCGGCGGGCACCATGCTCGTTTCATCGCGCCCCGTGCCTGCCGGCAAGGCGCCGGGCATGCAGGTGCGGCAGATCAAAGCCACTGCCGATGAGCGGGTCTACGCGGTCATCTTCCACGCGGGGGATGAAGCGCTGAGCGGGTTGACCGATTTCGCGATCGCGAACAAGGTTGCGGATGCGCACTTTACCGCGATTGGTGCGGCAAGCGGCGCGACGGTGGCCTGGCTTGACCCGGCAGCAAAGAAGTATCGTGCGATCCCGGTGCAGGGCCAGCACGAGGTGTTGTCGCTTATCGGCGACATCGGCCTGGCGAACGGCAAGCCGAGCGTTCACATGCACACCGTGCTGGGCGGCCCGGATGGCGCAACCGTCGGCGGCCACGTGTTTGAGCTGTTCATCTACCCCACCCTGGAGGTGTTTGTGACGGTGCATGCGGCGCCGCTGCACAAGAAGGTGGACCCGGCGTCGGAGCAAACGCTCTTCACACCGTCCGAGTAGGCTCACTCCGCAACGCGTAGAATCAGAAGTTGCGCGCCCAGCGGTGAACGGGGCTGGCGGGCTGATTTTCGATGGGCGGGGTGCGGGTTTGGCGGAGCAGACGGTGTATGACGTAGCGATCATGGGCGGCGGGCCGGCCGGGTACACGGCGGCGATCCGCGCGGGGCAAAACGGGCTGAAAGTCGCGCTGCTGGAGCGTGAGGATGCGCTCGGCGGCACGTGCCTGCACTGGGGCTGCATCCCGACCAAGTCCATGCTGTTTAACGCCGAAGTGTACGAGCTGATGGAGCACGCGGCGGAGTACGGCATTGAGGGCCTGGGCACGCCGACGCTGAACTGGGGCAAGGTGCTGGAGCGCAAGAACGGCATCATTGCGAAGCACGTCAAGGGCCTCGACTTCCTGATGCGCAAAAACAAGATCACTGTGGTGCGCGGGCAGGCAAAGCTGACCGGTCCCGCGAAGGACGGCGTGCACACGGTATCGATGGCGAAGGCCGCGAACGGGGTAGGCGAGCCGGGCGAGGTGAGGGCGCGCAACGTCGTGATCGCGACCGGCTCCGACGCAAAGATGCTGCCGGGCATTGACGTGGCCGAGGGCTTCGCGCTGACCAACAACGAGATCCTGCTGATGCCCTCGGTGCCGAAGTCGATGGTGATTATCGGCTCGGGCGCGGTTGGGGTGGAGTTTGGATCGATCTTCCGGAGTTTCGGCGCGGAGATCACCATTGTTGAGTTTTTGCCGAAGATTGTGCCGGCTGAGGATGACGATGTCTCGAAGGAGCTGCAGCGGAACTTCCGTAAGCGCGGCATCGACGTGCACACCGGCGCGAAGGTCGAAAAGGTAGAGAAGAGCGCCGGTGGCGCGACCGTTACCTGGACCGACGCGGCAGGCAAGCAGGTTTCGAAAGAAGCCGAGAAGGTGTTGGTAGCCGTGGGGCGTGCGCCGCGGACCGACGGCATTGGCCTCGAGAACCTGCCGGGGATCAAGCTCGAAAAGAACTTTATCCAGACCAATGAGTGGATGGCGACCGGGGTGGAAGGTGTGTACGCGATCGGCGATATTGTCGCGGGGCTGCCGCAGCTGGCGCACGTCGGGTCGATGTGCGGCATCGTGGTGGCGTCCAAGCTGGCGGGCAAGTATGCGCGGCCGGTCCGGCGGAACCGCATCCCGGCGTGTACCTATACCGAGCCGCAGATCGGCTCGGTCGGCGTGAGCGAGAAGCAGGCGCGTGACCAGGGTCTTGATATCAAGGTCGGCAAATTCCCGTTCGCGGCGAACTCCAAGGCGTCGATCGTGAACCAGCACGAAGGCTTCGTGAAAGTGATCTCGGACGCAAAGTACGGCGAGATCCTGGGGGTCCACATCATCGGGCCTTCCGCAACCGAGTTGATTGCGGAAGCAGTGGTGGCGATGGAGCTCGAGGCGACGCTCGAGGAGCTGATGTTTACGATCCACGCGCACCCGACCCTCGCCGAGGCAATGCTGGACGGGTTTGGCGCGGTCGAGGGGCTGGCAATTAACGTCTGATGGCAGCAGTGACGGTGCGGGAGTGTACAGGGGGAGACGCGGCCGCGCTTGCCGTGGTGGGCGCGGCGACGTTTCTTGAGGCGTTTGCCGGAATTGTGCCGGGCGATGCGATCCTGGCCCACTGTGCGAAAAACCACATGCCGGGCGCGTACACGGCCCTGCTGGCGCAGCCGGAAACGCGGGCGTGGCTGGCCGAGGTGGAGCCTGGCGCGGCGCCGGTCGGCTACGCGCTGCTGACCGCGCCGCACTTCCCGGAGGCGCTGGTGCGGGCGGGCGATGCCGAGCTTCGGCGCATTTACCTGTTTTCGCGCTTTCACGGCGCGGGCGCAGGGCAGCGCATGATGGACGCGGCAGTTGCGGGTGCCCGCGAGCAGGGCGCTGCGCGCCTGCTGCTCGGCGTGCACCCGGAGAACCACCGGGCGCTTGCGTTCTACCGCCGCAACGGATTCGCGGTGATTGGTACGCGATCGTTTCAGGTAGGCACGTCGGTGTTTGAGGACCCGGTGCTGGCTTGTGAATTGTAAGTTCGGTTAAGTCGGACTACTTACACTTGCAAGTTAAAGGAGACGGTGCGCGGCAAGCAGTGCGTAAGCACCCAGGGTATAGCCGTCGCGGATTTCGCCCGAGAGGATAAGGTCGCCAAACATGGATGAGGTAAGCAGCTCATAACTTGCGATGCCCTCTTGCTCCCTGTCCAGCAAAAGCGTCTCAAGCGAAGGTATTTTTGCTAACAGAACGTGGGCTTCGGTCTCGACGACAGAAGTATCCGGGCGTAGAAAGCCCAGGCGGGTGATGCTTGAGGCAGTGAGCCCTGTTTCCTCGAGAAGCTCTCGTTTCCCAACGTTCTCGGCTGATTCGCCCGGCTCGCCCGCGCCCCGCGGCACTTCGAGCGAGACCGTATCAAAGGCGTAGCGAAAAATGCGCAGCAGAAGAAAGCGTCCGTCCGGCAGCTGCGGGACGATGACGGCACCCGGCGGGTTCTCACGGTAGCGAAAACGGGTATAAGTGCCGGGCTCGCCGCTCGGGGTCAGCACGTCATCGTCGTAAAGTTCGACGTATTTGTTTTGATATACCAGGTGCTCGCGAACGCGGGTGAACTTAGACATAAGTCACGCTCCGCCGCCTGCAAGTCCCGTCAAGCTCTTGCCGTCGGCGTGACCCGACGCTTCCGCGAGTGGCTCGTCGCACACAGCAGCTTCGAGCCGCGGCATAGCGTGGTCTTTCAGCAGGGTAAACAGTTCGTCCTCATGCGTCGGAGTTTTGGCAGCAATGCACTTCTCCAGGATACGTCGAATCCATTTACCGGGAGCATACTGAGTTTGCTGCAGCGCGAAGTAGGCGAGTGAAGAAACAAGTCCGCCGTCGGGTGCTCCATGCAGCAGGAGACTGACTCCCTGAGAGGCTGCCTGGCCCCCGATGGTATCTGCAAGAGCCGGAAGAAACTGCAACGCAATGCCAGCGTTTCCTGCGGCATCCTGTACTTCGGCAACGGTAAGCGTGCAGAAGTTGCGCAGCATATCCAGCTTGTAGTCCTGTGACTGCGAGGTATCGGCCATGACTTCGCGCATCTCGTAGAGGGCCGACCAGGTGAGCGGTTCAAGCCGTTCAGAGAAGCGCGCACCGGGGAGTAGTTGGAAAAGCGCGGCACCCTGCTGCTCGGCAGCTGTCGACGCGGCAGACACGGCAAGGGCCTGTTCTCGCCTGGCCATGATGTCGAGCGCGCGGCTCACAGGCGTTGACAAAGCGGCAGCCGCTCCAATCGAGTGCGCAACCACTTCGTTGTAGAGCATATCGACCAGCGCGTGAAGGGCATCGCCTGTTTCCTGATCGTAAGCAGGGCTCCTGTCATTGCAGTAGTGATGATCGACATAGAGGCGATGAACAGAACGGTCGGAGGAAGAGAGTTTCTGCAGGGAGAGCAGCCCCTGGAACACGCTCTCATCTTCCCGGCAGAAGGGCAGCACGGCGGCGATCTCCTCCGACAGCTTTCGACCCAAGTTTTGCGCAGGACGCCAGCGATGAAAAGGCTGCACCGCGTTCGCCTGCAGATAGGCCATGTCGAGTTTGAGCAGCAGCCTCCACCGCGATTGCAGAGTTGCCGGGTAATCCTCCGGCAGGGCTTTTCGCTTCGCGTACCGCTCTCGCATGACCCGGAGCATCGCACTTCGCTCTGCGGACAAGGTCAGCTTGGCCGCATCGCGCCCAGCTTCGGGTAAAGAGGGCCGGGGAAGCTCCGTCCAGGCTGAAAAGTGAAAGGCTGGGCTGCCGACCTTGCTCAAAAACGCTTCCATTGGGCCTGGCATACCTTCACCAAGGGTGATGTGCACAGCGCCATTTCTGACAAGTTCCAGAAAGACCGGGTCGGCCGCGTAGCTCAGAAGATGGACCGAATCAAAGGCCTGGGTCTGCGAGAGTTTGAGCGAGTACCCGAGCATGAGCTGTAGTTTGACCTGTGCGGCGGTCAACAGGCTGGCTTCGTCAGAAGCCGTGTTCCGTACGGAGTCCAGGCAATCGGGAAAGAGGAAGTCGGGCATGGGCTGCCTCCGGTATGCCGTCACTATAGTGGAAAGTGGAAGGCGATCGGGAGTCGAAAGCTGAGCGGAGGAAAGCCCACATGGTGCCTGGCAATGCGGCGCTGCTGACGCTTCTTGAGCTGCCGCGAGTGGAGTACGGGCGCGCCCTGCGGCTGCAGGAGCGGCTGGTGGAGCTGCGCCGCGCGGGCGCGATCGGCGACGTGCTGCTGCTGCTGGAGCACCCACCGGTGCTGACGTTGGGGCGCAATGCGACTCGCGCTAATGTGGTGGCGAGCGACGAACAGCTGGCCGCGCGCGGCGTGGCGCTGCACGTTATCAAGCGCGGCGGAGATGTGACTTACCATGGGCCCGGGCAGCTGGTGGGCTACCCCATCCTTGACTTGCGCGCACACACGCTCGACAGCGGGGCGCGCCTGGGTGTGGTCGACTTTGTGCGTCTGCTTGAAGAGGCGCTGATCCGCATGTGCGGCGAGTTCCGCGTGCTTGCGCAGCGCGTGCCGGGGCGCACGGGGGTGTGGACCGCGCCCTTCAGAGGGCCGGGTAGTGCGGGGGCGGAGCGCAAGCTGGCGGCGATCGGCGTCCACGTGTCGCGGGGGATTACCTCGCACGGCTTTGCACTGAATGTAACGACGGATCTGCGCGATTTCGGCCTGATTGTGCCGTGCGGCATCGCGGACCGCGCGGTGACGTCGCTCGAGGAGGAAGCGCCCGAGCCGGTGACGCTTGCGCAGGCGAGCCAAGCCGCAGCGCGCGCGCTGGGGCGGGTGCTGGGTCGGCAGGTATTCGCGGTAGAAAGCCCGGAGGCAGTGCACCCGGAGCTGGCAGGTTGGTAGCGGCAAGGGCTAAAACCGCCTGCGCGGCTTGCGGCACCTGCGGTGCGGCAGTCCTCTGTTTGAAAGGGATCACCCGCCACGAAGTGGCCGCAAGCCGCGCAGGCGGTTTTAGCCGTTCTCTGTGACAGACATTGACAGAGCGAGCGCGCTGCGGGTGGCGCTGCGACGGGCGGCGCATCAGCTGGTCGACCGCCCCATCGTGTTCGACGACCCGTACGCGGTGCTGCTGCTGGCCGGCCGCTATGGTGCGGAGCTTAGGCGGACGCCGAGGAAAACGCCCGAATGCGCAACGCGAGACCGGCCGTGGTCGCGTGCGCTGCGGGCGTTTGCCGTAGCGCGCAGCTGCTATGCGGAGGAGCTGTTGGCCGCAGCAGCTGGGCGAGGCGTGCGGCAGTACTGCCTGCTGGGCGCGGGGCTCGATACCTTTGCGTGGCGCAACCCGTATGCGCACCTAGAGGTCTGGGAGGTGGATCGGCCGGCGATGCTCGCGTGGAAGCGGGAGCTGGCTGCCGAGGCTGGGTTCGCCGAGCCTGCGCGGTGCCGGTACGTGGCGGCGGACTTAAGCGATCCGGATCTGCCCGCGCGGTTTGCTTCGGCGGGGCTCGATGCGCGCGAGCCGGCGCTGTTCGCGCTGCTGGGGGTTGCGCCGTACCTGGAAGCGCGCGTGTTCACTGCGCTGGCGGCGATGGTGCGTGCGTGGGCGCCGGGTTCGGGGCTGGTGCTGGACTACCGGCTCCCGAGGGCTGCGCTGGGCGCGGAAGAGCAGCGCCAGCACGACTCGATCGCGGCACGCGTGGCTGCCGCGGGCGAGCCGTTCCGGAGTGCGTGGACGCCGGAGGCGATGGCGAGGGAGCTCGGCGGCTGGGAGCAGGTGGAGCAGCTGGACAGCGCGGCGATCAACGCGCGGTATTTTGCGCGCCGCGCTGACGGACTGCTGGCGCGCGGCGATGCCTGGCGGCTGGCAAGCGCCTTCAACGGGCCTGGTGCCGCGGCTGCTGCGGCGCTATCGGGAACCAAAGCGGCAGCCGACGCGTAGCAGGTAGGGCTGGCAGGCGCACAGGAACGGCCCGCGGAGACGCATTCGGGCGAAGCTGCCCTGCTATGCTGCTGAGCAATCCTGAAGTGCGAGGTGGCGTTTGGGTCGAGTGAAGGTAAGGGCCGGTGGTGCCGTGTGGATGCTGCTGCTGGGCGCGCCGCTATGGGCGGCAGCGCCCGAGAAAAACGCAGCACCGGCACCGGCAGTCGTAACGCCCGAGCGGCTCGACCTTGAGATGTACACGCGGATCCGCGAGGAAGGCCTCAACCACTCGCGCGTCATGGACTACGCCAGCGCGCTGGACGACGACATTGGCCCGCGGCTGACAGGCTCGCCCGAGATGGCCAAGGCAAATGCCTGGACGCGCGACACGCTGGCCGCGATGGGCTGTACGGACGCGCACCTGGAGGACTGGGGCGAGTTCGGCATGGGCTGGGAGCAGGAAGCGAGCTCGCTGCGCATGGTGGGGCCGGAGCCCGCGGTGTTTATCGCGCAGGCCGCGCCGTGGTCGCCAGCAACTGTAGGTGCCGACGGTAAACCGGGGCCGGTGCGTGGCGAGGCTGTCGTGGTGACGATCGACTTTGGCAAGAACGCGCGGCTCGTGGAGCAGCAGATGGCCGAGTACAAGGGCAAGCTCCGGGGCAGGATTGTGCTGTTTGGCGAGACCCGGCCTGTGGGTGAGCTGGATACGGTGCTCGCGAAGCGGCTCACGGACGAGGACCTCGCGAAGCTGAAGCAGGTGCCGCTGAGCGGGCCGAGCGATGAATCGTCGACGCGCGAGTATTTCAGCAAGGTGCTGCCGGAGAGGGAAAAGCTGGGCCGGATGCTGGCCGACGAGGGTGTGGCGGCGGTGATTGTGCCGAGCCGCGATAGCCGGGCGCATGGCGGCCAGGGCGGGACGATTTTCGATGATTCCAACTCGAACTTTTCATGGCTTTCGTACCAGCGCGCGCATGCCACACCGGTCCCGCTGCTGGTGGCCTCGATTGAGAACTACGGGCGCGTAACGAGGCTGCTTGCCGCGCATGTACCGGTGGAGTTGGAGGCCGATGTGGACGTGAAGTTTACGGGCGACCACGAGCATGGCTTTGACACTATCGCGGAGATCGCCGGGACCGACCCGGCGCTGAAGGAGCAGGTCGTGATGCTGGGCGGGCATCTCGACTCCTGGGCCAGCGGCACGGGCGCGACCGATAACGGCGCGGGCACGGTGGTCGCGATGGAGGCGATGCGGATCCTGCGGACGCTCGACGTGAAGCCGCGGCGGACGATCCGCATCGGGCTGTGGAGTGGCGAGGAAGAGGGAGCCTTCGGCTCGGCCGGATACGTGTCGCAGCACTTTGGGCGCGCGCCGCTTGCGGGCGATGCGTCACTGCCGGACTTTCTGCGCGACCCGAGCGGGCCGCCGGTGGTGAAGCCGGAGCAGGGGCGCATCTCGGCCTACTACAACCTCGATTATGGGCATGGGCGGATTCGGGGTATCTACACGCAGGGCAATGCGGCGTATGCGCCGATCTTTGAGCAGTGGATTGCGCCGCTCAGCGACCTGGGCGTGACCACGGTGAGCAACGGCAGCGTGGGCAGCACCGACCACCTGAGCTTCGACGCAGTCGGCATCCCGGGATTCCAGTTCATCCAGGATCCGCTGGACTACGGGAACCGCACCCACCACTCGAACATGGATGTGTGGGAAGCGCTGCGGCCGGATGATTTGCGGCAGGCCGCGGTGGTGGAGGCGATCTTCGTCTACAACACGGCGATGCGGGATGCGATGCTGCCGCGGAAAGCGGCGGAGACGGTGTTTGGGGAGCGAAAGATGCCGGCGTTCCCGGGCAGTGTGGGCAAGTAGGCAAAGAGGCAAAGAGGCAAAGCCGGGGAGCGGGTCCATGGTAGGGTGCCATTACCGCTGTGGAGGTCCGTTTGCTGAAGATGCTTGTTCGCTGCCTGCCTGGGCTTCTGCTTGTCACATTCTGTGCTGCGCGCGCGCAGCAGTACCCTGCCTACCCGAGTGAAACGCCGGAGCACTTCGCCGCGCCCGCTGCCGCAGGCATGGATTACGAGCGCCGCGTCGTGATGATCCCCATGCGCGATGGGGTCAAGCTGCACACGGTGATCCTGATCCCGAA
>CAXUDF010000016.1:17826-25545 GCA_964249695.1 uncultured Acidobacteriaceae bacterium
TCCCGAAAACCGCGACTGCGACGAACCATGCAGGCCTGCTGATGACGCGCACGCCCTACAGCGCGGACGTGCTGACGGCGAACGCGCCCAGCCAGCACCTGGCGACAACCTTGTGGGGCTATGACAATGCGGTGGAGCCGATCATCTCCGGCGGCTATATCCGCGTGGTGCAGGATATCCGCGGCAAGTACGGGAGTGAGGGCGACTACGTGATGAATCGGCCGCTCGGGACCGCTTCTCTCGCGACCGGCGCGGTAGGTGCCGGCTTGAACCCGACCGCGGTCGATGAATCAACCGATACCTACGACACAATTGACTGGCTCGTGAAGCACGTGCCTGAAGGCAACGGCAAGGTCGGCATTCTGGGTATCTCCTACGACGGCTACCTGGCGCTTGAGCCGCTCGTGCACCCGCATCCGGCGCTCAAGGTTGCGGTGCCGATGAACCCGATGGTCGATGGCTGGCGCGGTGATGACTGGTTCCACAATGGGGCGTTTCGCGAGCAGAACCTGCCCTATATCTACGAGCAGGCGGCAACGCGCTCGAACGACGCAAAGTGGCTCGCGAGCAATTTTGACGACTACGACATGTACATGCGCGCGGGCTCGGCGGGGGCGCTCGGCCATGAGCGCGGCATGGAGCAGATCGGCTTCTGGCGCAAGGTCACCGAGCACCCGGCGTATGACAGTTTCTGGAGCGGGCAGGCGGTCGACCAGGTGCTGGCCGGCGTATTTGCACGCGAGCCGCTGAAGGTGCCGACGATGCTGGTCTCAAGCCTTTGGGACCAGGAGGATATTTACGGGGCGATGGCGGTGTACCGGGCGCTCCAGCCGCTCCCCTCCACGCAGGGCAAGCTGTTCCTGGTGATGGGGCCGTGGCACCACGGGCAGGAGATTGAGCATGCGAGCTCGCTTGGGGCAATCGAGTTCGGCTCGGACACTGGGCTCTACTTCCGCAAGCAGATCCTGGCGCCGTTTCTGGCGCGCTACCTGCAAGACGGGCCCAGGGCGGGCGCGTCCGGGGCGGATGTCGCGCCCGTGACGGCGTATGAGACAGGAGCAAACCGGTGGGAGCGCATGCCGTCATGGCCGCCGGCGCCGCACGGCGCGCCGACGACAAAGGTGTACCTCGAAGCGGGCGCGAAGCTTGGCACGGCCGGGTCTGCTGATCCGCAGGGCTTTGACGAGTATGTGTCTGACCCGGCAAAGCCGGTGCCTTTCCGCACGCGGCCCAGCCAGCCGGTCGGCTATACGCCCGATCTCTCCTGGGTGCGGTGGCTGGTGGATGACCAGCGCGAGTTCTCAGGCCGGACGGACGTGCTGACCTACACGGGCGATGTGCTCACTGAGCCCATGACGGTCGCAGGCGAGCCGGTGGCGCACCTGCTCGCCGCAACCACCGGCTCGGATGTGGACTGGGTGGTGAAGCTGATCGACGTGTACCCGGACGAGGTCGCGGGGGATGCGCCGCTCGGCGGCTACCAGTTGCCGGTCGCGATGGACATCTTCCGCGGGCGCTACCGGGAAAGCCTTGCGGCGGCGAAGGCCGTTGCGCCCAACCAGCAGCTCGCCTACCAGTTTGCGCTGCCGACGGTGAATCACGTGTTTCTGCCCGGTCACCGCATCATGGTGCAGGTGCAGTCGAGCTGGTTCCCGCTTTACGACCGCAATCCGCAGACGTTTGTGCCTAACATCTTTTTTGCGCAGGCAGGGGATTACCGGAAGGCGACGGAGCGGGTGTACCACGCGAGCTTTGTGGAGCTGCCAGTGCAGTAGGGCAAACCCGCTGCGCGCGAGCCGCGGAATTGCGATAAAGTTCGCCGGCTGGCGATGCTCAACGCTCCCGTTCTTTACGGAACGGGAGCACCCTCGATCACCCCGATGCGGAGGGGAGTCGCAATTTCGCGCGAGGCGGTCACTTCGTGACGGGTATTCCTAGAGCTGAAAACCTTAGCCGCGGCCGCGCATCCGCTGCGCGGCCGTCCGATCATGCTTCGACGGCTTCCCAACGGGCGTCATGCCGTCCGGTGTAAAGCTCGTGCGCTGGGCGGCTTCCTTCGCGCGGCGCTCGCGGCTTTCGTCTGTCTCGCGGAACAGCGTTTGTGCCGTGGCTGCCGGCCCGCGCACATCGCTCAGCGAAAGCACCTCGATGCCAAAGGCGCCGCCCTCGTTTTTGACCAGCATGGCGTCGCCCAGGCGAACGGTGCGGGAAGGTTTGGCGCGCTGGCCATTCACTTCAATGCGGCCGATGTCGCAGCTCTTTGCCGCAAGCTCGCGCGTTTTGAAGAAGCGCGCCGCCCACAGCCACTTGTCTAAACGAAGCTCTGGACGAAGCTCGGGCGTACCGGAGTCGGGACGGTCGTGGCGAGAAGAACCCATGCACCATTTTCGCCTGAGTCGCGGACTCGGCCAACAGCAGACGTTGCTCTGGAGTGCAGAGATCAAAAAAAGCCCGAGCCGGGTATGCCGGCTCGGGACTGTAATGAAGGGCGGGATGAGGACAGCTTTACTGCCCCTCAGTGCTTGTCAGCGGCTGCCTGGATCGCGGCCGGGCTCATGGCTTTCCAGCTGCGATGGACATTTTGCTCGGGCCGAACGACGGAAGGGTTGGTGCCGGAGCTGCCGCCATCGACGAAGGACCCGCTCAGGATGTAGATCTGGCCAGTCTGCGACGTGGAACCGAAGGACGGGAGTGTATTGAAGGCGAGCCCGTTCGTGCCCCATCGAACAAGGCGGATCGGGGTGCCGGTTACATTGCTGATGGTCATGGTGTTGATCGGTGTAAAGCGGTGAATGTCGAAGGATTCAAGCGTGAAGGTGGACGAGCCGTAGCTGTCCTGGCTTTGGCCCAGGAAGAAAATGACGCCCAGTTTGCCGTCAGGAGCTGCGATGCCTGAAGCGTCAAAGGTGCCGACGATGGACCCATTCGCAGGATTGATGACGCGGCCGTAGTCTTCGTAGACATAGCCGGTCGTGGCGTCGAAGTGTATGCTGCCGCCGAAACCGTCGCCCACGCCGCTGTAGTCGACCACGGTGCCGAAGCCCGCCGCTGAAACGGGCACGGTGTAGAAGTCGAAGCCCGTGTCCTCCGTGTTCATCGCAAACAGCATGCTCGCATCGGCGTTCCACTGGATCGAGTCGTACAAGCCGCCAAATGGATCTGCTGCCGGGGGTCTGCAGCCGATCTGGATGAAGCCGCACAGAGGGTTCGGCCGGGCGTTGCCGTCGTCGTAGATGAGGACGCCGCCCTCCTCGGCCGGACTTGTGCCATTCACGTCGCGCACCACCGCAACGGTGCCGTCGGCGTTGGGCGCGGCCTGCAAGTCGCCCGCGATGTAGGGTCCGTCATACTGCCCGGAGCCGAGCGGGATGTTGATGTCCTGGGTGAGGCCGGGCAGCGCAAGCCGCTGGACCGCAGACGAGCCGTCGAGGCCGACGTACACGTACTTACCGTTGGCCGAGACGGAGAGGAGATCGGGCTCGCTGCCGGCATAGCCGGGAGCGCCAAGGTCGCCGGTGACTGGGTCTAAAGCCTGCACGCTGTTGCCGAGAGCTCCGGCGGTGCTGGGGCGCGAGACATAGAGCTTCTGGTTGACGCCATCCCAGGCGAGGCTGTTGGCCGTGGCGTTGATTACGAGCGGGGTTCCATTACCAGCCGCCAGGACGGTGAAGCTTTGGGCCGGTGAGGTGCCGCCGCCCGGTGCCGGGGTGTTGACCATTACGGTGTAGACCCCGGAGGTCGCCAGATCGGCCGCAGGCACCTGCGCGGTAAGGGTGGTGCTCGACACAAAGGTGGTGGGCAGCGCTGTGCCGTTCCACTGGGCAACCGAGGCAGCGAGGAAGCCGGAGCCGGTAAGCGTAAGCGCCAGACCTGGGCTGCCAACAACAGCGCTCGGCGGATTGATGCTGGTGAGCGTCGGCGCCGGATTTGGCGCCGTGATGGTAAAGGTCAGCGCGGCGGAGGTCCCGCCCTCGCCGGCGGGATTCTGCACGGAGACCTGCGCGGTGCCGGCACTGGCGAGGTTTGCGGCCGGTACCTGCGCCGACAGCGAGGTGCTGCTGCCGTAGGTAGTGGTGAGCGCTGTTCCGTTCCAAAGCACCGTGGAGCCGGACAGGAAGTTGCTGCCGGCGAGCGTGAGCGCGAAGGCGGGGCTGCCCATAGTTGCACCCTGCGGGGAAAGGCTGACCAGCACAGGGGCGGCCGAAGGCGTGGCTGAGCTGCTGCCGCTGGCGGATGAAGATATGGCGGCGCTGGGGCTGGAACCACCGCAACCCGAGAAGAGCAGAGAGCCGAGCACAAGTGCGGCGGCAGCGTGCAGGGAAAGCGAACGTGGACGCATCGAGAGGTCTCCAGGGCAGAAGAAGCGCAAGGTAGTCATGCAAGTCGTGCAAGGGTGTAGAGCAGGAACCCGCCCCTGATACTAGAGAGCCATGCGACTGCCTGGAGCGCGCGAAGACCAAAAATGACTGAAGCCAGGGGACGCAGATTACCAATGTGGGAGCCGCGCGGAGCGATTGTCTCGATTCCAGTCAGTGGCGCACAAAGGTGCCGGCAAGGCTGGACGACCACGCTGCGAGGCTGCGACATCCCTTGGTGCTCTACGGCTTTTCGACGGCTTACAGCCGTCAGTCCCGGGGAAGGGTGGCTTTGTGAAAGGCTTTGCGCGCTCGCTCCACGGCGTCGTGGTGCTTTTCAGCCCACATCCATACCCCGCAGAAAGCCGCGCCGAGGCTGCGGCCGAGCTCGGTCAGCCGGTAGTCCACGTGCGGCGGGACCACCGGGTAGACGGTGCGGGTGAGCAGACCGTCGCGCTCCATCTGGCGAAGCGTCTTGGTGAGCATCTTTTGGCTGACGCCGCCGACCAGCTCGCCCAGCCGGGTAAAGCGCACCGTACCGTGCTCCTCGAGCACTTCCAGCACCAGCATGGTCCAGCGGTCGGCGACGCGGGCGATGATCTCCTGCACGAGCTGTTCGACCTGCGGGTCAGTCTCAGCAGGCGGGGCGGAGTGGGCCAGTTCCGCCTGTACGGCTCGGGTCTCGGCGGGCGCGGAGGTTTCCGAATGATGCACGTAGACACTCTCCCTTGGGTAAGTATGGCACCGGTACGTGCCTACTTCCCGAAAAGGAGCTAAGGGCCTAGGCTTTGTGCAGAAGGACGAAACGGAGGAGAACGAGATGAAAAGGACCGGCAATACCATGTTGATTACGGGAGGCGGCTCAGGCATTGGGCGCGGCCTGGCAGAGGCGTTTCACCAGCAGGGCAACCAGGTGGTGATCTCAGGCCGACGGCGCGAGGTGCTGGAAGAGACGGCCAAGGCGAACGCGGGGATGCAGTTTCTGACTGCGGATATGAACTCGGCCGAGGATATTGAGCGCTTTGCGAAGGAGCTGACGGAGAAATTTCCCGCGCTCAATGTGGTGATCCACAACGCGGGCATCATGAGCGAGGAGACGGTGCAGGAGCTGGGCAAAACCCTGCCGCAGGCTGAGGCCATGGTGACGACCAATCTGCTGGGGCCGATCCGTTTGACGGCGGCGCTGATGCCGCTGCTGCTGAAGCAGGCAAACGCTACGCTGGTGACGGTGACCTCAGGCCTGGCGTTTATGCCGCTCGCGCTGAACCCGACCTACTGCGCGACCAAGGCGGCCATCCACTCGTGGACCGAGTCGCTGCGCTACCAGCTGGCGGGCACCAGCATTGAGGTAGTGGAGCTTGTGCCGCCGTATGTGCAGACCGAGCTGCAGGGCGAACGGCAGAAGAAGGACCCGAACGCGATGCCGCTGGCGGACTTTGTTGCGGAGTCGGTAAAGCTGATGGGGCAGCAGCCGACGCCGAGCGAGATCCAGGTGGAGCGGGTGAAGCCACTGCGGACAGCGCCGGCGAGCGGCGACTATGACGACAAGTTCAAGAAGTTTAACGACATGATGACGGCGGCGCGGAGCGGGGCCGCGGCAAAGGCGTAGACGAGGGTGAGTGCGGCGGCTGGCAGCGTGGATCTGGCTGGCCGCCGCCGTGGTATACCGCACCGGTGTGAGCAGCGCAGCCAACGGCGTGAACAAGGTTAGCCGCGCTGCGCACGCCTGGTATAAGGCCGTCCGGCAGGAAGAAAGCCCCGCCCTTCTCGGGAGAGTGCGGGTAGCAAACGCGCCAGGCTCAGGCCGAAAGCGCGGCGCGTACGGCTTCTGCCAGGGTGGTGGTGGTGCGGCCGAGAAGCTGGTGGAGCGCGTCGCCGGGGTTGTCGAGCGCGCCGCGCTGGGCGTGCGCGTCGGCATCGGCCAGGATGGAAGCGACCGGGGCAGGCAGCCCGAAACCGAGGAGAGCCTGTTCGTACTCCACCTGCGGCAGATTGCGGTAGGCCACCGGTTTGCCGGCCTGGCGGGAGACCTCGGCGGCGAGCTCGGAAAGCGCATAGGGCTGGTCGCCGCCGAGCTCGTAGACCTTGTTCTCGTGACCCGGCCCGGTGAGAACTGCGGCGGCAGCTGCGGCGTAGTCGGCGCGGCTTGCGGAGGCGAAGCGGCCCCCGCCTGCGGCGCCGAGGATAGTGCCGTGCGCAACGGCAGGTGCGAGCGCTTCGGTGTGGTTCTCGAGGTACCAGCCGTTGCGGAGTACGACGAACGACAGGCCGGAGGACTGGAGATACTGCTCGGTGGCCTTGTGGTCGGCGGCGAGGGCGAGCGGTGAAGTCTCGGCGCGAAGCAGGCTGGTGTAGGCGAGCAGCTGCACGCCGGCCTGCTGCGCGGCATCGATGACGCTGTGGTGCTGCTGGACGCGGTCGCGAAAGTCGCTGGACGAGATGAGCAGGACGCGGGTGACGCCGGCCATGGCGGGAGCGAGAGTTGCCGGCTGATGGTAGTCGCCCTGGCGAAGCTCCACGCCGAGCGCGGTGAGGTCAGCGGCTTTTTCGGGGGAGC
This sequence comes from uncultured Acidobacteriaceae bacterium, assembly GCA_964249695.1. Lineage (GTDB taxonomy): Bacteria > Acidobacteriota > Terriglobia > Terriglobales > Acidobacteriaceae > EB88. The sequence continues at coordinate 24,739 of CAXUDF010000016.1, forward strand.
GCACGAGGGCGGCGATTTGCGAGGCGGGCACGCGCGCAAGCAGGTTCTGGATGACGAGGCGGCCGAGCTTGCCGCCGGCTCCGGTGATGAGGATCATTTGCTTTCTCCTTTGGAGCGCCTTGGATGGACGGCTCTGAGGAAGAGCGTAGCTGACTTACTTACTTTTTGTAAGTACGTACCTTGCGGTAAGCTGCTTACATGGCTCTTGCACAAAAGGCAAAAAGCAGGGCGGCCGCAGCAGGCAAGAGGGCGCGCCGCGGCGATGTATACCGCGCGGACTGCCCGACCCGCACGGTGCTGGACCACGTGTGCTCGCGCTGGGGACCGCTGATTCTGATTCGCCTGCTGGAGCGCAGCCGCCGATTCAGCGAGCTGGCGCACAGCATCGGCGGGGTGAGCGAGAAGATGCTGGCGCAGTCGCTGCGGTCGCTGGAGACGGACGGGTTCGTGCTGCGCACGGTGTACCCGACAGTGCCGCCGCAGGTGGAGTACAGCCTGACCGGGCTGGGCGGGCAGCTGGCGCCGCGGGTGCTCGCGCTGACGAGCTGGGTGGAGGAGAATGTGGGGCTGGTGATGAAGGAGCGGGAGCGGCGGGGGCAGACCGCGCTCGGGTAGAGAAGTATTGCTGTTTGACCACGATGGCTAGATCGGCTTCGCCGGAGCCAGGCCTCACCGCGACTTCTGGTCTTCGGCCTAGATCCAGGCTGTCACGGCTTCCTTGATGTTCTCCAAGGCCTCTCTAACATCGCGGCCTTGTGAGACGCAGCCGGGAAGAGCCGGGCACTCCACGACGAACCAACCGTCTTC
>CAXUDF010000016.1:25645-34742 GCA_964249695.1 uncultured Acidobacteriaceae bacterium
CTTGTGAGACGCAGCCGGGAAGAGCCGGGCACTCCACGACGAACCAACCGTCTTCAGCTTGTTTAACTACAGCGTGAAACATCATGGCTATTGTTTCTCCAGCCGATTATAGAAGCGTGAAGCTCCGCTTTCAATCAGTGCAAATGCACTCCATGATTACCGTTGTTTCCTGGTGAAATGGCAGGAGCATATTCTGAAACGATGGGGAGCGTGAGCCTGCAGGACCTTGCCGGTAACGTCACGGTGGCTGAAGCAGCGCCCATCCAAAAAACGGCGTCCGGTGCTTCGGTGGATGCGGGGACAAACCAGTTTTCGCCTTCAAATGAAGCGGTCAGGCTAAAGGCGGTACTGGCTTGTGTACCTAAGTGCATTTCAGAACCGCCCGTGTAGAAGAAACTCTGCAGTGGGAGCGCTATCGTCTGAAGGCCGCCCCGCTCAAGAGTGATGACATAGGGTGTAGGGAAGTGGGTTCCGCTGAGGACGCCCACGGGCTGGCATCCATCGCAGAAGAGTTCTGCCTGAGTGCCATCCTGTAGCTCGGTGAAGAAGTGAAAGGACGCAGCGCGGTAAGTTACACCATTATCCGTAAAGCCAGTAACGACATTCGCCAGATGTGAGCTTGCATTGTGGATTGTCAGGAGTAACAGCGGGCTGCCGTGGCGGTCCTGGGCAAGTGAAGCGCTGAGCAGCACACCGTGCATGGTCGTGTGCGCGCTCGCCGGCAGTACACTTAGCGGCAGCGTTTGTGGCTTGCACCCGGTTAGACAGAAAAGCGCAAGCAGGAGATATCGCACAGGATCGTAGACACCAACCGGCCAGAAATGGATCCTGGGCGTGTCTGAGGCGCTATGCTGGTGCCTGACTATGAGCGAGCAAATGCAGGCCGTCCAAGAGCAAAAGACGATCAAAATAGAGCTGCCGGATGGTGCGGTGCGCGAGGTTCCGGCAGGAACGACGCCGCTAGAGGTAGCGGCGGCGATCTCGCCGCGGCTGGCCTCAGCAGTGGTGGTGGCGCGGGTGCGGCCGCTGCGGGTGGCGGCTGAAGCGGCGGAGCAGGATGCAAACACTGAGGCGGGCGTGACCGAGGCGGCCATGTACGGGGCTGCTGATGCGTCTGCGGAGCGCCTGGTGGGCTTGCGGGAGCCGCTGCTTGAAGACGTCCGGCTGGAACTGCTGAAAGAGACCGACCCGGACGCGCTGCGGGTGCTGCGGCACTCGGCCGCGCACGTGATGGCGACCGCGCTGCTGGAGCTCTACCCGGACACGAAGCTCGGCCATGGGCCGGCGACGGAGGCCGGCTTCTTTTACGACGTGTATCGCGAGCAGCCGCTCAAGGAAGAAGACCTGCGCCTGATCGAAGGGCGCATGGCCGAGATCGCGGCGCGCGATGATGCGTTTCTGCGGGTGTGGGAGCCGCGTGAGCAGGGGCTTGCCAACTATGAAAAATCGGGCGAGTTCATGAAGGTGCACTTCATCGAGCGCTTCACGCAGCCGGGCGAGGAGATCTCGCTTTACCGCAACGGCGGGTTTACGGACTTTTGTCGCGGGCCGCATGTGGCCTCGACGGGCCGCGTGAAGGCGTTCCAGCTGCTCTCGCTTGCCGGCGCGTACTGGCTCGGCGACGAGCGCAACCCGCAGTTGCAGCGCATTTACGGCACAGCGTTTTTCTCGCAGAAAGCGCTCGATGAGCACTTTAAGCAGCTGGAGGAAATTGCGAAGCGCGACCACCGCGTGCTGGGCAAGCAGCTCGACCTGTTTTCGATCCAGGAGATTGCGGGCGCGGGGCTCATTTTCTGGCATCCGAAGGGCGCCATCATCCGCAAGACGATGGAAGACTGGATGAAGGATGAATGTCTCCGCCGCGGTTACGAATTGGTGTACACGCCGCACGTGGCGAAAGTGAACCTGTGGCAGACCAGCGGACACGAGGGCTTTTACGCGGCCAATATGTTTACGCCCATGGAGCTCGACGACGCGGATTACCGCATGAAGCCCATGAACTGCCCGTTTCACATCCTGATCTACAAGAACTCGCCGAAGAGCTACCGCAACCTGCCGGTGCGCTACGCGGAGCTTGGCAATGTGTACCGGTACGAGCGCTCGGGCACCATGCATGGGCTGCTGCGGGTGCGCGGGTTCACGCAGGACGACGCGCATATTTTCTGCACGCCCGCGCAGATTGAGGACGAGGTAGTCGGCTGCATTGACTTTGCGCAGGCGGTGCTCCAGACGTTCGGCTTCACCGACTTTAAGGTCGAGCTGTCGACGTGGGATCCGAAAGACCGCGCGGCGTGGGCGGGCTCGGATGAGAACTGGGAGCTGGCGACCGGCGCTTTGGAAAAAGCACTGGCACGCAAGGGGATTGCGTACCAGACGATCCCGGGCGAGGCTGCGTTCTACGGGCCCAAGATCGACATCAAGCTGGTCGACGTGCTGGGCCGGCTATGGCAGCTCTCGACGGTACAGTTTGACTTCAACCTGCCGGCGCGCTTTGAGCTCGAGTACGTGGGCGAGGATGGCGAGCGGCACCAGCCGGTTATGGTGCACCGTGCGCTGTTCGGCTCGGTGGAGCGCTTCTTCGGCGTGCTCATTGAGCAGTTTGCGGGGGCTTTCCCGTTATGGCTGGCGCCGGTGCAGGTAGGCCTGGTGCCAATCGCGGAGCGGCACCTCGCCTACGCGCAGGAAGTGAAGGCACAGCTGGAACTGGCGGGCCTGAGGGTGGAGCTCGACGGGCGCAACGAGAAGATGAACGCAAAGATTCGCGAGCTGACGCTGCAGAAAATCCCATACGTGCTGGTGATGGGCGACAAGGAAGCCGAGGCCCATGCGGTGAGCGTACGGACGCGCGGCAAGGGCGATGGCGGATCGATGCCGCTAATCGAGTTTGCCGCGCGCGCGAAAGAGCTGCTGCGGACGCATTCAACAGAGTTGTAAGGCTGCGGGCGTACGCAACCTAACGCGGTAGACAGTAAAGCGAGAGCCCGTGGGCTCCCGCTTTGCTGTCGCATGACGCCACGTCGTGGCCTATCAGTGTGGACCGTGGCCGCCGCCACCGCCTGCCGCCCCGCCTGAAGGGCGTGCGGGTTCCGCGTGGGGCGCTTCCGGCGCCGGTGCGGACCGAGGCTGGCTTACCTGCGGCTGCGGACGTGGCTGCTCAGGACGTGACTGTTCAGGGCGCGGCTGCACCTCCGGCGCGGGTGCGGGGCGTGGTTGGTCAAACTGCGGTTGGGCGCGCTGCTGGGGCTGGTACGGCTGGCGGGGCTGCGCCGCCGAGCGGCCTTGCGAGCCGCCCTGGTCTTCTACGATGCGCGGCTGCTGCGTGTACTGCGGGCGCGGCTGCTGCGCCTGCTGCTGTGCTCGCACTTGCTCCTGTTGCTGCTGCACGCGCTGCTGCTGCTCCCGTTGCTGCTGCTGCTCCAGCCCCGTGCGGGCACCCTGCGCTCGCTCCTGACCGGCACCGGCTTCGTTTCCATTGATGATGACGGGGGGTCGATTGCCCTCCCCGCGCGCGGCCTGGGCCTGCTGCGTCGACTGCGGGGTGCGCCCTGCGGGTTGCTGGTTAAAGGGAACGGAGCTTCTCGACCGCTCCTGCGTGAGGCCGCTGGCCCCTCCCGTCTGCGCAAAGCCCTCCCGCCCGGCCAGCGGTGCGAGCCGTGCTGCCTGCGGCGTGGCCGCGGTGCGCCCGCTCAGCGGGCGGGCATCGGCCAGCAGCTGCGGCCGGCCGCCGCCGGCGCCTGAAAACTGCGAGCGGTTCGTCCGCGCCTGCTCCACATGCTGCTGCTGCACCGGCAGGGCGCCAAAGTGCTGCTCGCGTGCGGCGGCCTGCTCATAAGGCGCAGGCCGCGCGTCCAGACCGCCGCGGCCGCCGTCGTAGGCGACGTGATTGTTGTTCACGCCGACGTCATGCACGTAGGTGTTGTGAACAAAGGTGGTGTTGACCCGGGTGACAGCGCGGTTGTATTCGAAACGGTCATGGTTCCAGTAGCCGCCCTCGTAGCCGTGCCCAAAAAAGCCGTACCCGTAGTTGATGCCGCCGTAGAAGCCGATGTGGGGACCCCAGTAGCCGTGGTGAAAGCCGTAGCGGCCGCCGCCAAAGTTCCAGTAGCCGGGCGTCCAAAGCGCGCCGATAAAGGGCGCAACTACCCACACGCCCGGCACCCAGAAGTAGCTGCTCTGCGCATAGTTCCAGTAGCCCGGCGTCCATAGGTAGTTGTCGCCGGGGCATGGCGGCTGGTCGTACTCGGGCAGGGGCGGCGGCGGAGTGTCGGCGTAGGCTGCCTGCTCATAGCCTGCGCCGGCGTCGTCCTGACCCTCATTTACCTCAGTTGAGCCCGCGGCGTACTCATCGGCATAGCCAGCGCTGCCGGGATTACTCTGCGTTTGCACCCCGTACGGGGTGTCTTCAGGCGGGGGCGGCGGGATGGTGCTGGACGCGGAGCCTGGAACCGCGTTCGCATAGCTCCCTGGAGACGCGAGCTGCCCAGGGGCTGTGCGGGGCGGGATTGTGGAGGACGGGGCCGTGCCTGCCGGAGAGGCCGAAGGCAGCTGGGCACTGCCCGCCCCGGCAAGGCTGTCGTTGAGCGTCCCGCTGGTCGGCGCAAGATTGGCGTCGGCTGGGTCGCCGGCCGAGGGGTCGAGCTTATGGCAGCCTGCCGCCAAAAGCAGCAAGGCCATGGCGGCTACTTCAAACAGGGTGAGTGCTTGCTTCGGCATAGCGCCTCCACATCGTTCGATGCGTTGATGTAGACACCCTTCTCCGCCCCGAGTTGCCGTTGCACCAAAGCGAGACAGTGACGCATCCTGTTTACACGCGGCAGCCGCATGGCCGGCTCTTTCGCGAGGGAGCGTGCATGAACGGGAATTGGATCGGACGATACCTTGGGGTGGCTGCGATGACCGGCATTCTGGCTGCTGCCGGCTGCAAACACGAGGCAAGCGCCCCGGCACGGCCCATACCGCACGCGCACATCTACCCCGCTATTGCTGCCGCACAGGGCGACATCGCGGCGGCGCTGCAGACGGCCGGGCAGCAGCACAAGCGGGTGCTGCTCGACTTTGGCGGGGACTGGTGCGGCGACTGCCAGGTGCTGAACATCTACTTCCACGAGCCGCAGAATAAAGCCATGCTGGACCAGCGTTTCGTCCTGGTCGACGTCAACATCGGGCACTTTGACCAGAATCTGGATGTGGGCTCGAAGTACGGTGTGGATGTGAAGCATGGCGTGCCGGCGCTGGCAGTCGTGCAGCCTGACGGCAGTGTCCTCCATGCGCAAAATGGCGGCGAGTTCCGCGACATGCGGCATATGGAGTCGTCGTCGGTGCACGATTTTCTGGAGAAGTGGCAGTAGCCTGCCCTGCTTCTGGCGCCCGCATCTATATGGAGCGGGGGCGCGTACACGATGGATAAAGTGGCCGTAGCGGACGACCAGGTAGTGCCAATGGATGCGATTGCGCCCGGAGTCCAGGGCCTGCGCATCGCCTTTGTGAATGTGTTTGCGGTCACGCATGCAGACGGCAGCTGGACGCTGGTGGATGCGGCCCTGCCGTTTACACATGACCTGATCCGGCGCTGGGCCGAGCGCTCGCACAGCGGACCGCCCAATGCGATCGTGCTGACCCACGGCCACTTTGACCACGTGAGTGCCGCGGCCAACTTGTCAGAAGACTGGGACGTACCGGTGTACGCGCACCCGCTTGAGTTCCCATACCTGACCGGTGAGCGGGAGTATCCGGCGCCGAACGCAGGCGCGGGCGGCGGCATGATGTCGCTGCTTTCGCCGCTCTACTCAAAGGGCCCCGTGAACCTGAGCGGCCGCCTGCAGCCGCTTAGCCTGGGCGCCGGCACGCTGATGCCGGGCTGGGAGGTGCTGCATACGCCGGGCCACACGCCGGGTCACTGCTCACTGTACCGGGCAGCCGATCGCACCCTGCTGGTAGGCGACGCCTACTGCACGACCAAGCCGGAGAGCTTTTTTGAGGCCGCGCTGGCGCAGGAGCCCGAGCTGCACGGACCGCCCTCGTACTTCACCTCGGACTGGGCGGCGGCGCAGGAGTCGGTTGAACGCTTGTCGTCGCTGGACGTGGCCGTGGTCGCGCCGGGGCATGGCAAGCCTCTTGCAGGCCCGCATCTGAATGCCGAAGTGCGGGAGCTGGCGGCGCGCTTCCGCGCAGTCGCCGTGCCGGATAACCAGAAAGCCTGATCCCGCGAGACCCGGTGCTTTACACTCCGAGGGAGTGCTTTCGCTCGCCCCTGACTCTCGGTAGACCGAGTCTCAGGTCGACAGCGAGCGGAGCTCCCCGCAGGGCCTATAGCTCAATTGGTTAGAGCAGCGGACTCATAATCCGTTGGTTCCAGGTTCAAGTCCTGGTGGGCCCACCACCCTCAAGCGGCGGTACCCTCGCGAGAGCAATGAGCGCGGAGAAGCCCTCTACCGGCGCCTGGTCGGCGAAGGTGTTACCTCGGCGAGAAGAAGTTGCACTCCCCAGGCGATTCCTACGGCTGCCGGCGTATAAAGGCCTTGCGCTGATATTGTTCATCGGTCGGCAAGCCCCGTGCCAGCCGGTACAAGGAGGAAGCATGCCCGTGCCAAGCCGCCTCATGCTGGTCTTGTTTCTGCTTCTCCTCAGCGCATGCGGCCTGGCACAGACCTCGAGTCCGGCACCGTATACCCTCACCACAAACGTACGGCGCGTCGTTACCGATGTCTCCGTGCTGGACGGGAAAGGCAATCCTGTCCATGGATTAAAGCAGGGCGACTTCCAGATCTTTGAGGACAACAAGCCTCAGGCCATCCGCAGCTTTGACGAACAGCAGCAAAGCGCCTCGGGGGTCAAGGCGATTGCTGCGCTGCCGCACGGGGTGTACTCGAACGTTGTCGAGTCTCAGCTGCCAAGCACGGTGAATGTGCTGCTGATCGACGCCTATGACACTGATGTCATCAACCAGATGTACCTGCGCCTCCAAATGCAGCGGGCCATTGCCGGCTTTGGCGGCCGCAGCGCAGTCGCGGTCTTCGGGATTAACAGCGGGCATGCGGCGCTCATGCTGCAAAGCTTCACCACCGACCCTGCGCTGCTGCGCGCGGCGGTCGACCGCGAGCTGCCCCGGCTGCTCCAGAACGGCGGCGGCTACCTGGAGCACTTTGACGACACGGTGGCCGCGCTCGCCACGCTCAGCAGCTACCTGAGCCGTATACCGGGACGCAAAAATCTGCTCTGGTTTTCGACCAGCTTCCCCTTGACCGAAGGGAGCTTCGGCTCGGCTAGTTCGGCTCAGGCGGAAAACCCGGCCGTGCTGACCCACCTGTACAACCAGCTTTCCCTGGACCGGGTCGCCGTCTACCCGATCGACGTCAAGGGTCCCGAGTTCAACCCTGGCGGGGTTGCGGTAGGCGATAGTCAGCCTCACAGTGACGGAGGGATCAACCCAGGGAATGGAGCCGCGTCAAACTCCCCCGCGGGAAGCGTCATTGAAGGGCGCGATATTACGGGCGAAGTGGCCATGGACAAACTGGCCGGCATTACCGGCGGCGAGGCCTTCTATAACCGCAACGACATCGACCACGTGGTGCCGAAGGCAGTCAACGACGGTGCGAACTACTACACGCTGACCTACTCACCCGATCCATACATTGCCGACAACCGCTTCCACCGCACCAAGGTTGTAGTGGCGGGTGGACCGTACACGCTGCACTACCGCTTGGGCTATATCGCCTTCGACAGCCTCCACGATGATGCAAGCGGTGTGTTGAATGAGGCAAAACTCGGCCAGATCAACGGTGACCTGGACACGATTGCCGCAGGCCGCAAGCTCCCACCGAGCAAGGTACACCGCTCCGACGCGGATCAGCTTACCGACTACACCCTACCCGCGGGTGGGGCGAATACCATCCTGTTTGAAGCGCGCATCGTTCCAGCTGCAGACGTTGCGGGCTGGCAGGTGCTGCCGCCTGCACGGGACCGCAAGGGCAAGATCATTGGGAGCCCGCACGACCAGCCCTTTGTCATCGAATATGCAGCGCTGTCCAAGGATCTCCGCTTCGCTCCCACGCCCGCAGGCAAGCAGCATGCCGACTTAATTGCGGCCGCCATGGCCTATACAGAGACCGGGGAAGTGGTAGGAACAGCGATTGATCGCGTGCAGCTGAACTACTCGCCGGAGCAGCTGCAGCTGGCCCAGAGGATCGGGACGCCCCTGCGTCAGCAAATTCGCCTGCCGCGCGGAAGCGTGTACGTTTCGCTTTCGCTCATTGACAACACCACCGGCCATACCGGCACGTTGGAGCTACCCTTCGCCGCTCGTGCGAAGCCATAGGCGCGCGGCCGCCTGCGGGCCACAGGGGTGGAGCGGCATCCAGAGCAGCGCATCGCGGTCGATCCTCGCTCGCTGCTCAGGCGCGGGTGGGGTGCAGGGCTGAGCCCTGGGCACGCTGCCAGTAGCGGGAGAAGCGCTTGAGATCCTGCTCGCGCACGCCCGCGGCAAAGGCCGGCGGGTCAAGCCAGACGACCGGCAGGTGCCGTGCGAGCGCGGCCGCGGCTGCCTGCAGGCGCGGGTCGGGCGTGCGCAGGGCCAGAATGTGCGTGGAGCCGTGCGCCTGGGCTGCTGCCAGGACTTCCGCCGCCGGGTCGCCTGCGCGGATGGCGAGGGCGGCCGGCATTTCCTTGAGACATTCTGCGATGAAGACGACGCGCTTGAGCGTGATCTGTTCAGCTGCGAGCCAGGCTGTATCCCACACGAAGACCGAAGGGCTGTCGGGCTGCTGCCTGAAGGCGGGCCACTCCGGGTTGAGGCCGTCGGTGTGCACCCACAGCAAAGGTCTGTCGCCGGGCGAGGCGTACTTTGGCGCGGGCGCAGGGCGCTCGTGCTGGGGCGGACGGTAGGGGAGCGTGGTGTCGTCCCTCTGGTTGAGGCGCGGGAAAAGCTCGTCTGAAAGCTCCTCGTAGGTCGCCTCGAAGGGGCAGGTGCCGGCCGCGGCGTGTTTGCAGGCCCGGCAGTACAGGCCGTCGGTGTAGCGCTCCAGGTTTTCGCGGTTGAAGATGTAAGGCTTGCTCGAAAAGGACGACGCCACCCACTGCCACGAAAGATTGTTGCTGGCCG
>CAXUDF010000016.1:34752-35983 GCA_964249695.1 uncultured Acidobacteriaceae bacterium
GGTGCTGCAGAAACCAGCGCGCGCCGGTTTGCCAGCGGACGCGGCGCCAGTGCACCAGGTAGGCGGCCAGCCACATCCGGGCGTGATTGTGGAGCCACCCGTGCGCGGCGAGGTCGTCGGCAAAGCTGTCCATGCAGCGCAGGGTAGTTTCGCCCGAGGCTAGATCCTGCGGCAGCTCGCGTGTGTACTCTTCGGCACTGAAGCCTGTTTTCAGCTCTTCGCGGTCGTCCCAGATGCCTTCGCCGAGCAGGAAGTAGAGGCGCTGCCAGTAGTCGCGCCAGGCGAACTCATTGACCAGCTTGCCGGCGTCGCCGGGGCGCGCGGAGGCTGCGAGGGCGTGGTCGCGGACCTCGGACAGGGTGAGCACGCCGTGGCGCAGCGGTGCAGAAAGCCGGGTGACGTCGCCGGCAAGGAAGTTGCGGGTGCGCTCGTAGGCTTGCGGTTTGATGGCGCTGAGCGCGCGCAAAGCAGCGGCGCGGCCGCCGCGGATGGGGCTGGTTGCGGTGTCGTCCGGGGACAGGTGCGAGAGGGTCGCGCGAAGATCGGCAATCAGGGCTTCGCGGTCAGGGAGTGCGGCCAGTTCACGAGCAGTCACGGCAATAAGAGTCGCGCGCTGCGAGCTGCGCTGGAACTTCACCAGCGGTCGTGTGCGTGTGGTCAAGAAGCGCCGCGGGCCCCGGGATAAACTTGGCGTAATTCGCATGCAAACTCTCGAACACGCACCGGATATTCGCTGGCGGGCCGGAAAACAGGTACCGGAAGGGCCGCCATTTGTGCAGCGGCTGCTGCGGGGCGAGTTCTTTCGCGAGGACGCGGCTTCCTTTTTGCTGAGCAACGCGCAGCGCTATGGCGACCTGGTGTACTTCAAGGCGCTGGGCCGGACCGTGGTGCAGTTCAACCACCCGGAGTTGGTCGGCGAGATGCTGGTGCGCGACTCCGGGCACCACCACCGCAACCTGGTGATGCAGCGCTCGAAAGCAGTGCTGGGTGAGGGGCTGCTGACGAGCGAAGAGCCGCTGCACATGCGGCAGCGAAGGCTCGCGGCGCCGGCGTTCCATCGCCAGCGGGTGAGTGCGTATGGCGCCATCATCTCGGAGTACACGATGCGCATGACAGCCGGCTGGCAAAGCGGCGCGGTGCGCGACGTGCACGCGGAGATGCTGCTGCTGGCGCTGCGGATCACCGGCAAGACGCTGTTCGACACCGATGTGGAGCAGGAAGTGGACCAGAT
>CAXUDF010000017.1:0-13190 GCA_964249695.1 uncultured Acidobacteriaceae bacterium
CTTTTTTAGGACGCATCGTTCTGGCCTGCTCGCTTCTTGGTCTGTATTCCCGCGAGGCGCGCAGCCGTTTTTTAGAACGAGCGGCTGCGCTGCTCCCCGGCGAGGGGGTTCCGTAGTCGTGTGGCGCCGCCGAAACGGTTTTAGGGCAAAGCGAGGGCGCACGCCCCGGAGGCGCGGCTTGCATGGAGACAAAACTCCAGCGAGCGCGCCAAACGGCACGGTGTGTCGCCCTTGCCTGCCGGCAAAACTCGATCCGGCGGAGCAAAGCACGGGGATCAAAGGCTCAGCGTTCGCAATGGTGCGGACGGAGTCGTTGAACCGCTTCAGTTGTCGAGAAAAGGCGAAAGTTGCACCCGGTTGCCGATGGATTGGCTTCTGAGTGCTTGCTCAGACTACGGACCACCCCCCTGCCGCGCAATGGCGAACAGGAAGCGAAACCAGGCGAAGATTCCCGTTGCAAGAAAGGAAATCTGGCTCGAAACAGACCGAAGCCCGCTGCCAATGCGGGTTTGGCTCTGTGGAACGAATGTGTATCAAAAAAGGAAAAACTGTCCCTCTGCGACAGGAACGGTGCATCCGCCAACATGAACGTAATGTTTTTTCCCGATTCGGGAGTCTTGGGAGCTCTGTTCGGTACTACCGTCATGCCCCGGCAGCTGGGCCGAGCAGACGATACGGCTCGCGCGCCCGATCTCGCTGCCCTGTTCGATCACAATCTCTTGCCCGGGAGCCGCGTACCCGTGCTGCACCAGGTAGGCGATGGCGCAGCCCGCAGCCGAGCCGGTCGCCGGGTCCTCGCCCCCGTAGAACTGCATCCGGGCGCGCCAGTGCCCAGCCTCAAGCCCGGGTGCGAGGACGTAAAACCACTTGCCGTCCGTCTCGGCCAGGTACCGGGTCGCTCGCTCCTGCGGAATGGCCAGAGACTGGAGGCTGGTGAGCGTGTTGAGCGGCACGATGACGAACGGGACGCCTGTGGAGACCGTCTGGATAGGTTTGGAGGGTGCAAGCGCGCTGACTGGCAGCCCGAGGGCGTCCGCGACCCTCGCCGGCTCGTGCTGCCGGCCGAAGTGCGGCAGCGGCTGCTCCATGAACCCGCGGACCGGGCGCCCAAAAGTCAGGCCAGGCAGCGCTCCGTCCCGCGCGAAGCGAACCATGACCGCGCCGACTGGCAGCCGCAGCGTCACCGTGTCCGCGCCGCGCAGTCGGTCCACCGTAAGGCGCAGTGCCGTCGCCGTTCCCAGCGTAGGGTGCCCGGCAAACGGCAGTTCCTCCTCCGTGGTAAAAACGCGCACCCGCACCTCGCCGTCCGGCAGGCTTTCGCGTGGGAAACAGAAGGTCGTTTCAGACAGGTTTGTTTCCCGGGCGAGCGACTGCATCTCCTCGCCGCTCAAGCCATCTGCATCGAGAAACACGGCAAGCTGGTTGCCGCGAAAAGGCACGTCTGTAAAAACATCCAGCAGCAGGTATCGGTACGCACGCGGCATGGTCAGCCTCCTTGCCCGGACGCAAAAGCCCGCAGGCCTTGCAGCAGGCGGCTGCAGACACGGGCCTCGCAGTCCCCCCGCTGCGGTATGCTGCGGGGAGAGAGTTGGAGCCGGGCGCCGGCCCCCACGTTTGGATGCTTCGCTGCAGGCGCCCTTCCCTCCGCGCGGCAGACAAGGCGAGGGTGTCCGTCTTGCTGGACCCTTCGGCTCCCTTCCGCATCTCTTTGGAAGAGACTGTTTACTAGCGTTGCGGGGTGCGCCCCGCCCGTACACCGCATTACCTGGAGACTGCATGAGCATCACCGCCGAATCACGCATCCCTCGCATTCTTGAGCAGGCCCCGGAGTTCGAGGCCAAAAGCACGCACGGCATGATCAAGCTGAGCGACTACCTGTCCAAGGGCAAGTACGTCATGCTTTTCTCGCACCCGTCTGACTTCACGCCGGTGTGCACCACGGAGTTCATCGCGTTTGCCAAGCGCCAGGCCGACTGGGATCGCCTGAATGTGCAGCCCATCGGCGTGTCGATCGACTCGGTTTTCTCGCACATCGCCTGGGTGCGCGACATGGAGCAGATGGGTGGAGTCAAGATCCAGTTCCCGCTGATCGCCGACCTGGACTTCAAGGTCTCCATCGCCTATGGCCTGGTGCACGAGGCAGTTTCGGACACGGCTGCCGTGCGCGCCGTCTTCGCCATCGATCCCAAGGGAAAAATCCGCGCGATCATCTACTATCCGCCGCAGCTTGGCCGCTCCGTCGACGAGATCATCCGCATCTTTGAGGCGATCCAGACCACGGACCGCGATGGAGTATCGCTTGGTGCCGACTGGCAGCCGGGAGATGCAGTCATCGTCCCGAGTCCAGCCACTGTGGCCGATGCGGAAAAGCGCACCAACGGCGGCGGTGCGGGCCTCCAGGTGGATAGCTGGTACCTTTCGAAGAAGAATCTGTAGTCCAGCAGGACGGTAGGCCGAAGAGGCTTGCTATGCAGCGAGGTGAAGCTGCATAGCGAGCCTCTTCGCGCTTACTTCTTCGGCGGAAACTTGCTGAACATCCGCTTGATCGTTTTCGTCAGGGTTTTGGTGGTCTGCTTCTCCGGTGCGGAAAGCTCATCCTGCATCACCCCGCGAAACAGCAGCCGATGGTCGCTCGTGTCGAAAATGTCAACAACCAGATTATTCTCCGGCACACTCAGGGCATTCAGCACAGCCTCGCCGTAGTAAGGTTTCCAACCCGGGCCGTAGCCTTGCACGGTCCAGCTTTGCAGCCATGTCCCTGCCGCTTCCGGGCTGGCGCCGCCATAGGCGGCTAATAGCTGCGCCTCGCCGCGTATGTCGCCATGCGCAAAGACAACGGTGCTGCCGCCGGACGGCACCAGCTGCCACCCTCGCTTCTGCAGGCTTGCGTCGATCGCCGCGCGAACCGCGCCCGCATACTGCGGCACGGCCATGTGGATCTCGCCCCAGGAGTAGCTGCGACGGACAAGCGATGCCGAGTGGTCATACTCGATCGTGACCGCGGGCGGAGGCAGGACCAGCCCGAGAAACTGCACCTCGGCTGCCGCCGTACCGGCAAAAATGCCTGCAGCCAGGGTCAGGATTGTCCAACGCTTCATGCTCCTCCTCTGCCTTGTCGCAGTCGCCGTTCTGCTGCCATTCTTTCTCAGCAGGGCGCTTAAAACAGTCTACGGCGAATAGGAGTCATGCTTGCGCTCTGGGGATGGTCGCGCATTGAGGCAAAGGAGACGATTCGAATGGCTTGCCTGCTGTATGTGCCAGAGTCGGGGTCTCTGTCGGCCCTGGCACCCCTTTGCAGCTAGCCTTTGCTTTGCGGCGGGAAGTTCTTGAACATCTTATCGACGTCTTTGTCCAGGTTCTTAGTGTTTTTGTCTGCTTTATTGGACAGGTTGTCGTCGGAAATCCCGCGGAACAACAGGTTATGGTTCGAGCTGTCAAAGACATCAATCACGAGGTGGCCGATCGGTTGATTGACCGTATTGCTGGTAGCTTCGCCAAAACCGCCGCCGCCAAACCCGCCGCCAAACCCCCGGAAGCCAAAGCCGTTGCCCCAGCCGCCGCCGAGATTGTTGTAGTACGTTTCTACTTCCTGCTCGTTCTTGATGCTGCCATTGGCAAACACCATTGCGCCGCCGCCGGACGGCACCATCTGCCAGCCTTTTGCCTGCAGGTCCTTGTTAACAGCATCCTTGATACGGCTTACGTAGAGGGGGTCAGACGTTTTCACGTCACCCCACGAATAGGTGTGATATTGGCTGAAGTTAGCGCTGTGGTCGTAGTCGGTCTTTACATCTGCCGCGTGTGCCATCGGGGCGGCACTGAGGCAAAGAGCGGTCAGTGACAAAGTAAGTATTCGTTTCATCGGGGAAAGCTCCTAGGAGTTACACCCGATAAGAATGTCAAGTCCCACAAATAGGTAGCCCGGCTTACTCGGTATCATCCTGCGTCACCGCATAATATCCCTTGCGCGACTGGACCTTCAGTCCATCCCCCTTGCATTGGATGTTGACGGTCCGGTACTTGCCATCGAAGTCCGTGTTGAGCGGCACGTAGCTCGCGACGTACTGCGTCCGCAGCTCCTGTTCAATCTGGTCGAACGCCGCCTCCAGCTTCTTGCCGTTGTTGCCCACGTCGATCACACGCCCGCCTGTTTCCTCGGCCATTTTGCGCATCAACTGGTCGCCGTTGTACCCGCCCAGCAGGATGGACCCCCCGGAGTAGAAGCCTCGGTCGGCGATCAAGATGACATAGATAATCGCGTTCGCTTTTTGCGCCTGCTCGATCGCATCCTGGATGCGGTATTTCGAGCCCTGGTCGCCGCCGTCCGTCAGCAGGATCATTGCCTTGCGGCCTGTCTCCTGCCGCAGCTTGTCGTGCGAGGCCAGGTACACCGCGTCAAACAGCAGCGTGCCTTTCGGCGCGCCTTGTGTCGGGATCGTCCCTTGTCCGAGACCCGGGATCCCGGCGGCACCATTGCCGCCCGCCGTGTTGATCTGTGCCTTGTTCATGGCGCGGCTCAGCTGGGCCGCGTTGTTGGTGTAGTCCTCCAACAGGCTTACGTCCACGTCAAACGAGATCAGGAACGCTTCATCCTTCGCGCCCAGAACCTGCTTCAGGAAATTGGAACCGGCGGATTGCTCGAGCGGCAGTACGTTCTCCTGCGAGCCGGACGTATCGAGCAGAATGCCGAGCGTCAGCGGCTGATCGGCCCGCGCCTCGAAATTACGCACCTTCTGCTGCTTCTTGTCTTCAAACACGTCGCACTCGTCCCGGGTCAGGTTGGGGATCAACGTGCCGTGCTTGTCATGCACCGTAAAGTACAGCGAAACCAGGTTCGAGTTGACGCGCAGCGTGGTGACGGGCGCGCTCCCCTGCGCATCATCCGCAGGGGGCGGCACGGTACTGACCGGCGGCGCATCCGGCGAGGGTGCCGACTGCGCCCGCAAAGCGGGCGCGCAGACGAGAAGCAGCGCCAGAGCAGGCAGCGCGAGTGTGGGCAGCGCGAGTGTAGGCAGACTGTTACGGCGCATGGTAGAAGCTTAGACGGTTCCCGGGGCGGAAAGGCTGCGAGACTCCGCACTGACCTTCAGCGCAGCGCACGGGAGCCAAGCCGCCCGGCTCAGGCCTTCAGCTTCTCCATATATTCCGCATCGACCTTGAGCGCCTGCATCGGAGGCAGATCCGGGTAGGCTTCCTGCTCCACAAACATGTGCTCGATCGAGCCCGGCTTTACCGCGGCGAAGATCTTTGGGTAGTTGGCCGTGCCCCGTCCAAGCTCAGCCGCCGGAGGCGGGTTGTCGATCGAGCTGTGGGTCGCGTCCGTCGCAAAGTCTTTCACGTGCAGCATCTTGATGCGATCCGCATAGGTCGTCAGGTAGTGCTCGGGGCTGCCGCCGCCCACGGTGACCCATCCGCAGTCCAGCTCCATGATGACCAGCTTCGGGTCGGTTTCGCGGAGCAGCATGTCATACGGGATGACGCCGTTCTGCGCGGCAAACTCCATGGTGTGGTTGTGATAGCCGAACTGGAAGCCGGCATCGTGCACCCGCTTGCCCCAGGTATTGAACTGCTCGGCGTTCCACTTCCAATCGTCAGGAGTGAAGGACCGAACCTGCTCCTTAAACGGCAGGTTGGCCGGGGCCGCACCGGGGCGAAAACCCGGGAACGAGCAGATGATGTATTTCGCGGTCCCAAGCCCCTTGTGGAACTCAAGGATTGCGTCCAGATTCTTGGTGAGCTGCGCCGACGGATAGTGGGCCGACACACACCGGAGCCCGGCCGCCTCCATCACCGCTTTTACGTCTACCGGCGAGTGGCCGTCGAAGCCGGCCGCCTCGACCTCCTTATAGCCAAGGCTGCCCACCTCCTTAAGCGTGCCTGCGTAGTCGGCCTGGAGCTGCTGACGCACCGAATACAGCTGCAGCCCCAACGGGAGGCCGAGAGGATTGGCACGCGCCGATCGGGAAGGCAGCAAGGCGGCCGCGGCGGCAAAGGCGGCGGAGGACTGGAGAAAGCGACGGCGATTGAGCGCTTGCATAGGGAACCTGGATTCTCCGCGGTGGGCCGCGGTGGATGGCAATGCGAGAACCATGACACGGCGAGACGGGCAATGTCCATGTCGGCAATGTCAAAGAAGCCCTCTGCTACTCTAGCCCCTGCATCCCGCGTCCAAGGAATCGGCGACTCGGGAGCATCTATATGATGGGGAAATAAATACAAGCGCCGGGACGGACGTCTAGCCTCGTCCGATCCAGGCGCGCACTGTTGGACTTTTGAGGGGGAACACATCGTGAAGCAAGCTGCGTTGGTGGGAATGTTGCTGTTAGGCATGGGAGGCGCAGCCCAGGCGCAGCAAGGCGGCGCGATCCCGGACGCACCGACACCGCAGGCCGCGAACCCGAACAGCCTTGGCGCGCTGAAGGAGACAGTGCAGCCGGGCGCAGGCGCCCCTGCTGCAGCCTCTCCGGATGCGCAGGCCGCGGGCGGCAGCCAGGCCCCTCTGCCTTCGTCCTCCTCGGCCGGCTCAGACCAGCCTGCCGCTCCTCCGGAAGCCACGCCGGCACAGCCGGACACCCCGGACATCCCTGTAGCCGGCCAGGGTGCGACCGCGACCATCATCATCCCGGTCAACGAGGTGCTGGTACCGGTCACCATTCGCGACAAAAAGGGCGCCATGGTGCCCTCACTCGACTGGCGCAAGTTCCGCGTGTTTGAAGACGGCGTACGCCAGAAAATTGTGTACTTCACGACGGACCCGTTTCCGCTTTCCGTAGCTTTTGTGGTGGACCAGAGCCTGCCGGCCGACACGATGAACCGGGTGAACGAGAGCCTTTCCGCGGTGACCGGCGCGTTTACGCCTGCTGACTCGGTCGCGGTCTTTGGCTACAACAGCTCGGCCCGCATGATTACCGACTTTACCGGGGCGCAAGGCGCGCGGCTCAACGTCGCCTTTACACAGGCCAAGGCGCCGGGGCGCGACCTGGGCGTGATCGCGCCCGGCGGGCCGCTGGATGATGGCGTCATCATCAACAACAAAGTCGTCGACCCGAATCTGCAGCGCGGGGGCTCGGCCGGCAGCGTAACCACGCCGCTGACACCCAAGGAATACCACCCGCTCAATGACGCGATCCTCGCCGCCGCGACCGAGCTTGCAAAGCAGCCGCGCGGGCGCCGTCGGATCATCTACATCATCTCCGACGGCAAAGAGCACGGCTCCAAGGCCTCCTACAAAGAGGTGGTGCGCTTTCTTCTCTCGAACGACATCTCGGTCTACGGCACTCTGGTCGGCGACTCCGCCATCTGGGGCCTGGGCTACCTTGACAAGTTCCACCTGCCGCTGGTGCCTACCATGCGCGACAACCTGCTGCCCAAGTACTCCGTTGCGACCGGCGGCACGCTCGACTCTGAGGTATCAGAGAATGGCATGCAGCTGTCGTTTGCCAAGATTACGAACGGCGTTCGCGACCAGTACACGCTTGGCTATCTAAGTCATGCGAGCACGTTGTCGAGCAACTTCCATTCGATCGAGGTGCGGGTCGAAGGTATTCCGAACCTGGATATCGTGGCGCGGGATGGCTATTACCCCTCGGCGCGCAACCTGGGTACGGCGCGCTAACCTTTTTGGCGGTACGCAAGGCCCCTTGATCCCCATGTGGCTTTTCCCGCTGGAAAAGCCACGCTCACCGCTGCACCGTCGTAGACACCTTCGGGCGAGCGCCCTTACGGGCCGGTTTCCCGCGCCGCTTGCAATCCGCCACGGTACGCCCGACCTCCTGGCTCCCTGCATTTCCGCTTCTGCGAAGATCGAAGGCGTGAGTTCCCTCTTCCATGCCCGCATCCCTGTGCTGCTCGGCCTTTCGGCTGCGATCACGTGGGGCGCGGCTGACTTTTACGGCGGACTTGCCACACGGCGCGCCGCACCCAGCCGGGTTGTGCTGCTGGCGCATGGGACCAGCCTCGTTGTGCTTCTGGCGCTCTCGCTGCGCTTGCCGGCTCACCTGCCTACCTGGGCCATCGCGACCGGCGTGCTCTCAGGCGTTGTCGGCGGGGTTGCGCTGATGCTCTTCTACGAGGCGCTTTCGCTGGGTGCGATGGGACTCTCCGCAGCGATCGCCGGGCTGCTGACGGCTGTTCTGCCGGTGCTGCTGGCCCTGCGCAGCCAGGGCGCGCCAGGCGTGCCGCAGATCGCGGGCTTCGCCGTGGCTGCGGCATCGATTGTGCTGATCGCGTACGCGCCGGCGCCTGCTCCCGCTTCGTTCTCCGGGGCGGACGCTTCTTCCGAGGCAGGCAGAGGCGGCGAGGCAGCGATGCTTCTTCCGCCGGCTCGCCCATCCCGCAAGCCGCTCGTGTTCGCGGTTCTGGCCGGGCTCGGCTTTGGTTTGCAGCTGGTGTGGCTGCACACCTCAGCGTCGTCGGGCAGCTCGTCGATCCCTGCCGGCGCAAACGCTCACCCGCTTGCCCCGGTGCTGCGGGCGCTGCTGCTGTCGCGTGCCGGCGGCACGGCGGCGGCGCTGGCCGTGCTGCTGCTGACGCATGCCCGGCGTGACACGCGCCCGCAACCGCCCGCGCCTGTAATTCCCTCACCCGGATCGCCACTCGGAACCTCTCTTGGAGCTTCTCTCAAAAGCTCACGCGGAAGCTCGTTTGCGGCACTTGCCCTGCTGGCCGGTCTGCTCGACACCAGCGGCAACGGCCTGTACATGCTCTCGTCCTTGAGCGGACGCCTCGATGTAGCCGCCGTGCTGGCCTCGCTGTACCCCGGCGCAACCATCGTGCTCGCAGCAATTTTTCTGCGCGAGCACGCTACCAGGCTGCAGACGCTGGGGATGGCATGTGCGTTGGTTGCGGTGGCGTTAATTGCTGCCTAGTTCGAATACGTGCTATCAGGCGGAGCCGAAGAAAGACAACGTTCTAAGGTCCTCATGAAAAAGCCGTGCTCTAATGAGCACGGCTGGGTTTGACTAGGTATTGATGGCTAGAAATGATACTGGGCTTCAAACTGAATCGTTCTCGGACCATTGCGGGCCTGAGTAATTTGCCCGAAGTTTGAGCTGTTGACGCTGGTGTTTGGGTTTGAGTAGCTGACGAAGTTAAAAACGTTATAGGCATCCGCTCGGAAGGTCGCCGACTGCGTTTCAGTGATGTGGAAGTCCTTGAAGAGAGAGTTGTCGATCTGTTCGAAGCCAGGAGCGCGTTCGGTTCCGACGCGGGACGTGCCGAAGGTGTTCGGCAGCTCCGGTCCGTACGCGCAAAAGCCGTTGTCTTGCCCGTTGGTCGTTGCAGGAGTGCCGTCCGGATTCAGGATTTGATTGACTCCCGTGCCGCAAGGAACCGCTGAACGATCCGTACCAAACCAATTCTTCTCGCTTCGATTGACAACGCGCAACTGGCGATACTGGTTTGAGCGCGAATTGTAAGTGTTGGTATTACTGTTGTCGTTGGACGTGATAGTAAGAGGCAACCCAGAGAAGGCGATCGCTGTTCCAGTGATCGTCCAACCACCTGCGACGAGATCAACAAGACGATTTGAATTAGCCCCAAACGCTCGTCCGTGGCCAAACGGGAGATTGTAGGAGCCGTTTGCGGAAAGATTATGCCGCACGTCAAGTTCCGATGGACCGTAGTCGCCTATGATGTTGTAGCCATCCTGGATGCCATTCGGTCCAGACGAATTGGATTCGCCATAGTTTCCGTTTGTGTCGGTCAGGGACTTAGCCCAAGTATAGTTCACAGTCCCTTCAAAACCTCTACTTAGACGACGACGAACTGTCAACTGGAACGCATTGTAAGTAGAGACGCCTTCTGTGTCGAAGGTCTCTACTTTCGTGCCTTGGCCGACAAGATTTGCCAGCGGCGCGACATCGGCAGCAGGAAGTGCTGCGCCTTTGGGAAGATTGGCAATTGACTGAGCCTGCGCGGGCGTTAACTGATTTCCGTTCCGGTAATCGATGAGGCGTTGAGCTAGTTCGCCCACATAACCAATCTGAACTGAAGTGGTATTACTCAATTGAATCTCATTACTGAAATTAAATTCGTGTACATACGCTGGCCGATACGTCTGGTTGAACGCGGTGAAGCTTGCATTGCTGGTGCCGCCGGCTGCGCCTACCTGGAATCCGTTAACTTCAGGGAAGGCCAACCCCGGAGCTGCTGTCGTAGTTGGTGCGTTGGGACCTAGAGAGAAAGCCGTGATGAAGGGAGCATTTGCTGCTAAACCACTCGTTCCCTCGAAGAAGCTGGTCGCTCCGTACCCGCCTCGAAAGACAATGCGCGAGCTCGGCTGAAAGGCAAATCCGAGTCTTGGCTCGAACTCAGTATGAGTTGGCTGGAAGCAGGCGGGATTGCCGCACACAAAGGATCCGGCCGGCGCACCCGCCGGGACGGACCCTGCGTACTCCACAAGACCTTGCTGTGGGCCGCTAAGAATAACATTCGCAATCCTGTTATGAACTTCAGTCCAGGGCGAATCAAAGTCATAACGAACGCCAAGGTTCAATGTCAGCTTGTCAGCGATCTTCCAATCGTCCTGCACGTAGCCGGCTACTCGATATTGACGCTCTCCGAAGAAGCCGTTGGATAAACTGATTGCTTGAGTTGAAGGAAGATCGAGAAGCCAATCGACCGGATCATACTCTAAGCTCGACTTCGGCAAAGAGCTGTTCTGCCCAGTGAAGCCGTAGCTGCCTAACTGGCCGCCGCCGCCATATTGAGTAAAGTTCTGCTGGTAGCGGAGAAATTGTGCACCGATAGTAAATAGTTGCCGTCCATGCTGAATCGTTAAATCGTCGTGAAGGCTAAACGTATTATCACGAAGCTGCTGTGGCGACGCCGGATCGCCAACACCGGTCAGTTCATTTAGCCCCTGATAGGTGAAACCCACGAATTGCTGCGGGGCCGGCGTTGGGACGCCAACTACCCGATCGCCGTTAAGGCCGAAATTGCCGGTCGAGTCCGTTGGAATATTTGAATCCCAGCGGATGCGAGTGAACCCAAAACGGGCTTCGTTCACGATCGCCGGAGACAGGGTACGTACCCAAGTGACGCCGCCCAGCTTGTCGGGGTAGGAGTTTGCGATCGGAAAGGTGATCGGCAAGACAGCCGTACTTCCCCCGGTCGCGATACCCTGAGTGTAAAAAGCTGTTATCTTGTCGGCGGCGCGAGGATCGTATTCGATCTTGAGGTCACCCTGATCGTTCGTAACAAAAGCGTTTGTGCCGCCGATGTAGTTATTTTGATCTAGCCCGTCAGTCGCCGTGTGATTTGGAAGCGGGTAGTACTGAGGGTGCGAGAGCAGATATTGCACAACAGGATTACTGACCGGGACGGCGCCGGCGAAAGGTGTGTATCCCGCCTGCTGATTAACGATTGAGTAGCCTTTGGCAAGTGCTGCAGAAAAATCCCCCTGCCGTTCTGCGGCAGAAAGCACATTATCCGCACCAGTACCGCCCGAGTGGTTGCGGGTTCCCTCATAATCCACAAAGAAGAAAAGCTTCTTCTTAAAGATAGGGCCACCTAGCGTAGCGCCAAATGTATTTTGGGTATACGGAGTTCTTGCGACACCCGAGAAGTTATGTCCCCAAGTATTCCCCGTCAGGTCCTGGTCCTCAACGTAGTCAAAGATGCTTCCATGGAAACTGTTGGTGCCGCTCTTCAGTACCGCAATGGTGTCGCCACCGCCCACGTTCCCGTACTGTGCTCCTGCATTAGCTGAAATGACACGAAACTCCTCTAGAGAGTCCGGCGATGGCGCGAAGCCGATCAAATTATTCTGCGTTTCGTCGATGCTTATACCATCAAGCGTGTATGTGTTGTCCTGTGCACGGTTACCGTTAGTGGTAACAACACCGCTGTTGAATGTATTGCGCTGGATAGCGTTGTTGCTGGTCAAGCCGGTCGGGTCAGCGTCGACCGCGCCAGGGGTGAAGAGCGCTAGCGATGAGAAATTGCGCCCATTCAGCGGAATGGTATTAATCTCGTTTGAATCAAGCGAAAGACCGAGTGTTGCGTCGGTCGTATCGAGAATAGGTGTCAGATTACCTTGCACCTTAACCTCGGTACTCGAGCCGAGCGTCAGGTGTGCATCGAGTTTTGCGGTCTGGTTGATTTCAAGCGCAAACTGCGGGATCGCGAGTTTGATAAAGCCGGGCGCTGTGACCTCAACCCGGTACGAGCCGATAGGTAGGAACCGTGCCGAATACACGCCGGCGGCGTCGCTCTTGGTCGGGGTCCGTACGCCGGTCGCTGTATTGGTCACAACGACGGTGGCGCCCGGGATGACCGCACCGCTCGGGTCTGTTACGGTGCCGGTGACCGAACCAGTGATGGTTTGCGCGAAGACGGGCGATGCGGCAAGGACAACGACGGCCAGGGCTGCCCGACTGCGACACGACAGCGCCCGCTGGAACGCAGACTGACGAAAAAAGCTTTGCTTGAACAAGGTGACACTCCTCCACAAGACACTGCATCGCCGACCTCTGGAAGGGTCGGACGGTCCGAACATAACGGACTATAGCAGGGGTGGGCTTTGCATTTGGTACCCATATCCAAGGCTTTTCGGATATTTACAGCCATGTGCAGCGGCGTAACCACGTCGGAGTTACTTTTGAAGCATGAAATAGCCCAGAACCGATCCACCTGTCTCCGCCGGGAAAGGCGCGATTGAGGTGAAGACGACTCTGGGCTATCTGGCTAGACTGCGAAGCGCTGCTCGCAGCAGCGCAGGGCTCGGCTACTTGACCTCGGGCGCAGGCTCCGTTTTGGCTGCTTCTGACTTCGTCACGGTGACCTCGGGGTCGCCCTTGATGCCCTGCTTGAAGCCACGCAGGCCTTCGCCGAGACCCTTGCCCAGCTCAGGGAGCTTGCGGGGACCAAAGACCAGCAGCGCGATCACAAGGACAAAAATCAGGTGGCTCGGCGTAAACAGATTATCCAGCATACTGTTTCTCCATCAGGCGAAGTATCTCACAGACTGGGCTCGATTGCCGGTCGCCTTGCTCCAGGATAGCTACTACGGTGCTGGTTCGACCGCTTGCAGCCGGGCGGCCAGCAGAGCGTAGAAGGCCGGGATGCTTTCGCCGGCTCCGAGGGTCAGGCGGCGGTGCACCTTCATCATGGGGTAAACCACGAGGGGATGGGGACGCGGGCCGCTGATCTCAAGGGTTGGGACGGAAAACTCGCTGCCGGGGTAGAGG
>CAXUDF010000017.1:13290-35981 GCA_964249695.1 uncultured Acidobacteriaceae bacterium
ACGCGGGCCGCTGATCTCAAGGGTTGGGACGGAAAACTCGCTGCCGGGGTAGAGGCTCATGGTCCACTCGCCGCCGTGGAGTGCCCGCAGCAGCTCGCCAAAGCAGCTGCCCCACAGCATGGTGAGCCACTGGCTGTCGCCCGCAGGCAGGGGCTCAGGCGCGGGGCACAGCCGGTTCAGGATGCGCTCAAGCCGGTCGAGCGAAGCCACGGTATGGTCAAGCTCCTCGTGAAAGTCAATGCCGGCGACGAGCCTGGCCTCATCGGCATAGCCGGCGATCATGGCTTCAAGGCCGGTCCATTCTTGGCTGCTCAGGCGCTCCCGTGCTGCTTTCTCGCGTTCGCTCACCCTCCAAGCCTATAGGAGCGGGGCCGCCGGGATGTACAGTGAAGGGTGTACCCGGAGGTTCTGTTGCACTGTTTCGCATCCGCTGTTCTGCCCGTTTCCGGGCTTTCCCGCCGTGTTTCCCGTGTGTGCATGCTGGCTGCCCTGCTGTCCGGGGCTGCGCCGGCCGCTCTGGCCCAGGCGCCGCAATACCACCCACCCGTGGTGGCCCCGAGCAATACGCTGGGCGGCGTCACATACAACTACCGGTACGAGGTGTACGGCGGCCTGGCTTACACGCACTTTGATGCGGGTCCGTCGCTGCTGCAGGGGTCAAACCTGGGCGGGGTCGACGTGCAGGGCGCCTACTTTCTGACGCACAAGTGGGCAGTGGACGGCGCCGCGCGCGCGTATTTCGGCACCTCCGGCGTCGTGCCGAACCCCTACGGCATCCGCGGACCCGGAGTGAGCAATTACATGCTGCTCGCCGGCCCGGAGTACCGCGTGGCCTCGAACCAGCATGCTTCGCTGAACCTGCACGCGTTGTTCGGCGGGACGTATGGACTGTTTACAGGAAGCCTGCAAAACCAGATCGGCCAGAACGTGCCGCCGCATGCGCTCGGCTTGTTTAACGACCAGATTGCGTTTGGGAGCGCGATTGGCGGCTCGATCGACCTGAACCGGTCGCCTCGGCTGGCGTTTCGGATCTCGCCGGACGCGAACCTGACCGATTTTCGCGGAGCCTCCAATCGGGACTTCAAGGAGCAGTTCGCGATCTCGGTCGGGCTGGTGTATCGGCTGGGGCCGAAGATCGACGCGGACCGCCCCGGAGCACCGCAGCGGCCGGTGCGCTAGCGGGTTCTGCGCTGCCAGCGCAAGAGATACGCGGTGTTCCGGAGCGGAGCGAGGCCTTGGTTTGCGCGCGTGTGCGGCGCCGGCAGAACAGCAGGTTCTTCGCGACGCTCGGTCGCTCTTTGATCTCCAGATATGGCAGCGCGTAGCATAGCGGCGGAGCGGCTGCGAGGCCGTCTAGGTTCCGCTGAGATACCGCTGAGGTACCGATGTCTGCCTGTTCTGCCCGGCGCCGTTGCTTTGCCGCTCTTGCTCTCGGTGTCGCCATTTCTGGCGGAGCGTATCAGCCTGGTGCAGCGCAGCAGGCGGAGTCCGCGCCTGTGATCCGGACGCAGGCCAACCTTGTGCTGGTCGATGTTGTCGTGACCGCGAGAAACACCGCCGTCCACGGGCTTGCAAAAGCGGGCTTTCACGTCTCTGACAACGGCTCGCCGGTCAACCTCACAGTGTTTGAAGAGCACCAGCCCACCGATGCGCCCGTCACCAAGGCAGCCCCTTCTCTTGGCCCAGACGTTTACAGCAATCTTCCCTCGTACACCATCGGCAGCGCGGCCAATGTGCTGCTGCTCGACGCTCTGAACACCCCGGCGCCGGACCAAAGCCGGGTTCGGGAGCAGATGCTCGGCTATCTCGCCAACGTGCCGCAGGGAGCCTCGTTCGCCGTGTTTACCTTGTCCTCGCGGCTGCGCATGGTGCAGGGCTTTACAAGCGATGCGGGCAAGCTGGCGGAGGCTTTGCGTGCGAACAAGTCACAGACATCGGTACGGCTGCTTGGTCAGCAAGTCAATAAGGACGAGGCTGAGGAGTTCGCCAGATCTGGTGCTACCAGATTTGCCGTTAGTGGTCTCCGCCAGTTTGAGGCAGACAACACTTCGGTCGATACCGATGTCCGGGTGCGGACTACGCTGGGGGCGCTGCAGGAGCTTGCGCGCTACCTGAGCCCCGTGCCCGGACGCAAGAACCTCATCTGGTTTTCAGGCGGCTTTCCTCTCTCCATCCAGCCGGACCAGACGCTGCGTAATGCATTTCAAGGGACCCGGGAGTATGCGGACCGGCTCCGCGCGACTGACGACGTGCTTGCCGCGGCACGCGTCGCGGTGTACCCGGTGGATGCGCGCGGCGTATTAAACCTGCCCGGCACAAGCGCCGAAGGCAACCTGGTTCCGACCGCGGTAACTGGTGGCAATGCGCAGCTTAAGAGCGATCCCATCGCAGGTGGAAGTCCCGTCCCGCCGGGGGAGACCAGGATTTCGAAAGCCAACAACGATTTTTTAGCGCAAACAGCTCAGGAGCACGGGGCCATGCGACAGATCGCCGAGCAAACGGGCGGTAAGGCGTTCATTGACACAAATGGGATCAGCCAGGCAGTGGCCGATGCCATCGCAAATGGCTCCAGCTACTACACCGTCGGGTATGTACCCGGCTTCCAGAAGTATGACGGAGCGCTGCATCAGCTCAAGGTGAATGTTGATGGCAAATACCAGGTAACCTACCGCAGCACCTATTACGCCGACGACCCGCAACAGGCTAAAGGCGATGAGGCGAGTCGACAAAGCACGTTACAGGCGGCGGCCGCTTCGGGCGCACCACCCATCTCGGAGATTCTCTTCAAGGTGCGAGTGACCGCGGCTGCAGGCGCCGTAAGCAGCGCAGCTCTGAGTGGTGCCGGGGACAAAAGCGTACCTGACCCTCCGCGCGGCAAAGCCCCGCTCAGGCGTTACTCCATCGACTATGCGGTACCCGGTCGCGCACTCGCATTCACGGACAATCCCGATGGAAAAAAGCATGCTGAAGTGGAGTTCGCCGCGCTGGCCTTTGACCAGGCGGGGAAACGCGTGGATGCGGTGGACCAGACCGTGAAGCTGGGACTTTCGCCGGCAGAGTACGAGGAGGGCGTGCATTTTGGCCTCCCTATCCATCAGGAGCTCGATTTGCCCGCGGGACAGTTCGCCCTGCGCATCCTTATCCATGACCTGGGAAACACGCGAGTCGGCGCTCTTGAAGCCCCGCTGACAGTGCCGTGACTGCGTGTGCCCCGGAGTTTGCCTCGCCTATAGCGTGCTGCCTGCGTTAGTTCTCCGCCGGTGCGGGCGCAGGCTCCATGCGATAGAGCACCAGGTCATTGCGATTTTCATCGTCGAACGCGTGCCAATGCGCGACAGGCTTGAGCCGGTAGCCGGCCGCGTGAATGTCGTCGAGCGTTCCCGGGTCGAGCTCGTTCCACTGCGCATACCAGCCGGGGCGGTAGCGTCGGATGCGCGTTTCCAGGTCGTCGGTGCCGAAGTCGTCGCAGATGGCGGGCAGGTGCGTGAAAAGGCTAATTTCGTCGCCCGAGATCGAAAGCAGCATACGCCTGCCTTCGGACGGGTGCTGGTCGATATAGGCGGTGAGCCCGCTGGCGGCTGTGGCAAGGGTGTACTCGGGGTGCCGCGCGTACCAGATGCTCGCATTGAGGTCGTGCACGAAGATTGCAAGCAGCGCGGCCGCGGTCATTGCAACCAGAGCCCGGCTGCGGCGGCCAAGCGCCTCTAACGCGAGCATGATGACGAACATGACCGGGTACATCAATACCATGTAGTACCGGGGCTGCGGGTTATTATGCCAGCCCGTAAAGAAGATGTAGCCGGCGGCAGCCAGGAGCGAAGCCTGCATCAGCGGTGAACGGCGAAACGCCCCTGAAAGCGCGAGCGCGAGGCCTAGCAGCGCCAGCATGATGCAAACCAGGGAGGGCCCAACCCAGAGCAGCCCGTGCGCTGCCCACCAGAACGCCAGCAGATAGTTGTGCAGCCCTTTCGGCTGGTCCCACTGATTTGCCGTGAAGAGATAGTGGAAGTCGAGCAGATGGGGCCGCGCCACGGTGAGAAAGTAGGCAAACCAGGGTAGGCCGCCGCCCAGCAGCGCGATTCCAATGGCGCGCGCAGCGGCCGGCGCGCGCCAGCGCACTGACCAGCAAACGATGGCGCCGGTGGCTGGCAGAAGGAACACAGCTGTCGTCTTGGTCAGCACGGCCAGACAACACAGAAACCCGATGCCGGCGAGCGCCAGTGCACGCCGGGCACCGGTAAACGCCGGCAGGCGCAGCGCCAGCAGCCAGCTCCCCAGCATCCAGAAGGTGAGCAGCGGCTCAAGAATCGCAAGGCGGCTGAACGCCCACAAGTAGGGGCTGCCGGAGAGCAGCAGCACGGCCGCGCAGCACGCGGTGCGCCCTGCCCCGGCGGCTCGAAGAACGGCATAGCTGAGCCCGAGATTGCCGAGGAAGACCACCAGCGCCAGCGCGCGGGCTGCCTCGAGGGAGACGCCCGACAGGGAGAACACAAGCCACTCGAGCGTAGGCCAGACCGGCAGCGCGACGGCGGGGTTGAAGTCGCCGGGGAGCAAGGGATGGCCGAAAAGCTTGGCCCGGACGGCGGCATTGCCGTACCAGCCCTCGTCTGTGTACTTGCTGTAGTCCATCCACGGGGAAAAATTTGGGAAATCAGCCCGGAGATGCGCCCAATGGAGCGACCACAACGCCAGGACAGCAAGAACGAAGACAAGGCCGAGCCACCGGGAAAACCGCGACAGGCTTCGGACCGGGTTACTCGTACGCAAGCGCGTCTATCGGGTCTTTGCTGGCTGCCTTCCAGGCCGGGTACGTAGCGCCCAGCACAGCACCCAGAAAAGCGATGCCAAGCGAACGAAACCACCACACTGCCGGAATGATGAACGGCCGCGTTGGATACCGGTATTCAAGGCCGGCCTTGATGCACTCGGTCAACAGGATGCCGACCACGATGCCGGCGACGGTGACCAGCGCTGCCTCCTCGAGCATCGTGAGCACGATGTAAGAGCGTGTTGCGCCGAGCGACTTGAGGATGCCGATCTCGCGGGTCCGCTCCATGACGGCCGTATACATGGATTGGAAAATGACCAGAAAACCTACGATCACTGCAATGGTGATAACGGAGTTAAGGGCCGGGGTAAAGCCTGGCAGGTGCTCCGGGGTCATCAGGGACAGCCAATCCTCGATGGTCTGGATTTTGTACTGACCGAGACCGGGAGTCGCCTTGATTTCCGACTCGATCAGCCGCTGGTTCTGCTCCCGGTCGCTGCGGAGATAGAAAAGGCTCGCATTGTTGGGATTCCCCAACAAGCCGCCAAGGGTCCGGATGGGTACGAATTTACGGCCGCCCTTGCCATGCTTCACGATGCCCGCGATGCGGAAGGGATGGCCCTTGATCTGGATCGTTTCGCCTACGTGGTGACCTTGATCTGTCCGCGCGAAAAAGTCATCGACGATCGCGTCATCTGGGCCCTGAAAGGGACCGCCCTCGAGGAAGATGAAGGGCTTCAATCCGTTATAGGTCGCGTAGTCGATGCCCCAGATGGTTTCAACCGTGCCGACCGTGCTGAGGTCAGTGATGACCGGAGCAGCCACGGCGACATGCGGCAGCCTCCCAAGCACCTCGGCGATTTTAGCCGGGACCGGCGCGCCGCCGATCGCATTGAAGAAGCTTGCGTTGGGCGGCTGCACAATGATGTCAGCGCCAATGCCGCTGGTCTGCGCCCGGCTGTTGGCGACATCGCCGATCATGATGCCGACGATCGAGAGGATCATGATGACCTCAATAGCGACTGCCAGCATAGTGACGACCGTGCGCACAGGCCGATGAAGCAGGTTCCCGACGACAAGCTTGTTCATAATGAAGGTTGGACGGATGCGAGCCGGGGTGCGCTCGCCTGAGTGTAACAAAGGCATTCTGGCCAGTCCCGGGAGCCTATGTGCGTCTCCACAAAGGGGTATCAAAGTAACCGGAAGTTTTGACGCAGAATAGCGAAGAGCACTAACGTAAGTGCAAGGCACCCGCGCGGAAGGGCTCACCATGAGCATGGGACAGTTCGGGCAGGAGCTGCGCAGAGAGCGCGAAATGCGCGGCGTGGCGCTGGAAAATATCTCAGGCATCACCAAAATCAGCGGCAGGCACCTGGTGGCCCTGGAAGAAGAAAACTTCAATGCGCTGCCGGGCGGAGTTCTGAACAAGGGCATCGTTCGCGGGTACGCGCGCGCCTGCGGCATGGACGAGGAAGCCTGGCTCCGCCGCTACGTGGAGGCTTACCACGGCAGCGGACAGCTGAAGGACGACGACCAGAGCTGGATCGAGTTTGCCGAGAACGTAGGAAAGGCGCGCAAAGGCGAGGAAGCAGGTCCGGAGATGAGCCTGCGCTGGGCCGGCGTGGCTGTGCTGCTGCTATTGCTCGCTGTTTTCACCTGGTATGTGGTGCAGTTTGTCGGGACGCGCTCTGCCGCGCTGCTGCCTTCATCCTCGCCGACGGATCACAGGTTGTCGGGGGTAGACCTGCGGGCCGGTGGGCGATCGGGTCTGTGGGAGCTTCTACCGGGAAACTCTCGTAATGACGACATAGCGGCCGCTCGGCGGCACGATCCTTTAAGCTCGTAGCTGTCCTGCCAGCTGCCATCGGGTTAGAGCTATGGAGTTTAGAGCTATGGAGCCGAAAACAGTCGCGTTGCTGATCGCGCTGCTGACCGGAGCTTTTTTAGTGGCGCTTGCCTTGTGGCGAGCACGCTATTCCCGCTACCCTGCCCTGCTTTACACCTGCGCGGCATTTCTGGTGCTGATCCACGCCGTATGGATTGCCGGGCTGCTGAGCAGTCGTTTGTTTGAGTCCGGCTTCGCTACCCTGCAGCTGCTGACCTTTCCGTGGAGCATGGCGGTCATTTTCGACATGACCATGGCCGGCTTCGGCACGCTGCACGATCTGCTCATCAACTATGTGCGTTTCGTTCTGGGCTTCGGCGGCCTGCAATGTCTGCTGCTGACCTTGTTTGTCTGGGAGCTCGGGCTCTCGCCTCGCCTGTCTGGCAGTCGATCGAGCTGATCGTGCCGCCGGGGGCCTTCGTGATACGCATCTACGGCGGAGGCCGGGCTCGCTTTGTCCGAGCTAAGCGAGCGATTGCACGTGTCTACTACGAGTCCACATCAGGGCAGGTGGGGCAACCCAAGCGCTTGTGGCCAGCTCCGGGTCGTGGAGTCGAATCGTCTGCCTGCGACGACGGCAGCGAGGGCACAGGGTGAAGAGTTGAGCTGATTCCCCATTCTCTCTTGAAGACTGTTGCGTGGAGTATCGGGAGTATGCCAGCGCTCATTGTCCTTAGAAATGTCAGAAACGCGAACATTCCTGACAGGCTTCAAGCGCCCCAAAGAGGTACAAGAAAGAACGACCTGGGATCCATTTTGCCCGCGCCTCTCGCGCTCAGGTAGGATCAAGAGTTGGCAACGCGTTCTGGGCCGGCTTCCTGCACCGATGCCGCTGGCCCGCCGAGCTCTGCCGTGTTCCCCGGCTCTCGTCCCTCCTTAAAGGAACCTCGCCGTGGACTCGGAAGCGCCGGTTCGCCTGCCATCTGGAGGAAGACACACATTGGGAGCACGCGATAAATCTCTCTTTACCTCGGAGTCGGTCACCGAGGGCCACCCGGACAAAATAGCGGACCAGATTTCCGACGCAATCCTTGACGCCTGCCTGGAGCAGGATCCCTACTCGCGCGTGGCCTGCGAAACCTTGACCGCTACCGGACTGGTCGTCATCGCGGGCGAGATAACGACCAGAGCCTATGTTGATTTTCAAACGTTGGTTCGTAGTGTTGTTTCCGATATCGGCTACAACAATGCGATATTTGGTTTCGACTCCAACACCTGCGCGGTCATCTCCTCCATCAACAAACAGTCTGGTGACATCGCGCTCGGAGTGGATACTGGCGGTGCCGGCGACCAGGGCATGATGTTCGGCTACGCCACAAACGAGACAGAAGAGTTCATGCCGATGCCGATTTCGCTTGCGCACAAGCTGGCTCGCCGACTTTCTGACGTGCGTAAAAGCGGTCGGCTTCCGTATCTTCGTCCGGACGGTAAGAGCCAAGTCACGGTTGAGTATGACAGTACGGGTAGGCCGGTCCGGGTCGACGCCGTAGTCATCTCAACGCAGCACGCCGAGGATGTTACGAACGAACAGCTTCGGGCTGCCATTCTCAAGGACGTCATCCAGGTAGTAGTTCCCGCACATTTGCTTGATGCGGATACGAAGTACCACATCAATCCGACAGGTCGCTTTGTAATTGGCGGCCCAATGGGGGACACGGGGCTGACTGGACGCAAAATCATCGTCGATACCTATGGCGGCATGGGACGGCACGGCGGTGGAGCATTCTCCGGCAAGGACCCAACAAAGGTTGATCGTTCGGCGGCATATATGGCCCGCTACATCGCGAAGAATATCGTGGCTGCGGGACTGGCAGACCGGTGCGAAGTGCAGCTTGCCTATGCAATCGGCGTGGCAGAACCGGTTTCTGTTCTGGTGGATGCGTTTGGTACAGGCAAGCTCCCCAACTCGGAGCTTCAGCAGCTTGTGCGCGAGCACTTTCAGTTGACGCCGAAGGGCATCATGGAAAGTCTGGACCTGCGACGTCCCATTTATCGCAAAACCGCTGCCTACGGCCACTTTGGCAGAACAGAGAGTGAGTTCGGCTGGGAGAAAACGGATCGTGCCCAGGGGCTCAAAGAAGCCGCGGCCGGCAGAGAAGTCGTCAGCATAAAGTAACTAGTGGAACGGTTTCAATGGTCAAAGGGCAGGCTCCAGGCTTGCCCTTATGTCTACGGCTTGTATCTCTTGCGGATGGCCACGAGCGTTGAGCCATTGACATCTCGAAACTGCGGTCGGGTCTCCTTGCAAATCGACTTAAGCGCCGGTACGAGACAGACACTAGCTTTACGGGACTCTCTTAGTAGAGTACTGGCCAGTCATTCTGCCAGCTTATCGATTTGACCCATGCGTATGCCTGTCCGTTTTCCGCCATCTTAAAAGCGTGGAAGGTAAGGAAGCTCTCGCCTGTCGTACTGTCGACGTAAGCTGTTGCTCCGCCGGAAGCGTTCCAGATGCCGTTGCCCTGCAGCAGGATCGTTCCACCGCCAGTCATCATCGACATACCAGCTTCGTCCAGGAATGGTCCGTGAGGACTTGTTGAGCGTCCGACTGCTTCTTTGTAGTCATCCAGAGTAAGGTCCGTCAAACAGCAATGATCTATGGAAACGAAGAGAAAGTAATAGTCTCCATGCTTCACTATGGATGCTCCTTCAATAGGATCTCCTAAAATACCCGGGCGGGTCGCCAGATCGTAGCGCGGTGAACCGGTAAGAAGTGCGCCGCTTGCATTGACTTGCACTTGCTTGATACCCGACCAGTAGCTGCCATAATTCAACCATAAGCTACCATCCCCAGCGATGAGGATGTTCGGGTCAATTGCATTGAAGTCATCGCCTGCGTTTGACTCCATGACCTCGCCTTGATCCACCCACTTGTATGCAGGATCCGTGGGATCAAGGGTAGTGTTAACAGCTTGGCCTATCACTGACTGCTGTGTGTTGAGGACTGATGCCGAGTAGTACAGGTGGTACATGCCGCCAAAGTATGAGATATCCGGGGCCCATAGGCCGGTGACTCCGGGAATCTTTGTTTGCACCCATGATGGAATGCTAGAGAATACGTGGCCGCAGATCATCCAGGCATTCCTGTCGGGTGAACAGCGAATGGGAAGATACCCGCCCTGAAAACCGGCTGTATCCGTCGAGAACAAGTAGTATCTAGTTCCTTGGCGATACGTACTTGGGTCTCGGACGGGACTGGTGTCACCGTTGAGAGGGTATGCTGCTAAAGGGTCAGACTCCGCGGTTGGAGTAGCTACCGTGCTCCCACCGCTCGCGGCCGCCGAAGAAACGGGAACGGAAGGCGTTGCAAGACCGCCGCAGCCGCTAACCAGGAGTATAACGCCGGCGAGAAACACAGAATAGCGAAGCGTGATAGCTGAGTGAATGCCCATGAGTGTGCCTTTCCCGGCATCTATCGGCAGAACCTGCATGACCGCCAAGAAGTTTTCCGCACCTCAGTAACAGAAGGTTCCTCAACTTTCCCGTTTCTGCGCGAGCGTAGGCTTTCGGGATCTAAGTGAACTTCCATCAATCGCTAAACAGAATCACACAAATGCCACTTCGCCATTGCGAGGTGGCAGTCGACCGTCGCAGCGCTGATAAACGCTGGCTAGGCCGGCGAATCGGAAATTATCGTTGCACTTGCAAGGATGAGGTTAGATTTGCGTCCAGGTTCTTCGGCCAAATTGGGAAGAGACGGAACTGTCCAGCATGGGAATGCCTACTCCCACGGCTACAGTCGCTTACCGGAGCGCAGCGCCCGTCTGACCGGCAACACGCATGGCTCTGGACTTATCCTCTTAGCAGGGTAGGAACGGATCATCTTGCAAGTTGCATGTGAGGATCATCCAAGGGGAGCTACTTCGACCGGTCGCCGCAGTCTTTTGCAGCTTTGCTGCACTCCGCGTCTCGAAGCAACGGGGAAAGCGACGCACCAAGACACGCAAGCAAGTCTTCGCGGGGCAGACGCCAGACTACACGGAACGTGCTGCGAGCCTAGCGCTTTAGACTCAATGCAAGCCGTTCAGGGCTTCTACATCTTAGAAGTCTAAAGAAGTAAGTGAGCCCGCAGCAACACATGCTGTTTGGCGTGCCCATTCGCTCTTTGTCGAACCTTCTCCACTATGCTTTCCGCTTCGATCCAAGTCAGCGGTTAGTCATCCTGCACTACAAGAGATTTAAGAAGGTCCAATACCTCCGTCCCCGCGTTTTCCGGTCTCATGAGAGCTACATCAAGGGCAGCAGCGATGCCGGTGGCCTGCATCTCTGACGGTGGTTGCACGTGAGCCATAGCCCACTCCGGGAAGTCACGCTCGCCACCCGAAGCACTGCTCAAAATTGTGACGTCCCCGTGACGCGCGTCTCGCTGAATGCGTTCGAAGATTGTCTCAATCGCGGACTGCGGCCCCTCCAATACCTGTGCAAAACAACCAGAGTTGTACAGCAAGGCTCCGGTGACGCCTTGCCGGCTATTGTTCACTCGCGAGGTATTAAGAATCTGTCGTATCTCCGCATCCTGCTGATCGGACTCACCCTGCATCAGATTGCGGCTGCAGTACAGGATCTTATAAAGTTCGTTGCTCATATGCGCGCTCACCCAAAATGGAAGTGGAGGTTACCGTCGAACAGGTGTCGTTAAAGAACAGTGCCAATTCACTTGCGGGCACCGCTCTGCTGTAATAGAAGCCTTGCACCAAGTGACAGCCTTCTGCTTGTACCCTGGCCAGATGCTCCGGCGTTTCAACGCCTTCGGCAAGCGTCGAAATTCCAAGGCTTTGGCCAAGGGCGGAAATCGCGCGTACGATCGCGCGATTTCGAACATTGTCCACTTGCTGCAGAGCGATCAGAGTACGGTCGATTTTAATTTTGTCGAACGAGAAATTTACGAGTTGGCTTAAGGAAGCGAGTCCGGTACCAAAGCCGCTGATGACAACATGCACACCAAGGGCTTGCAGGCCCTCTAAGGTGCTTAATAGGCCATCACCGCTTTGCTGCAAAATCTCTTCCGTCACTTCGACCTCGAGTCGCGAGCCCGGCAAGGCCGCACTCTCAAGAGCTCTCCTGACGGACTCGATAAAGGTTTTACTCTGGAATTGCAGCGGGGAGACGTTGATTGCGATGGTGCCAGCCTGCGGCCATCGTGCAGCTTCACGGCACGCTGTTCGGATGACCCATTCCCCTAGGAGTACGGATAAACCGATCTCTTCAGCGAGTCCGATAAAGTCTGCCGGCAGTAACAGGCCTCTCTGAGGGTGCCGCCATCGAAGCAGCGCTTCCAACCCCGTAATCTCGCGGTTCCGGGCATCGATTTGCGGCTGGTAGTGCAGCTCAAACTGACGGAGCACTAACGCTTTGCGGAGCTCGAGTTCCATGGTGCGGCGCCGCTGAGCCCGTTCCCGCATGGACAAGTCGTAGAAGTGGTACACGCCGCGGCCTGAAGCTTTTGAGCAGTAGAGAGCGAGGTCTGCATCTTTCAGAAGCTGATCGCCGGAGAGTGCGTCCTCCGGGGCCGATGCAATACCGATACTTGCGCCGACATTGACCACCTGTCCTTCAATCAGGTAGGTGCGCTGGATCAGATCGATAATCCTGGTCGCCAGCTTTGCAGCTCCCTCCCTGTCGATCGGCGACTCAAGCAAGATGGCGAACTCATCCCCACCCATCCTGGCGAGGGTGTCAGAAGGACGCAAAGCACTCTGCAATCGCTCGCTTACCAAACGAAGTAAGTGGTCACCGGCGGCATGGCCAAGCGTGTCGTTCACGATCTTGAAGCGATCCAGATCCAAAAAGAGGATGAAAGCTTTCTCCAGCTTCCCTTGATTGATGGAGGACATGGTGCTGTCAAGCGTCCTCTCGAAGAGTGTTCGGTTACCAATCCCGGTGAGCGCGTCCCGATGCGTGATTGCCAGCAGCGACGCTTCGCGCTCGGCTGCAAGGGTCGTGTCCTCAATTGTGACGATGCGGTACTGATTATCAAAGGAGCTGATGCTGAGCTGCAGGGAGCGTGTCTGCTCGGCATCCCCGGATCGCCCACGCACAACTACAAGCCGCCGGGACAGAGAGCTTGCCTGCAGAGATGCTTGCAAGCACGAATGGCCTTCACTGTCGCTACTACTCGCGGCAGCAAATAGATCGAGCAGGTGCGTGCCAAACAACTTAGCCGCCTTGTCTATCGCGAGGACAGCGTGCGTATCTTCGCTCGCGAAAGCGATGCGGCCAATTCCATCTACGATTAAGACAGCCTGCCTTGAAGCCGAAAGAGATGGCAGAGAATCGCTGGAGAAAAGATCATGGGTACGCTCAGGCAGAGCTGCTTCGCTATGCATGGTGACGATCCCGAATATACCGCCGAGAGGTTTGCATGCGTCTTTCCACTATGGCGCTTTTATCGGCCAAACAAGACGAAGGCTTCTACAGAAAAAGACTTCTCTTTTCAGCTTTCCATGACTTAAGTACTAAGCCTGCTCATGGTCCTTGCCAGAGGCGTTGCGCCATATAAAGGATCACGATTCTCCAATCGTAAGAATGGATTGAAGTTTTGACGGATTTAGCCGATACAAGACGCAAAAGAATTGGGCACGTGCTGTCGAGCTTGATGGCGAAGACGGAGTCTGCGAAACGGAGCTCAAATTTCTCTGTTCGACAGGAGGAGCTCTCTTCTTTTGAGGAAGTGATCCGACCGGACTATGTCAGCGGCACAGCACTGTGTGGCCGCTCGGGTTTTCAACAGGCAGCGTAGCGATCTGGTGAATTTGAATAGCTCGGCCAAGCCGAAGCTGGATATGAAAGCCATGGATAGATCCTTCGGGGAAGCGCTCGATAACCTGGAGCGCGTGATGTTCCAGTTGCGCACCAAAACTGCTCGTGGACTGTTTTCCCTGCTGATTGTGCGCCTGGATCTGACGAAAGCATTGACGGGGAGCCTCGGTTATCGCCTGGGAGACGAGGTCCTGAGTCTTTGCCAGGAAAGAATCGCTTCGACGTTGAGTGTTGAAGACGGACTCGTGCGGCTGAGCCGCGACGAGTTTGGTCTAGCCCTGGCGCAGGGGGATGAGGAGGGCAGCACGGCTCTTGCAGAGAAACTGCTGGACCTACTGCAGCGGCCTTACTTTCTGAACGGGCAAGTCGTTAATCTCACCGCGAACATCGGCATAGTTCGAGAATCGGGATCTGACACTTATGCGGAGGTTCTTCTCAATCGTGCCGGGATCGCGGTAGCGTGCGCGCGCGTGGCCGGTCCAGGTGAGTATCGCCATTTCCAGCTGTCAATGGAAGAGCGAACGAGAGCGAGACACGCGTTAGCTGTCGATTTACGAAAGGCGCTTCCCCTTCGCCAATTTGAAGTCCATTATCAGCCGCAAGTAGAGATGAAACGGCGCTCCCTGGTCGGCTTTGAAGCACTTCTGCGATGGCGCCATCCCATTCTTGGCCTGGTGTCTCCGGCAGAGTTTATCCCAATCGCTGAAGAAACCGGTCTGATCGGGATCATCGGCGATTGGGTGCTCCGCACAGCATGCCGGCAAGCAGCAAAGCTCCCGAAAGCTCTTGGAATGGCGGTCAATGCTTCCCCACTTCAGCTGCGAAGTCCGTCTTTTCTGACTTCGGTCAAGAACGCTCTCGTCTCTTCAGACCTGCCGGCAAGCAGAGTCGAAATCGAGATCACTGAAGGCATACTCCTGCAAGGAACGAGCAACGTCCTGTCTACCCTGCACGGCCTACACGGCATGGGCGTTCGCCTGGCCATGGATGACTTCGGGACTGGCTACTCGTCGCTCGGCCAACTAGCGAAGCTGCCGTTTGACGTGATTAAGATCGATCGATCCCTCGTAGGAGCGGGCAGCCCGCAGCGGGCGATTGTTCGTTCTATCGTCACCCTTGCAGGCGGACTTGGCATGTCAACACTAGCGGAAGGCCTGGAAACTGAAGAAGAGTTTCGAAATGCTTCGAGCGCCGGCTGCGCTTCCGGTCAAGGCTACTTATTTGGGCGGGCGATACCCGCCGGCGAGATAGAAGACTTTATGGCCTGGTTTGCTCGACGAACCTCTGCACTGTCGCTCCCCAGCGTCACGACTGTTCCACCCCAATCTTTTCCGTACTCGTTCAGACCGTCCTTGAGCAACGAACGTCGCGCCGGTCAACGGCGAGGAGTTCCGGCAAGCATGGACTAGGCTACGGTCATACCAGATCAGACTGCGCCGCCGTCCGGCAATAAGGATGCGCGGCCGAACTCGGCGTATCCCGAGCTTGCCATCCGCCGCTAATCGCTCGGCAAGTTTGCGGCGTACTGCTACTCGAACGGACTTGCTCAAGTACTCAAGTAACCGGCCGATATAGAAACTATCGCCGGCAGACTACGGCGGATCGGAGGAAAAGATTGTGAAGAAGGTAAGTCGCCTTGAACACTTATGGTCCAGCAGCGCACGGCTTGTTGGTGAGGAGTCAGGAGCAAGCCTTATCGAGTACGCGCTTGTCGCATGCGTTATCGCCGTCGCGGCCGTACTTACACTTGGAAACGTCGGCGTTGCTCTTCAAAACAGCATCTGGTCATTGCTGCAACAAGCTTATGCGGCGTATCAGACGGGGGGCTAGGTCATCAAGAATCACGGCCGTGTCTGCTTGCGATCGAGCGCTTCAATTGTGGGAGGAAAGCTGACGCGGTGAAGACTTCGCTTTAGTAGTTCAGGTTGGCGGCCATTGGGGAGCAGCTGTGAGCTTAGGTGCAGTTGGCCTCCATGTCACGCAGCCGCACATGAAAGAACCCACGCATATTCAGAGTAGCGTTCTGGTACTCCGCGAAGGCGGGCAGTTCTATCTCCGCTGCGCGTACAAGGCCTCAAAAGCTAACCGCAGAGAAAATCGACTCTGCGACCTTCCAGACGTATGCCGAGGCCCCCCGCCCAGCGGAGATTATCTCGGGAGGGGCTAGCTGAGGTTCGCTTCCTCATACTCCCGCAGCAGATTCCAACTTCTAGCAATTCGGAACACACCTGCTTTCACCGACCAGGTGCGTCGCCAAGCCGCCGACGCCCATGCCAGAGATCTCATTCGCTCGCTGATCGGGTTCCGGCGCCCGCAGCGTCCGCGCAAAGATGCGCTGGTGCAAGGGGAGGAGTTACTGGCGGACCTGCCGAGCTTCGAAGCATCGATGACCACCTGCGACCAGCGCACCTTCGACAATGGTGCTGAGGAAGTCTCGTAGGTCCGCGAGAGTGGCCGATCTGCGCTGGCCGATAGCAAGGGGCGTCGTTACTGTCATGGGGCTCGGAATGGCGAAGGCTCCCCGATTCGGTGCAGCCCTGTAGCCACTCCTCGGCTGAAGCGGGAGGCATACGACCATTGCCAGGCCGCACCCATATGACTTCGCCGTGCGCCCCGTTCGGCAGAGAGGGCGAGAGCAGCCTGCTTGGATTCGTCCTCAGCGGCTGACAACTGAAATGTGATGAGCCACGCGGTCGGCGACCAGGCAGCGTTTCTCTAGCGGACGGCAAGCCCTGCCGGCGCGCTCCCGCCCGCTCCAGAACGACAGCTTGCAGGCGGCACGCCCTTCGAAGTGAGCATCGGCGGAAAGGACGATCTTGCGGTCGAAACGTAGCTTTTTGAAGACGCGACGACCTTTTCGGGCTAGTCGTACGGGAGCCACTCGTGGATGGTCATCGAGCCGCGCGCGAGATTGATCGGCTGGTACTCCCGCTCGGCGTGGCAGACCTGCTGTTCCGCACCACGCTCGTGCTTGCCCCACCACATAGTGACCGCGCCGCGCGAGTGCTGGCAGACGGCGTGCGTGCCTACAGCTTTGGCGATGCCGTATCTGGAAGTCGCCGGGGAGTGACCAACGAAGGGTGAGAGCCAAGCGACGCGTCTGCGCGGATGCGCCGCGAGGTACCAGACGCGGACGAAGCACTGCTCGAGTCGAAAAGGCTGGCCACCATCGGCCGCATAGTAAGCCTCGTCTCGCATGACATGCGCGACGACCTGGCTGCCGTGTTCGCCAACGCTGAATTCCCTCTTGTCGCCTCGGCTGTCGGAGGCTGAACGCAGCAAAGCTTTCGTCAAGCTCCAGAGAGCGCCTGATGGAACCACAGAGCTGATCGATCTCCGGCTTGTCTTCAGCAAAGGGTGCTCCGCCGAGTCGATGATTGCCAGGGCCGAGCGAGTGGTCTCCATGACGAAGGCGCACCAGGAAAGCAAGGCGTCACGATCAGCCTGCACGCTGCGTCGTGGTGGTGGACACAAAGGCTGGAACAGACGATCTACACCCTGTCACATGCCAGCCCAGTCGGCGGCTCAGTGTTTCGTTCGCTTCGCGGCGGCTCCCTCCACAATTCTGTTACCGTCGCCGACTCCGGGCTCGACGTG
The DNA here is from genome assembly GCA_964249695.1 of uncultured Acidobacteriaceae bacterium. Classification (GTDB taxonomy): domain Bacteria; phylum Acidobacteriota; class Terriglobia; order Terriglobales; family Acidobacteriaceae; genus EB88. Next base: position 30,300 of record CAXUDF010000017.1, read on the forward strand.
GCTAAATCTGTGCGCGCATGCCCGTTCTCATGTGAGCCTCAGCGCAGGCAAACAGAGCGACACCGGTATGGTTGAACGCGGGCGCATGTGATTTTGCAGTTGGTAAGCAGGCGGCAGACCAAAGCGAGGCGCCGTTGGCGATCCGGCGAAAGCATCCCCACTGTCACGAACTTCCGAACGGGACTGCTGCTGCAGGCACCGTTGCGGCCGGTATCGCAGCACACCAACGAACTAGGCCAGCACAGCACAGCGAGCACGAGCCGAGCGATGTGAAGGGGTACATAGAAACGGGACCAACGAGTAGAAATCGTTGGTCCCGTTTGATTTCTGAGGCGCAATCGCGAAATCTCTGAAAGAAGAGCGGCCGCATGGCGTATCTACTAGCTGGGTCTATTTGCGGGTTTTGGGGCCGCCGAAGACCCGGGTAACTTCGCGCAGGAACGGCTGTGCAGCCGCCGGCGCTGGGGTGCTGCCGCCCAGGATGGTCTTATATGGAATGTCGCTCCCGTAAAACGCCTGCGTGTCCTTGGAGTTCTGGTTCACTTCGTCACCAGTGAGATCCACGCCCGCAAACAAGCCTTTATTGCGCGAATAGGTCAGGAACTCGGCGCTGGCAAGCTCAGTCGTATCCGCCTGTGTGTCTCGCCCAACCGGACCGGCAGCTACTGACGCATCACCGCCCAGCTTGACTTTAGCTTTCAATAGGTCATCGCCACTCTGCTTAGTCACACCGACCAGCACCAGATCGGTCGACTGACCGCCTGCCTGCAGGCCAAAGCTGACACCAGCCATCTGGATGAACGCCGGAGAGCTCCAACCCTTGCCGGCCACATAGCACGTGGCCAGACCCTGCCCATACTGCGCTCCGCCAAGGAACGCGCCTTTTTTGAAGCCGGGGACTACCAGCACGCAACGCGCCTTCTTGGCGATGTTGTCCGGAATGCCTTTATCGGGTACCGCAGCCAACTCGTGAAGCACTGCTGTTGCTGCTGCTACCCGGTCGTCCAGCTTTGCCGGAGCATCAACGCCTGCAGCGAACGCTCCCGTCGGAATCAAGCTGGCAACCATAAGAATTCCTGCGTGTACCTTCATTTCATCTTCTCCTGTACCGGACATCTCGGATGTCGCAGTTCTGCCCGGCGAACCGTCAGGTTCGTTGCGCTACGACCGTCCCTCAATACTGATGCAGAAAGTAGTCAAAAGACAGCCCGGATCGCAGCTTTGTTTCACTCCGCGAGGAAAAAAGTAAACTTTTCGGCCGAATGTGCCGATAAGAGAGATGGCACAGCGGTGAGAGACAATTCGGCAAGCAGGCACAGGGAAGCGGCTGCGCAAGCGCGTTTCGGGGTCACTCGAAGGAGCCATTTGCCTCCACCTGGAAAGCTCCGGCCCAGCCGAGCGCGCGGAACTTTTTGGGGGACCGTGGAGAGCCTAGTAGCAGTGGACGCGCGCGGCATTTTGGGTTCGGTCATCTCCAAGGGAGGGTTTTTCGAGTCGACGCTGTTTGCTCATCCTGCTTGTTTCATTCTTTCTGCTGCCGACCCGCACTGTTTGCAAAACCTAAGACAAGGACCTACACCAACACTCCCGACGAGGTCTACATAGCGGCCTCGAGGGCAGCACGTTCCAAGCACGTCGTCACCTGTACAGACGACAAGAACCACATGTTTACCTTCGAAACCGGCGCTTCTGCGCTCTCGCTAGGTTTTATCGCCAACGCCACGGTCGAATCCGCGGCGGAAAACAAAGCGCAGCTCGCCGTCAACGTGCAGCATAAAAGCACTGGCGGAAGCACCGGCTTCTCTTTCAACGCCGGCGACCGGATGGCAGACAAGTTCTTCGAGCAGGTAGATGAAGAACTGGCAGACAAAACTACTCAGCCGACAGCCCGGAAGAGCGAAGCCTCCCACGTGGATGCGCCTGCGGGCACTCCTGCTTCCCCTTCCACACCTGAACAGCAGGGTGTCGTCCATGTGTCTTCGAACCCGGAAGGCGGGGATGTCCTGCTGGACGGTGCGTTTGTAGGCAATGCCCCTGCCGTGCTCAAGCTCTCGTCAGGAAAACACACGCTGGCTGTGCAGGAGTCCGGCTACGCTCCATGGTCCCGAGGTCTTTCCGCGATGGCCGGATCCGATGTGCACTTGAACGCTGTGCTTTCGAAACAGTAGGACGACTCGCCAGGTGTGCGGCAGCCGAAGGGCCGGTTTAATCATCTTCCCGGAAGACCGCGCTTTCTGTCTGCAGCGGTGATAGCACCTCTGCACTGTCCTTCCTTTTATCAAGGAGAGAGAACCCTGCAGACAAGCGGGTTTGGTGGTCGGGGCGGAGGGATTTGAACCCCCGGCCCTCTGCTCCCAAAGCAGATGCGCTACCAGGCTGCGCTACGCCCCGATCCCTGTCGATTGTACCCCGGCTTGCGTGCGGGAGCGCCCTTGCCCGGCTGCTCGCTCAAGGTACTACCGGGCCTGTACCAACCGGGCGAGCAGGTAGCCCAACGCCACCAGGGGAAGTGCGAAAAGCGCCAGCAGGCAGCCAAGCAGCAGGAGCAGAAACACCCAGTCGCGCCAGCCATGCCGGCCTGGCTCTGCTACGTGCCGGGTCAGCAGCGCATAGTTGCGGCGGTTGGCCTTCCATGCGATATCAAAAGCATCGCCAAGGATCGGCACAATGCCGATCACGACATCAAGCGCGAGGTTCGCCAGCATACGCGCGAGCAGAACCGGCGGTGCGCCTCGAAACCAGGCCGCGACAACGATAAGCGATGACAGAACGCCGGCAAACACGTCACCCGCGAACGGCACGAGCCCGATCAGCCCGTCGATACCGAAGCGAATCTGTGTGCCCGGGACGACGAAGCAGCTATCCAGCAGGTTGGCCAGCGCCTCAAGGCGCTGATTGGTAAAAACCTCCCGGCCCACGCGTCCCCGCCAGCCCGCAGGCTCCGCGGGCAGTACCTGACCCGCGCCAAACGGCGGCGCCGCCCTCAGTTCGCGTCCCTCAGCCATGGCGCCCCTTTGCACGGCCTTGCTCGCTGCCGGGCCGTTTCCTTTTCTGCGAGTTTCCTTGTCTGCAGTAGATGCGCCTTGGAGATGCACCCTAGACTCGAGCACGCATGGCCCGGATGCAGACCAGGCCTCGAGCGCCCGACCAAATGCTACAATCAGGGCTTGTATGGCGGCTATAGTTCAGTGGCAGAACGCCGGTCTGTGGATCCGGATGTCGCGGGTTCAATCCCCGCTAGCCGCCCCAGCTTCGCTCCAATCGCGTGGCCGGTAAAGTCTTTCTCGGCTGCTCCGGCTGGGCTTATCCCACCTGGCGGCCCGGCTTCTACGAGGCGAAAACACCCGTAAAGAAGCTGCTAACCGCGTACGCCTCCCGCTTAAACGCGGTTGAAGTGAACTACACCTTTCGCACCCTTCCAAGCGCGGCAACCACAGCCAACTGGCTTGCGCAAACCCCTGCACACTTCCGCTTCGCGTTCAAAGCTCCGCAACGGATCACGCATCTGCGACGCCTGCGCGACTGCCGGGAGCCGCTCGAGGCATTTACCCATGCGCTGGCGCCATTCGCGGCAGCCGGGCGGCTCGGCCCCGTTCTGTTTCAGCTGCCTCCCCATTTTAAAAGCGACCCTGCCCTGCTATCGGCTTTCCTGGCGGAAACTGCGCCGCTGGCGCTCCAGACCGCGTGGGAGTTCCGCGACGCAAGCTGGTTTACGGATGCAACGTTCGCCGTGCTGGCCGACCACGGCTCGGTCCTGTGCGCGGCTGAAAGCGATACGCTGCGCTCGCCCGACCTCCCTCTGGTGCCTGGCCTGCGGGTGTTTCGGCTCCGCCGCACGCACTACACCGCAGACGAGCTCACCGCACTGGCAGAGCACTTCGCCGCGCTCGCTGGGGATGGTGCAGAGGTATATGGCTTTTTCATGCACGAAGACGCACCGGACGGCCCCCTCCGCGCGGCCGAGGTGCTGCAACAGGTGCCCCCGGAGCTGCGCGGTTGAGTTCACCCGGCATACTTGAGCCCCCGGTTGCCGCAGCTGCCGGCGAGGCGCGATGGCTCAAGCCGTTTATGCCGCGCCGCTGGATGCGCAATGGCCATGTGCAAACCATAATCGGCAATTACCTGCGCCGAACCGGGCCCATGCCGGCGATGTCTGAACAGCTCATCGTGCCGGTCGAGCCGGCGCACGAAGCGATGCGGCTCAACAACGGAACGAACGCGTGGGTTCCCGAGACGTCAATCCTGTGCCTGTGCCACTGGCAGCCTGCGGCGGTGCGCCGGTCGGCGCTGACCGTCGTCCTGGTGCACGGGCTGGAAGGGTCCGCGCATTCCGGGTACATCCTGGGCAATGCGGCCCGTTTGTGGGCGGCCGGCTGCAACGTCGTTCGCATGAACATGCGCTCCTGCGGCGGCTCCGACGCGCTCGCGCCAACGATTTACCACTCCGGCCGGTCCGAGGATATTGCAGCCCTTGTGCAGACGCTCGGCCGCCGTGGCTTTGAGCGTGTCGCCCTGGTCGGCTACTCCATGGGCGGGAACCTTGTTTTGAAGTACGCGGGCGAGGTTCTGAAATACGCGGGCGGGCTCGATGCGTCCGCCTCAAACCCCGTCTGTGCTGTCGCGGGCGTGTCGCCGCTGCTCGATCTTGCGCCGTCTTCGGCCGCACTGCACCAGCCGTCCAATCGCTTGTACGAGGCACGCTTCCTGCGCGCGATGAAGCGCCGTCTGCGCGACAAAGCTCACCGTTTTCCCCAGCTCTACGGCTCCCTTGAAGCGGAAGGCGTCTACGACCGCATCCACTCGCTGCGCGACTTCGACGGCGAGATCGTTGCGCGCTACGGCGGCTTCCGCGATGCGGACGACTACTACGAGCAGGTGCGCTCCTCGCGCTTTGCCGCGAGCTTTGCCCTGCCGACGCTGATCCTCCACGCTGAGGACGATCCTTTCATCCGCACCCTTCCCCGCACCACGGCGGCATTGCTCAGCAACCCCAGTGTCCGCTACGTGGAAACGACCCACGGCGGCCATTGTGCGTTTCTTGCCGATCCTTCCGGTGCCGACCAGGGCCGCTGGGCCGAGGAAACCCTCGCCGGCTGGCTCGCAGAGGAAGTTGGACTGTGATCGCCGACTGGTCCGTGGAGGCAGGGGCGGAGAGCCCATCGATCGATGTGCCATGGGATGGGTGGACCAATTTGTTCTGGGATCGCTCAAACCCCGAACTGCCCTGGCAGAAGGAACTTGCCCTTACTCTGCCGGAAGTGCAGCTTTACCCAGAACTCCTCCCGATGCTGATGCTGCTGAACAGCCTGAACCACTTCACGTCCAAGGTCGACGTTTTCGGCGTGAGTCGGAACGACGTAGACCCTGAGATTGCAGAGGCTTGTCCGCCGGCCGTTGCGATCGGCCTTGGGAGCTACATCGACGTCATGAACGCACGACCTGGCAGCTATGTGGCATTTGAGGAGTTTGAGGCAATCGCCCGCACAACAGCAAAGCAGCTTGCACGTCGTGGCGACTTCCTGGGAGGCGCGGAGATCGTCATCCGACCTGCGTCCCTCAGCGGCAAGGCGTCTTTTGGCTGGACGCTCTATGCGTTCGGGTTTGGCACCGACGCAGCAGAGGCGCGTGCAGCCTGGAAGCAGGTTTGTGGTCTACTTAGCGCAGTTTTCGTCCTTGAGGTCT
>CAXUDF010000018.1:0-35551 GCA_964249695.1 uncultured Acidobacteriaceae bacterium
CGGCTCGTAGCTGCCTTCAGTAATGTTGCCGCTGTACCGCTTGTATGTGGGGCTTGCAAACATCGTGTTGGTCACGATGTTGAAAAAGTCGCCGGCAGGCAGCCCGTAGCTTTCAGTAAGTGCTGCGGCTTCGCCCAGCGCCTCTATCGCCAGCATGATCATCATGTTGCCGGCGATCTTTGCGACGTTCGCGTGTTTCGGATCAGCGCCGAGCGGCCACGTCTTTTGCCCCAGCGCGTCAAACAGCGGCTGCACCGTGGTGAGGGCTCCCTGATCGCCGGCCGCCAGGATGTTGAGCTCGCCCTTGGCCGCTACCGCGGGGACGCCAAAAACCGGCGCCGCCACATACGCAATGCCTGCTGCCCGGTGCGCTCCTGCAAGCTCATCCACAAGTGCGGGAGAGATTGTCGCCATCATGACGTGGACACATGTTTTGCTCGCCGAGGCGAGCAGCCCTGCATCCAGAATCACGCTCCGCACAGCCGTGTCGTCGGACAACATGGTGATGACGGCATCCTTCTGAAAGGCCTCTGCCGGCGATTGGAGGATGGTGACGCCGTCGAGGGCTTCCGCGGCCTCGCGGTTGCGGTTCCACACGCTTACCTGGTGGCCGGCCTTGACGAGATTGGGGATCATGGCCGCCCCCATACTGCCCGCTCCGATAAAACCTATGTTCATTCCCACCCCCTTAGCGCAAGGTCGCGCTCCTATACAAAGATGTGCTATCCCCGAGTGCGGATGCTGAATAAAAGACCGACTGGTCTAATATTCCGGATGTAGCCTTTATCGCGAGCGTACAGGCGAAGCCGGCACAGGCCATGCAGCCATCGCGCAGTGCACCACGCCGGTAAGCGTCTTTCGCGACGCGCCGTCCCGAGCCTGGATGGAGAGCCCGTGCAGCACCGTCGCATAATAAGCCGCAAGCCCGGAGACAGACGCGGTGTTGGGCGTATCTCCCTCGCGCACGCCGCGCTTGATACGCCTCATGAGACTTCGTACGGTTTGGGAGCGCAGGGACGCCAGATGCTGCTGCACGGTTCGGTTCTCCACGGTGCAGTTCACTGTACCTAAAACCACCAGGCAGCCGCCGGGGGCGCCGCGCGCTGTAAATGCGTCAACCGCGCCCTGCAGCATCGTGCGTACTGCTTCACGCGTGGGCAGGTCGGCGGAGAGGGCGCGCTCCGTTGTAATGCCGTCCGTTCTTTGGTAAAGCTCAACCGCTTCCCGAAACAAGGCTTCCTTGCTGCCAAAAGCTGCATACAGGCTTGCCTGCGTAAGCCCGAGGGCTGCCCGAAGGTCTGCCATGGAAGTTGCTTCATAGCCGAGCGACCAGAAAACGCGCATGGCCTTGGCAAGTGCCTGCTCCCGGTCGAACTCGCGCGGACGCCCTCGGCCGCGCCTGGGCGGCGCGGACGCGTGGCCTGTCGATGGAGAGGCTTTCACCGCGGCAGCTTTGCGCTTGATCATCCTTCTATTTATAGACCAAATGGTCTTGTTTCGGTAAAGTGGAAGCATCGGCAGTGTGGAGTCGAAGTGTGCCCCGCTGCGGCCCTGCTTACTTTTTGAGAAGGAGTCCTATGTCGACCGCCTCAACCCCAAGGCAGGTTCTTGAACGCTTCTACGATGCCGAGCGCCGCTACATGGAGGCCGGAGGCGCAAAAGCCGGTGCCAGCTTCGATGACATGGGCTCAACGCTTGATGCGGACGTGGTGCTGTATCAAACGCCCGACCTGCCCTACGGCGGAGAGTACATCGGCTACGAGCGTTATAAGGAGTGGTCGGTCGCCATGAGCGCGTACTTCGACCAGGTCGACGTGCAGCAGCCTGAGTTTTTTGAGCAGGGGGACAAGGTGGTTGTGGTGTGCCGCCTCCTCACGCGGTCCCGCGCCACAGGAGAAGTGATGATTCTGCCCATGGTGCAGGTCGTGACAGTGAAGAACGGCAAAATCACAGAGTTTCGCCCGTTCTACTGGAACGTGCCTGCCTATGCCGCGGCCGCAGGCGGCCGGGCGGAGTAAACGCGTCCGACCGCTTGCTCGGTCGGCTCGGCCTCTGCTCCGTGCCCGCAGCTACGAGCCGGCCTCCCTGAAATGAAGAATGTCCTGCCGAGGAGGCATTCCGAACATGCGGGAGTACTCCCGGCTGAACTGGGTTGCGCTTTCATATCCAACCTGCGCGGCGGCAGTCCCCGCGTTGCACTCATCCGCGATCATGGCCCGCCGCGCCTCCAGCAGACGCAGCTGTTTTTGGTACTGCAGGGGCGTCATGGACGTGATGGCCTTGAAGTGACGATGGAAAGCAGAGGAACTCATCTGCGCGACTGAAGCCAGGTCCTCAACACGAACCGGCTGCGCAAAGCGGTCGCGAAGGTAATGGATGGCGCTGAGTACGCCGCGCGTGTGCACCTTTCCGAACATCATCTCCATAACGTCTGCTCCGTGAGGACCAGTCAAAAGCCAGTAGCAAATCTCCCGCATGATCGAGGGGTAAAGGACGGGGATGGCGCGTGGTGTTTCCAGCAGCCGCATCAGCCGCAGCGCGCACTCAGCCAACGGGCCGTCGAAGTTTGTCACAAAGACGCTTCGGTCCACCGCAGCACTTCGCTCCGGCAACGCGTCCAGGCTGTCCATTACCTCGCCCATCAGGGCGAGATCGAATTCAACGATGATGCCGAGGTATGGCTCGCTTGGGCTTGCCTCCACAACTGTGCTGAAGGCGGGCAACTCGACGCTTACTACGAGTGCCTGGCCTGCCTGGTAGTCAAAGCGCGTTGCCCCGAACATGGTCCACTTGGCACCCTGAACGACGATGCACAACGCCGGCTTACAAATGTGGAAGTTAGTCCGGTTCTTATGGTTCGAGCGAAGAAGCGTCACCCCCGGGATCGCTGTTGCAAACGGGCTGGGTCCCGCCTGCGCTCCGGTGTAGCGCGCGGCTGCCTCTCGCAGCAGATTCAGCATATTCTTGTCACCCCTCTGTCACTCGTTCCACCCTCAACCTATCAGGCTAAAGCAGGATTAGGCAAAAAGTAGGAAAGTTTGGGCAGGTGCGCCGGCACAGCGAACCTTATCTAACATCCAGTACGCAATCAGGAGAAAAAGAATGCCTATAGAACAAAGCTCATCCATCGCGGGTAAGATCGCAATCGTCACCGGAGGCAGCCGCGGGCTGGGCAGCAATACGGTAATCCACCTTGCCAGGCGGGGTGTCCACTCTATCTTCACCTATAACTCCAACAAGGCAGAAGCTGACAAGGTTATGGCTGAGGTCGAGAAAGCGGGTGCGAAGGCGGTTGCATTACAGCTCGACGCCGGCAGCTTCAGCGCGCTTGATCCCTTTGTCGGTGAGGTAAGCAAGGCTCTAGCAAAGCTGGGAGCCGAACGCTTCGACTTCTTAGTAAACAACGCAGGGGTCTCGCATCACGCTTCCATTCTAAAAACGACCGAAGAAGAGTTCGACAAGCTGTACAACGTAAATTTCAAAAGCGTGTTTTTTCTCACGCAGAAGCTGCTGCCCCTCATGAACGATGGAGGCCGCATCGTTTTGCTCTCCACCGGTCTGACCCGCATTTGCATTCCGGAAAGCGGCCCCTATGCTTCCTTCAAGGGAGCCATCGAGGTGCTGACCCGTTACCTGGCCAAGGAGTTGGGTCCGCGCCGGATTACCGCCAACGCCGTGGCGCCAGGCGCCATTCAGACAGACTTCTCGGGCGGCATCGTCCGCGATAATCCCGCAGTGAATAAGATGGTGTCAGACGCGACGGCACTGGGCCGCCCCGGCGTGCCGGACGACATCGGCCCGATGATCGCTTCGCTGCTCACCGAGGACAACCGCTGGATTAATGCGCAGCGCATTGAAGTCTCGGGCGGCCAATCAATTTGACTTACGCGAGGAGAGCGACAGCGCGCTCCTCGCTGTTCGCCGGCTCCAGATGGACCATAGCACCGGGCGAACGAGCTGCACGCAGAAAGGCCCAAACGACTGAATTACGGGGATGGCCACCAATACTTCACTTGCCGGAACCACTTTACCGGCAGCGCGCAGCCGCGCTTTCATCCGCCCAGTAAACACGAGGTACAAAGCCGGGTAGATATTGCCCAGAAGATTCGCAAAGTGATCCCAGACAGCGTCATCACCGACAGCGCCAACGCGGACGGAACCCTCGTCCTTGTTCGTCAAAGGAACGCTCAGATCAAGATCGAAGTCACTCCCGCGCTTCGCGGCACTGTTCACCACGGAGTTGAAAACATTCCGGCCCATCGTGGAGGAGCAATTCGGCTTCGCTGAGATCCAAGTCCTTTCGTTTGCCGACCTCTACGCAGGGAAACTGGTTGCAGCTCTGGACCGACAGCATCCTCGAGATCTGTTCGATGTCCAGCACCTGCTTGCTAATGCAGGAATAGATGACGCTCCCTACCAGACATTTCTCGCATACATCCTGAGCCACAATCGCCCTACGCACGAGCTCTTGCAACCCCGCTTGAAGGAGATACGACGAACCTTCGAGACAGAATTTGTCGGAATGACGGTAAGAGAAACCTCTTCGGACGCGCTTCTCGCAACCCGAGAGCAGTTGGTTGCGGAGTTCGCTCCCGCCTGGATGAAACATCTAAGCTCTTTCTTAGGTCTTTCCATACACTCAGACCGGACTGGACCCTCATAAGCACACCTGCCATTCGCAATCTCCTGGCAATTCGATGGAGGCTCATGATTCTGGAACGATTGCAAGTCGAGAATCCAGAGAAGTACCAAGCCATACTTCAACAACTTGACGCGGCATTATCTTCAACGGATTCCACATCGGAATCTTGCAGACACCGCTCGCAAAATCTGTTCCGCTCGAAGGCTGATCTCGGAACGGTCGGCGATGGATTCGAACGAACAGTCTGAGCGCGGATTCGGCGAGATCAATCTTTGGAGGATGTGGGCCTTCTTCCAGACACGAGAAACAGATTTTTTCAACGCCGTCGAAAGAATCTAGAGCACAGGCACCGCTTCACGAGGGGCAAGTGAAGCTATACCTGGACGAATGAGGATGCACCTGCATTGGATGTGTCACTCGTTGGAGGTTACGCACTGCCTTATACCTGTAGAAGCCATCGCTATCTTGAATGTTCAGCGTCCATCCCACGCTGAATTCGCGGGCCAAGCTCTTCCTGCTCCAAGTCGGGCCGCTGGTGCAGCAGGTTCTCCTGTGCGAGTTGGTAGTGTTCCCGGGACGATTTCCATTGCTTCTCCTCTGCAAGTACGTCGGCAAGCTGGAGCTGGGTGCAGGCAGACTCGGGTGCAAGTGTTACGGCCTGCTGCGCGAGCGTAAGTGCCTGCTGCAGCTTGCCTTTGTGGGCAAACCCCGCTGAGTGACGGACGCCGACCCAGGCCGAAGCAAGCGGCACCGCGACACTTCCTTGATAGACATAGACACCGTCCTGCGGGACCGCGACCGGCTTCAACTTCTGGAACTCCGCATAAGGATTCACCGCACCATCGCCGGATTCCACACCGTCCAGATCATTCTCGCTGATCAGGACGGTGCCATTGATCCTTGGAGGTACCTCCATCGGTAGCTTGACCCACCACCAGCCGCTTGGCGTCGGTAGGCGGTGGCAATGGATGCCATAGTCCTGCGGCTGCACAGCGCCGTCTGGGAAGTAGGCAAACCAGCATTCGGGGTCTTGCTTCCGGTCGAGGTACTGCTTCACCGTCTTGAGCTGCTGGCCCCAATCCACATTGGCATCGCTGAGATAGCGCCGAACCTGCAGTGGACCGCCCAAGGTCTCATTGCTATATGCCATGTAATTTGGGGCGACCCGAACGGTTGTGACTACCTGCCACAGAAGCAGTCCGTGCGAGTACCATCCAACCCGATCGGCGCCGCAGGAGCATGGCAGCCACAGCCCCCGCCAGGACGTAGAGAAACAAATACACAGGCATCAGGGTGCCGTGCGCCGATATCAAAGTGAGATGTGGTGACTACAGCAAAATAAACACCCACGGGTACAAGCAGAAAGACCAGCTGGCACCCATAAGCCCGGTCTTCTCTTAGCCAGAGCACGGGTGTAAGGAGGCGCAGCAACAAAAACGGCAGGGTCAATTTGATCAGAATTCTGATCACGGGCGTTTCCAGCGGCCTGGGGCTTGCGATGGCAAACGCTGCACTTGGCCGCGGCCACCGCGTGCTCGGCACCCTTCGGGATGAGACACAGCGAACGGAGTTCGAACGTCGAGCACCGGGTCGAGCCTTCGGGCGCTTGCTGGACGTGACCAACACCGCGGCAATTCAGCCGATGATTGATTCACTGGAGCAGGAGCACGGTCCCATCGACGTGTTAATCAACAATGCCGGCTATGGATTGCGGGGAGTCGTCGAAGAATTGTCGCTTGAAGAGTTGCGAGGACAGTTCGAAGTGAATGTGTTTGCGCCGGTCGCGCTGATTCAGGCAATGCTTCCGAAGATGCGAACTCGCCGAGCCGGTCACATCGTTAATATCTCTTCGATGGGCGGCGTGATCACCTTCCCTGGCCTTGGCGCGTACCACGGCAGCAAGTTCGCGATCCTTGGGCTGAGCGACGCATTAGCACAGGAGGTGTGGGCATTGGGAATCCGCGTGACCAGCGTGCTGCCCGGGGTCTACCGGAGTGATTGGAACGGCCGGTCCCAGGCGCACGTCGAGCATACGATCGCCGACTACGACAGCGTGCTCGATGCCGCCAAGAACAGTGATCTGAAATGGGGTGATCCCGCTGCTCTGGGGGAGGTCGTCATGGATGCCATTGCGATGGACAAGCCACCACAGCATCTGCTCGTGGGGCCAACCGCAGTAAGACTCATCCGCGGCCACCTGGCTGTATTCGAAAAGGAGATTGACCGCTGGGAAACGCTGTCAAACGCAAATGGTGAAGGCTAATCTATCGCGCAAAGCCGCTCCGTCGCCGCATCTCAATGACACAAGCCTAGATCCTGTCGCCCGGAGGCAGGTACTTACTTAAAGACTCTCTAGACCGCACCCGCAAAGCCTGTCGAGAGCGTCACATCGCGATACTTGGCCGCTTCCTCTCGACGTGCCTTCTCGACCTGCTCCACATACGCCGCTGCACTCTTGCCGAGAATCAGCCGCTTCGGGAGTTCGTCGGTCTCGGACAACGCGACCACGATCTCGGCAATCCTCTTCGGATCGCTTTCTGAGTTACCGGCCGCAGCAGCCATCATTTTAAAGATCGGCCCGACCGATTGTTCATAATCCGGCATCAGCTCTGGCAAGTCTTCACTTGCTCTCTCTGCGAAGTTGGTTCGCATACCACCGGGCTCCAAGGTGCAGACCTTTAGGCCGAAGGGGGCTACTTCGTCTGCCAGCGAGTCGCTAAAACCACCAATTGCCCACTTCGCTGCGTGGTAAGGAGAGTTTCCGGGGATAGTCACGCGCCCACCAATCGACGAAATCTGGAAAATGTGACCTCGCTTTTGCTCGCGCATCACAGGCACCGCCGCCCGAGTCGTATAAACCACGCCGAAAAGGCAGGTCTCGATCACATCCCGGAACCTCTCGGGGGTTATCTGCCCAAAGGGAGCATTGTATTGATAGCCGGCATTGTTCACCAACACGTCCAAATGACCATACGTGTTCACGGCCATTTGCACGGCCGCTTCCGCAGCACCTTCATCACGAACATCCAGTGCTACCGGCGTCAGGCGCTCGCCGTATTGCTCCGTCAAGGGGTTCAACTCCTGGAGTCGCCTTGCGCCGGCAACGACGCGATCTCCTGCGGCAAGAGCTGCTTCTGCAATGTCGCGTCCCAACCCGCCCCCGCTCCCCGTAATCAGCCAGACTTTCTGCATGACCACCTCCTATTGTTTGAGATTCATTCATGAGTCACCCGTGGCGGGGGCAGCTCACATCGTCCTTCAATCAGGCTGAACTCAGCGCCTGAATTTCTTATTAGCTACACCGCATTCCGCCAAGCGATCCAGTACCGCAAGTATCGGATTAACCATCTTTGGGTCCAACTCGTATCCGACGTGCAAAACAGAGTGACTCAGATCCTGCCGTATCACTACCTGTGCTTTCTCAAGCTCTCTGAGGCTTGCTGTTAGACCCTTCTTAGACGCAGATGGCATTAGGCGCTCGAGTTGGCTGAGGCGAACAGGTTGTTCTCGCATGGCATAAATTATCTGTACGGTCCACTTACCTTTCAACAGGTCCGTGGTCTGCATGATGCGTTTCTCATATGTGAGATCAGGTCCTAACAATCAGTTGAACTTCCTGCTTCACATTTAAAGCTGGCCACTGAAGCGCCGTTAGTAACCTTAGATTTGAACTGCCACATCCGATCGGCGGCACGATCATGGCTGTCCTATTGCAATTTGATCTATTGCGCGCTGATCGTATTGGCAGTTGCACGGTCAAGATCAGCCAGAGCGATGCCAAGATCCTGTTGGGCGCGGAGTTCGTTAGTTCTTGCGGCAGTCAACTCTGACTGTCTCTGGAGGACCAGATACCCAGTTGACGTACCGGCGCGGAACTGTCGCTGTTCACTTTCATATTGAGTTTCGGCCGAACTCTTCGCCTTTCCGGCAGCTTCAAGACCGGCCCTTGCGGAAGCCACCTGCTGCAGTGCGCTCCGCACAGCCGACTCGACCGTTATCCCGACCTGTCTGCGCTGCGCTTTGATCCGAAGGCCCTCTGCTGTCGAGATTGCGACTTGCGCTGCGACACTTCGATCCCTGATTGGAATCGAAACCTGCAAGGCCACCTGAACCGTGGGATATTTGCCTGCCGCTAGGTTGCTCAGTGATTGCCCATATCCACCGATCAGGTTGGAAGGAGGCGGAGGAATCAATAAGCCGAGGATCACGGTGGAGACTCCCACGACGCCTTCTTGACCGCAAGTCCTTGACTGGAGAAGCCGCCGACGAGGTCCACCTGCGGCTTGGACAATGCCTTGTTGAATCTCACGTCGAGCTTGTTGCTGTCTGCTGCAAGCTGATTGAGCTTGATCTCAGGCCTCTGCTCTAATGCAAGCTCCTCCGCCTGGGACAAGGTGATCATGCTCCCGGTGCTGTCGATCGGAGTGTCCGGAATGAGTTCTCTCGACCAGAGATAATCAGTGCGATCGCGACGCTGGCCCAGAGGAAGGGGACAGTGAAGGACGTGCAAGGGATGATGCAGCACTCGCGCGTGGCGACGACCACTGACATCTACATGCAGGAGTGGCCGGAGGGTGTGCGCGCTACTGTGAACTCCATTCACCAGGAGTTGCAGGGCACGATGAAGAAGCTGGCGGCTAAGGGCAAGATGCGGCTGCCGACCGTCGCTGCAAATTCGGCGATGGTGAATTGAGAGCAACAATTATGAGGGAAAGGCAGCAGAAGTGTGGCGCTTCAGAAAGGAGGGGAGACGACTGACATGGCTTGGCTGCACGGCAGTTTCAAATTTACTGCCAATTTGCTGCCAAACGTTTGGAAGGGATTCCGCTAAGTTGTTGAGATATTTGGTGGACCTGATCGGGATCGAACCGATGACCTCTTCCATGCCATGGAAGCGCGCTCCCAGCTGCGCCACAGGCCCACAATGAGGAGGGGTGCAGGTCTTATTCTGCCCGGCTCCGCCGAAATCGTCAAATGCCTTCCAAGACCGCCCCTGTAGCGGAGAACTGATCGAGGACCGGATCAGCCTGAACTCACCCTCTGGGACTGCCGCCCCAAGTGTCCGGCATCCCTGATAAACGCACCTGAAACAGCGCGGCGAGTCGCTTTGCGCAAGCGGCGTAGACTCTTCTTCATGTTTCCGCTCTTTTCTGAGCTGCCGGCATCCGCGATGACCCTGGACTGGGCGCACCCCGTAGTTGCCGAGTGGTTTCTCTCGCGTTTCGGCTCCCCGACCGAGCCCCAAACCGAGGGCTGGCCGCACATCGTTGCGGGCTGCACCACCCTGATCTCCGCTCCGACAGGCTCCGGCAAAACGCTCGCAGCGTTTCTGGTCGCGATTGACGGGCTGCTGCGGAAAGCGATTGACGGCCGGCTCGGCGAGGCGACCGAGGTGCTCTACGTTTCACCCCTGAAGGCGCTTTCGAATGACATCCAGAAGAATCTGGACGGACCGCTGCGTGAAATCCAGGCGCTCGCGCTTGAGCGCGGCTATCTGTGCCCGGAGATCCGCACCGGGGTGCGCACCGGCGACACGCTGCCGAAGGAGCGTCAGCAGATGCTGCGGCGGCCGCCGCATATCCTCGTCACCACGCCTGAGTCGCTCTACATCCTGCTCACGGCTGAAAAAAGCCGCAACAATCTTCGCGGCGTACGCACGGTCATCGTCGATGAAATTCACGCCATTGCCGACGACAAACGAGGCGCGCATCTGCTGCTCACGCTCGAGCGCCTGGACGCGCTGGTCTGCGGCAGCAATCGGCTTTCGCCTGGCGCACACCTTTGCGGCCGCAGCACTCCACCGCAGCGCATCGGGCTTTCCGCTACGCAGAACCCCATCTCGCTCGTGGCGGAAGTACTCGCGGGTTCAGGACGCGGCAGGGAGGTAAAAATCGTCAGCGTCGGCCAGCGCCGCACGCTCGATCTCGGCATCGAGGTGCCGGATGAAGAGCTGAGCTCGGTCGCGACCCGCGCCATCTGGGAGTCCATCCACACGCGCTTGTGCGAGCTCGTGAACGAGCACCGCTCGACACTCATCTTTGTCAACACGCGTGCCATGGTGGAGCGGCTGAGCTTCCAGCTCGGCGAGCGGCTCGGCACGGAAAACGTCGCCGCGCATCATGGGTCGTTGTCGAGAAAGCTACGGCTCGAAGCAGAACGCAAGCTCAAGGCGGGCGAGGTGCGCGTACTGGTCGCCACCGCGTCGCTTGAGCTCGGCATCGACATCGGCGCCATCGACCTGGTGTGCCAGATCAACTCGCCGCGCGCTATTGCGCCCGCCATGCAGCGCGTGGGGCGTGCCGGGCACTGGCGCGGCGCTACACCCAAGGGCCGCTTCTTCGTCACCACGCGGGACGACCTGCTGGAAACTGCGGCGCTGGTACAGGCCATGCGCGCCGGTGTGCTCGACCTGCTGGAGATCCCGGTAGAACCGCTGGACGTGCTGATGCAGCAGATGGTCGCGGCCTGCGCGGCCGAGCCATGGGAGGAGGACGCGCTGTTCGCGCTCGCGCGCCGCGCCTACCCCTATCGCGACCTGACGCGCGAAACCTTTGAGGAGCTGCTCTGCCTGCTTGCGGAAGGCATCGCGAGCAGCCGCGGCACCTGGGGCGCCTACCTGCTGCGCGACCGCGTACATGGCGTGCTGACCGCGCGCCGCGGTGCGCGCCTGGCTGCCCTGTCCAACGGCGGGACTATCCCGGACACCGCAATCTTCCAGGTCATCGCGCAGCCCGAGGGCATCCCGATTGCCACGCTCGATGAACATTTCGCGATCGATTCCTCACCCGGCGACGTCATCCTGCTCGGCAACACCAGCTGGCGCATAACGCTGGTCGAGAGCGCCGGCCGCATCCTTGTCGAAGACGCGCAGGGGCAGCCGCCCAGCATCCCTTTCTGGACCGGCGAAGCGCCGCAGCGCACCCTCGAGCTGTCGACGTTTGTCTCGGACCTGCGCGACGAAATTAGCCGCCGCACACCGGACGTGCAGCCCGGCTACATCTCGCAGACGCACCCCGACGTCGCGTCCACCGTTGCATGGCTTTGTGAACAGTGCTGCTGCTCGCAAAGCGCGGGCGAGCAGCTCATTGGCTACATCGTTGCTGGCCGTGCTGTACTGGGTGCCGTGCCCACGCTGACGACCATCATCGCCGAGCGCTTTTTCGACGAGGGCGGTGGTATGCAGCTCATCCTGCACGCGCCGTTCGGCGGCCGCATCAACAAGGCCTGGGGGCTGGCGCTGCGCAAGCGCTTCTGCCGCGGGTTCAATTTCGAGCTGCAGGCGGCCGCGACCGACAACGGCCTCAACATTTCACTCGCCGAGCAGCACTCGTTTCCGCTGAGCGATGTGTTCCAATTCCTTACCGAGCAGACCGTGCAGGAGCTGCTGCAGCAGGCCTCGCTTACTTCGCCGATCTTCAAGGCGCGCTGGCGTTGGGATGCCTGCCGGTCCCTGCAACTGCTGCGGTTCCAGAAAGGCAGAAAAGTCGCTCCGCAGATCATGCGGACGCGCAGCGACGACTTGCTCGCAAACGTGTTCCCGCAGGTTGCGGCCTGCCAGGAGAACATCGAAGGCGACATTGAAGTACCCAACCACCCGCTCGTGCGCGAGGTGATGAAAGACACGCTCCAGGAGGCGATGGATCTCGAGGGTTTGAAGCGTGTGCTCGCGGGCATCCACACCGGCACCATCCGCTGCCTTGCAGTTGACACCACCACACCGTCTCAGTTCTCGCACGAGCTCATCAATGCTATGCCCTACGCCTTCCTCGACGATGCTGACCTGGAGGAGCGCCGCACCCGTGCCGTAAGCCTGCGGCGCACCGTGCCCGACAGCATTCTCGGTGAGGCCGGCCGGCTCTCTCCCGACGCGATTGCAGAGGTGCGCGCGCAGCAGTGGCCGGATATTCGTGACGAGCACGAACTGCACGATCAGCTGCAGTCGCTCATTCTGGTGCCGGAGGAAGCGGTGCTGGGCTTTGCCATGGACTACGCGCAGGCCGCCGCTTCCAGCTGGCCCCTCTTCTTCGCGCGCCTCGTCGCAAGCGGGCGTGCAACCGTTGCAGTTGCAAATAGTGCCCGCTACTGGGTCACGGCCGAGCGCATGAGCTGGGCGCGCACGCTGCTGCCCGCGCTCATCCCCCAGCAGGCCCTGCCTGCCATCTCTGCCGCGGAGGAGCCGGCAGAGGAGATCCTGCGCCGCGCCGCGCAGGCCTGGATGTGCCTGCTTGGTCCGGCAAGTGCCCGCTCCCTTGCGGCGCTCCTCCATGTTTCCGCGTCTGAAGTTTGGAAGCAACTACTGCGGCTTGAAGTCGCAGGCACCGTGATGCGCGGCGTGTTCGAGCAGCCCTCCCGCCCCGGCGAGGTGACCGCCGACCACGACACGGAGTGGTGTGATCGCCGGCTCCTGCAGCGCATCCACAAACGCACACTCGGCGCTCTGCGCAAGCAGGTCGAGCCTGTCACGCCGGCCGTGTACATGCAGTGGCTGCTCGGCTGGCAGCATGTCGCGCCGCAAACGCAGCTCTCGGGCGAGGCTGGCCTGCTCGAAGCGCTGCGCGGGCTGGAAGGATATGAGGCGCCCGCGATCGAGTGGGAGCGCAGCCTGCTGCCCGCGCGCGTGGCTGGCTACGACCCGCGGCTGCTCGACAACCTGTGCATGGCGGGCCTGGTCGGCTGGGGCCGCTTGTCGCCGCATCCGGCTTTCTATGCCTCGCAAACAGGCAAGGACTCGGGCGGGCCGCGCCGCGTGATCCCCACCAGCATGGCGCCCATCACGTTCTTCCTGCGCGAGGAGGCTCTATGGCTTGATCTGTGCCTCGCCACCGACCGCGTGCCTGAAGAGCACCTGCCCTGCTGCCTGTCTGAACTCGCTTTGCGCATCCGCGCCTGCCTCGCGCAGCGCGGGGCCATGTTTGCGACCGACCTGCTGCGTGCCTTCGCCGCACCCGCGCCCGAACTCGACCGCGCGCTGTGGGAACTGGTTGCCGCGGGCCTCGTCACCGCTGACGGTTTCGACAGCCTAAGGCTGCTCATCGATCCGCGCCGCAAGCAGTTGCACGCCCCGCCGCCCGGCACCAAACGCCAGGCGCGGCACGCGGCCGGGCGCTGGAGCCTGCTCACCGGCGTCCCTGAAAATACCTGGACCGCACCCGATTCATCCGCGCTCCGTGACGATCTGAAGCAGGCCGGCAGCCTTGCCGAGGGGCGTGAAGCACAACTGGCCTCTGCCTGCACAACGCTTCTGCGGCGCTATGGTGTGCTATTTCGCGACGCACTTGAGCGCGAAGCGAACGTGCCGAAATGGCGCGAGCTGCTGCCCATGCTGCGCCGCATGGAGGCACGCGGCGAGGTACGCGGCGGCCGCTTTCTATCAGGCTTTGTGGGTGAGCAGTTTGCTTTGCCGGACGCACTGCAAAGCCTCCGCGAAGCTCGCCGGGATGGCTTGCGGCTCGACCTTGACGTTTCAATCGCGGCCGCCGATCCATTGAACCTGATAGGCATCGTCGTTCCCGGGGAGCGTGTGCCCGCAGTCGCCGGCAAGTCCCTTAGCTGGAATTACGCAACGCTCAACAGCGGCAAAGCACGTTCGCTCGAAGCGCCGCCTGCCATGCAGGCCGGCATCTTCTCCGCACCGGACAACGACGCGCGGGTTCAGGCGTGAGTACCGACTCAGATTTCGACGAAGAAGCACCGCTTGTCGAAGGGGAAGACTTCTATATGGACGGCGAATACTTCGTGTTTACCGCCGCCTACCACCTCAAGCGCGGCTACTGCTGCGGCTCTAAGTGCAGACACTGCCCATACGGCGACGAGGAGGCGCCTGCCGCCAAGCCGGGCAGCGCAGACTAAGGCGCGCCGGCCGGACTCTTGGCTGCATCTGCCACCGGCGCTGCGACAGAACCACCGTGCACCACCACAGGTGTCCGGGGAAACGAGAAAGTCCCTCCCGCGTCGTCAATTACATTCACCTGGCAGGTGTAAGCACCATCCGGCAGCGATGCAAGCGGCACCGTAAATGCGAATGCGATCGCGTTGCGACCGGGTATGTTGACGGCGCGCGCATCCACAAGCGGCGACTCAAACACCTTCACGGTCCCGCGCAGCAGTTCGATGCTTGTGAGAACGTGAATTCCGTTCTGCTTCGACGCCGCTGTCGTGTCGCCGGCCGCGGCGCGCGCGTACTTGGCAGGGTCATACATCTCGTAAAAGAAATACATCGGCTGGTCGCGCGTAAACACGTGCGGCAGGTTTGGGATGTATTGCTGCCCATCGTAGATCAACGGGTTCTCCGCCCGTATCTGGCTGCTGCTTGCAGCGATACGCTGCGAGGCCAGCACCACCGAGCTGAGTTTGAGTGACGCTTTCGCAAGATCGGGCACGCGCACGGTCGTCTCAAATGAACCCAGCTTGCCGGTCTCATTTTCTCGAACCACAAACTTCAGGTGGTACGCGCCCGCGGGCAGCGTGAAGCCCGTTGAATACTGAATGTTCTTGCGCGAAACCTGCTGCGTTTGATCAATTGCCAGCTTGACGGTGTCGCGTACCTGCTGCAGCACATGCCCTTTGTCATCCTTGATGTTGCCGATAACGTCGAGCGTCGCTTTGTCGCGGCTGCCGCCCTTGGTGAACGGTATCTGTGAGCCAGGCACCAGCAGCGAAACGGGCATGGTGTACCGGCCTGTCGCATCGCGGAAAAAGAATGGCTGCAGATACACCGACATATCGGTTGCGGGCAGGTCAGTGTCGAGCGCTGCCTGTAAATCGCGCTCGCGCTGGTCGCTGGTGGCGTGGCGGTAGTCCGCTGGCGCATAGTAACCCGGCCTGTAGCTCAGCTTTGTATTTGGCCGGTTGACCCGGATCTCCAATTTGCGGAATGCGCCGTCACGCGCCGTGTTGGTCGAGTGAAAGCCAAGCACGTAATAGCTTGCGGTGTCGTTTTGCACCTGCTGAAACGCGGGTGCGAAATCGTTGTTGTCGAAAAACGCTTTCCCGCCGGTGTCACTCGACAAGGTTGCGAGCACTTCCTGCGAGTCGAAGTTCGCATCCAAATTGTTCTGCAGCGCGCCGCCGGTATATGCCGCGTTTCCGCGCAGTGAGCCGGTTGTCGCATCGCCCACCGGCGAGATAGCCTGCAGGCCGCGTGCGTCTACGCTGTAGATAGAAAGGTTATTGCGAACAGCCGCGTTGATCGTCGAGCGCAGCGAAGCCTGGTTCTCGATCCCGTCGCGCTCGAGGCCGCTCGAGAAATAAAGCAGCGATTTCTTCTGGTTGATCGGCCCGAGCGCTCGTGAAATTGCCGCAATCGCGAACAGCTCGCGGTCTGTATTCAGGTCGTTGAACTCTGACTCGTCCGGCGTGTACGCCGTCGTATCTTCCACCTGATTGGCTGTGCTGGTTGCGCCGGGCGTGTACCCCGCTCCGCCGCCGCCCGAGTAGCTGTTTACCGCATGGAGCAGAAGCTGCTTGTTGTCGGTAAAATCCTGATCAAGCGAGAGCGTATTGCCGAGCGATACAACCGAGACCAGATCCGCGTTCTCCATGGTCTTGTCGATGTAGTCGCGTGCCGCCTGCTGTACCCGGGCCAGGTCGTCCGGCTGCAGGGAAGTAGTGTCGAAGAAAAGCACGATCAGCCGGTGATCGCGCAAGGCCGCAGCCTGCTGCGCTGCACTCGCGCCAAGTGCCGCCGCAGCAGGCGTTCCAGCCCGCCCTGTCACGGTTTCCGTGCCAGGCAGATGCAGCGCCTGGTCTACATCCTGCGCGTCAAAGCTTGTAACCTGCTGCGGCTTGCCATTTTCTAAAACGGTAAAGTCTTCGCGCTTTAAACCACGCACCGGCTCGCCGGTCTTGCGATCGCGAACTACTATGTCGGTAAGAACAAGATCGCTCTGCACCTTGAGCGTAAACCCGCTTGCGGCCGGCGGCTGCTGGTCGTTTGTTGTCTGCGCAGAAGCGCCCGCAGCAGCAAGCAGGATCGCTGCGCACATCGTGACAGATCGCAGCATCATTCCCACTCCTTAGTACCGGAACCGCGCAAGAAACGTGAACTGCCGCGTGGCGCCGGTGCTGGTCACCTGCCCATAGGACGAAGATCCAAGCTGCGTGTCGACGCCGGAGTATTGAATCGTGTTGAAGACATTATTTGCCGTCCCGCGCATCTCAAACGACCGCGTTTCACCAAAGGAGATTGTCTTCGCCAGCGAACTATTGAACGAGACGGTACCCGGACCGGCGATCGAATAGCGGCTCGCAGTACCGTACACCCCGGCCGGCTGCGCAAAAGCAGCCGTGTTAAACCAGTTGTTGACCTTGCCGCCGCCCGCGGTCAGCGGTACCCCGGCGACGCGGTCCGGCCGCTCCGACCCGGCGCTGCCGCGCGCTACGTCCGTCACGGACGCAACGTAACTCGGGGTGAGCGGCGTGCCGCTCGCAAGCGTGTAAGTGCCTGACGCCGAGAAGCCCTCCAGCAGGTGTGCCGTGCGCCCCGTGGTGAAATACGTTTTGTCTGCGCCGAAAGGTAATTCATATACAAAATTGCCGCTTACCTTATTGCGAATGTCAAAACTCGAGTTTGACTCCTCGGCCTGCAGATCCTGCCAGTTCTGCGCAACAGCATTGCCAATGCCGCCTACCGAAGTTGCGTCGTCAATCGAGTGCGCGTAGGCGTAGGTCGCCTGCAGGCTCAAACCTTTTTGCAGGCGCTTGCGCAGGCTCACTACCAGCGTGTTGAAGTTCGAGAAAGCGGTCGAGTTTTCGTAGTCGTAGATCACGCCGCTGACCGAAGCGGTCGCCGTGCGGCCCGGCGCGTCCACAATGCTCAGCCGCGACCCTTTCGACCCGCTGTAGCCAAGGTTCAGCACGATGTTATCCGGCAGCGTCCGTTGAACGCTCAGGTTCCATACCTGAATGTATGGCAAGCGGTAATTCTTATTGACGGCGTAATTGCCTTCCGCCTGGGGTGTCGGAAACCCATTCGCGAGCGACAGCTGGCCTAGTGCCGTCGCTTCATTCGTCTGCACATCGGCAAACGGCGGCTGAAACGCAAACTGCTGGACAAACTTGTTGTACTGTCCATTCGCAAAATTAATGCCGTACCCGCCGCGGACGACAGTGTCCTTGATGGCGCGCCACGCGAAGCCGACCCGCGGCGAGAAATCATTCCGTTCGGGGTAGATCAGCGATCGCGGATATGTGCCCGTGTATGGACCTATGCTGTGCGGTGTAACCGTCGCGACCGAGGCGAAATTATTGCCCGGATCAAGCGTGGCCAGGCGGTCGTTTTTCTCCGAGTACGGCGAGAAATACTCGTAGCGCAGGCCGAACTGCAGCGTCACCGACGGCAGCGCGCGCCAGTCATCCTGCAGGTACGCGTCGTACACGTTCTCGCGCAGGTAGCTTTTTGCATACGGTGCCTGCAAGCTTGTCTCCTGCGGCAGCCCCAGCAGCAGGTCGGCAAGCGATGAACCGCTCTGCGGCAGGCCGGTCTGGCTCGTGTTGCTGACGCCGCTTACTGCGCTCGAGCCTGGCTGCTCAGTAAACAGGCCCGAGAAAATGAAGTTACCCGTGGAGAGAACCCCGCTGCTGCCCAGCAGGTTCAGCTGCACACGCTTGAAGTCGCCACCCACGCGCACGTTATGCTTGCCGTGCGACCATGAACTCGCCTCGCCGAGTGCCAGCGTTTGATTGGTCGTAAACGACGGCTGCTGCTCGCCGAAGCCGGTGTACTGCGTCAGCGTCAGGTCCGGCAGGCCGTAGTTCAAAGGGCTTGCGGCGGCAGCGCCGAAGATATTGATCCCCAGCCCATTGGCAACATCGTTCACGTTCGTAAAGTAATTCGAAATGTTCGTCGTCGAGCGATTCCAGGTCAGCGTGAGTGTATTCGTCAGCCGCCCTTTGCTGAGCGTATAACCCGGCGCGACAGAGTAACTATGTATCTGCGTTTTGCCGCCGAGCTCCGGCAGGATATTCAGGTTGTCTGACGCGGAGTGGACGTAATTGAAGTTGACGTTGACGCTCTGCTGCAGACCGGTCGACGTGTTCAAGAACTGTCGGAGGAGCCCGGCCAGCGGCGATGCGCCGCTGCCGCTTCCGAACGAGTGAACAAAGCGCACATTCGCTGTGGTCGCATTGGTTTGCGCACTTGTCAGCCGTTCGTAGTTCTTTGAGGTGCCCGGCAGGTTGGGCAGCGGAAGATACCCGAGCAGCGCCGTGGCCTGCGGCGCGATGCGCGCTGCCGGGACGATGTTATTCGGGAACGGCGCGCCTGTCGTCGGATCGTAGACGGGAATGACCGCGCCTGTGTTGGAAACAAACTGGCCGAAATTGCCAGTCCTCTCCGCAAGCGAGGGAACCGTCCCGTACGCGTCAAAGGGGCTCGACGAGCGCTGGCCATTGATCGTGAAGAACACGAAATCTTTCTTGTCATGCTCGATCAGGTGCGGGATATTTGGCGTGCCCGCGAAGGTAAGCCCGAACTGGTTCGACGCATACGCAGGCTGCCCGATGCGCTGCCCTTGCAGCGCATAATCCTTTGCGTTCAACGCTGAATTCAGACCAGTCCAGAAGAAAGCGCCGTGCGGCTGGTTTGGATTGAAGTGCCGAAACGAACCGCCAACGCCGCCGCCTCCGCCGCCAAACCCACCCCCGCCAAAGCCGCCGCCCCGACCCCCGCCGCCAAAGCCGCCTCCGCCGCCCAGCGATGGATCCCCTGCGGCTCGCTCGCGCACGGCATTGAAATCGATACCCGCAAAGGCGTTGCCGCTGGTGTTTCCCTGCACGGCGACGGACTCCGAAGCGAAATCGCTGTTGCCTGCGAGCGGGGTGCCCTGCGCCGTGCCCGCGCTGTCGCCGGCATCGAGCGCACCGCCCGCTGCCCCCAGCAAGCCCAGCAGCTGCGAGCCGCCGCCGCGTCCGCCTCCATAAGTCCGCGTGCCGGCTCCCGGGCGGGCCGGCTCGCCCCCGCCCAGCGCTCCCCGGTCCTCGGTCTGCGCGGGGAGGCGGCTCTGCAGCACAAGCGTAAAGCTTTGCGCCACGTCGCGCGGGCCGCCTGCGGCCCCGCCAAACCGCACCTCCTGCGTGCTGGCCGCAAAGGCGGCAAAGTCGGTGCGCAGCACGTAGCGGCCATTCGCCGGGATGTGCAGCCGGTAGCTGCCATCTGCGCCCGTCGCGGTTGCATACCGCGTGCCGGTCAGCGTATCGGTCGCGGTAATGGCGACACCGGGCAGCGGCGTGGCACCCGAGGTGACCGTTCCGTGAACCGTGCCGCCTCTTTCCGGCGCGTCCGGTGCAGGCGCCGGAGCTTCCACCGTCGGCGCGGGAGTGCTCTGCGCAAGCAATGCTGTGGTTGTCCCGGAGGCAAGTAAAGTGCCCATCAGCAGCCTGGCGCGGCGACACGTACGCGAGCGGTGCAGGTCAGCGGGTCGGAGCTTCATGGCTACTGGTCCTTGATCCGCGACCACTCGCGGATCTGCGCTGCATCCACCACGGTCAGCACCTTCACTACAAAGTTGTTCTTATCCTGCACGCCGGTCGCCGTCATGCCGTCGCCTACCTGCACGTCCGGGTAGGTGATGCTCTGGTGCTGTTTGCGGAACGAGGTGTCCTCGTCAACGGTGACAGTGTTCACGACTCCATCCGGCCGCTGGATGATCAGCTCTGTCCCACGCTTTGCGGTTACTGTTCCAGCAAGCCAGGTCTTGCCCCACTGCCCCCGGCGCTGGTCCAGTTCGGCCAGCTCCGCCGCATCCACAACCGCGACAAAGATGGCCCCCAGCGTGTGCTTTTTTTCGTCCAGTTCGCCGCCGGCCAGCACCGAGTCCCCGGGGCGTGCCGGGTCGGCGGTCGTAGCCGCTCCTTTTTTCACAAAATGCGTGTTCGCTCCCGTTTCCACCTGGTACACCGTTCCGCTGCGTACCTTGACGTACACGGAGCCGCTGGCGACGCGGTCCACAACGCCGCGGATCGCCTGCAAGCCGGCGATGTCGAACCCGGAATCGTCCTGCGCTGACGCGAGCGAGGCCTGGGTGCCGATCAATAGACAGAGAAGCACCCGCGGCACGGCATAGCTGGACAGGCATCGGCGCGGGTTGAAGGCAGGGTGTCGCATCGGCATGGGAAAGGCGCTCACAACCTAGACGTAGCAGGCTTTTGAAAGTCGCGAACACGCTGTTGACGCCCATCAACAGTGTACGGTCACAGGGGCGTTCAGCCGCTTGTCGACCGGCCGCCAGGGCGGAGGGCTCAGTACGCTCGCCCGGGGCGGTAACCCGAACGGCAGCCCGTGACGGCAGCCTGTACAGGCACGAGCCAGCTTTTCTTCGTACCGAACGCAGCCTTTCCGCATCGAACATGCGCGAGTCACTCACGTGTAACTGGCAATTAGGTTGGAGAGCCTCCCGGTGTGCTGCTACCGTAGCAATGCCGGAGTCTACCGTACGGAGAAGGAAACAGATGACACCCACTGCCCCGGTCAGCCTTGCACCACCCTCTGCTGCGCTGCTTGGGCGTTTGCGTTCTGTGCGCGAGGCGAGCCTCCAGCTTGTGGGGCCGCTTACTCCGGAAGACATGATGGTACAAAGCTGCCCGGAAGCAAGCCCCGCCAAGTGGCACCTGGCGCACACCAGCTGGTTCTTTGAGACGTTTCTGCTGCGCGAGTTTCTGCCCGGCTACCAGCCGTTTCATCCTGATTACCTCTGGTTGTTCAACAGCTACTACAACTCGGTGTCTGACCAGCCGCAGAAGAAGCTGCGGGCGTCCTTCTCGCGGCCGGGCATCGAGGCTATCCTCGACTATCGCGCCTATGTCGACCAGCACCTCCAGCGCCTGTTTTCAGGCGATGCGCCAGAGGAAGCAGTACGCCGGCTTGTGCTGGGGCTCCACCATGAGCAGCAGCACGGTGAGCTGCTGCTGACCGACATCAAGCACGCACTCTGGAGCAATCCGCTGCGGCCCGCGTACCTGGAGCAGCCGCTGCCGGGCGATGAGGCGGCCATGACACGGCAGCTGCGCGGGCAGGAGTGGGTCTCCTTTCCTGAAGGCCTTACCGACATCGGCTGGCAGGCGGAGCCGGCAAGCTCGCCAGACGACGCGTTCTGTTTCGACAACGAGCTGCCCCGCCATCGCGTGTGGCTTGACAGTTTTCAGCTGGCGTCGCGGCCCGTGTCCAGCGCCGAGTACCTCCAATTCATGGAGGATGACGGGTATACCCGGTCAGAGCTGTGGCTCGCCGAGGGCTGGGAGGCCGTACAACGCGAGGCGTGGCGAGCTCCGCTCTACTGGCATCGCGAGGGCGGCCCATCCGACTGGACCGTGTTTACCCTTCGCGGCGAGCAGCCGCTCTCGGCCTTGCTGGCAACCCCGGTGTGCCACATCAGCTACTTTGAGGCAGATGCCTTTGCGCGCTGGGCCGGGCTCTCGCTGCCGTCTGAAGCCGAGTGGGAGCACGCCGCGGCGGCTGCGATGGCCGACCCGGCAGACCTGCTGGAAGGCGGTGCACTGCACCCTCTCGCCCCGAGTTTGCAGGCGGGGCTAACCCAGGACGGCTTTACGCAAATGTATGGCGGCGTGTGGGAGTGGACGCGCAGCGCCTACCTGGGCTACCCCGGCTACGCTGCCGTCCCGGGCGCACTTGGCGAGTACAACGGTAAATTTATGTCGAACCAGATGGTGCTGCGCGGAGGTTCGGTGGCGACGCCTGCCTCCCACATCCGCGCAAGCTATCGCAACTTTTTTCCGCCGCACACGCGCTGGCAGTTCTCCGGCGTACGTTTGGCGCGCCGCTAGGAGCCGGGTCAGGTCTGGATGGTTACCGCCAAAGCACTTGCTTCGCCGAGCGACTCTTCCGTCGACTTGGCCCGTTTGTCTCCCCTGGGTGCCGAGGTCCTGAAAGGTCTCACCGCCGCGCCAAAGTCGCTGAGCCCCTGGCTCTTCTACGATGAGCGCGGCTCAACGCTCTTTGAGCAGATTACTGAGCTGCCTGAGTACTATCTCACCCGCACAGAGCGCGCTATCTTTGACATGCATGCGGCTGAAGTCATCGACGAGGCCGCAGGTGCGGAGCGCCTTGCCGTGCTCGAGCTCGGTGCCGGCACTGCCTCCAAAACAGGATTGCTGCTCCGCGCCGCGGTCGAGCATCAGGGCACAGTCGACTACTACGCGATCGACGTGTCCGAGTCCGCGCTCGCGGAAGCAGAACGCCACCTCGAGCGCGAAATACCCGGCGTGCACGTCCACACGCGCGTCGCCGACTACACCGAGGGGCTGGGTCTGATCGAGGCCCCCGGCCTACGCAAGCTCGTGCTCTACATCGGCTCGTCTATCGGCAACTTTGAGCCGCACGCCGCGCGCGCGCTGCTGACCGCGGTCCGTGCGGAGCTCGCCGTGGGCGACCGGCTCCTGCTCGGGGCCGACCAGGTGAAGGAACAAAGCCTTTTGCTGGCCGCGTACAACGATGCGCAGGGTGTCACGGCAGGCTTCAACAGCAATGTGCTTTGGCGCATCAATCGCGAGCTCGACGCGGATTTCAGGCCGGCGGCGTGGGAGCACGAGGCGCGCTGGAACGCGCGCGAGTCGCGGATCGAAATGCATTTATGCAGCCGGGCGGCGCAGGCGGTGCAGCTTGCAAAACTCGATCTCACGGTCGAGTTCGCCGCAGGCGAAACCATTCACACCGAAAATAGCTACAAGTTCACCGACGCGGGCATACTCGCTCTGCTCGAGTACACCGGCTTCGCGCTGCGGCGTGAGTGGAAAGACGACCGAGGCTGGTTCGGGGTTTACCTTGCCGAGGCTGTTTGAGATGGGTCGGCGTACTTAGAGCAAACCAGCCCTACCGCGTCAGCAGCGCCCCACGCCCCGCGTTCTCCGCGCCCGCAAACGCCTGCATGGGCGCCGCATCCGCACCGCCCACCGCGCTAAACCGCGTCCTCGGGAAAGCATCGGGGTAGTTCTTCTGAATGAAAGCAATCATGCCCTCGCGGATAATGCAGCGCAGGTCAAACTGGTCTCCCGAATTGCGCGAGCTCAGCAGGCAGCGAATCTCCATGGTGTGCTCGGAAAGATTGGTCACCTGCAGCGCCTTGATCTTGCCGTCCCACAAGGGCGAAGCCTCCAGCAGTCGGAAGTACTCCTCGCGCAGGGCGTCGACCGGTACGGAGTAGTCGACGTAAAGAAATGACGTGCCCATCAGGTCGGAGTGTTCGCGCGTCCAGTTCTGGAAAGGGTTCTCGATGAAATACGTCAGGGGAACAATCAGCCGCCGGTAATCCCAGATCGCGACAACCACATAGGTCGTCGTGATCTCCTCGATGCGGCCCCACTCGCCTTCCACAATCACCACATCATCCAGGCGGATCGGCTCGGTGAGCGCGATCTGCAGCCCGGCCAGCAGGTTCGACGCAGTCGACTTTGCCGCGGTCGCCAGCACCAGGCTGGCCAGCCCGGCTGAGGCCAGCAAGCCGGCGCCGTAGTGCCAGATTGCCGAGTTCTGAAACAGCGACAGGATCAGGCCCGCGTCGATGATCAACGCGAGGATGATCGCCATGCGGCGCAGCAGCTGCGTCTGCGTCCGGATGCGCCGCGCCTGCAGGTTGTTCTCTGTCTGCGTGTTGTAGCGCAGCAGCACAACGTCCTCAAACAGGTACACGCCCGATACCAGCAGCCAGCCGATCGCCAGGAATAGCGCGACGAGGAAGCTCTTCTGCAGAATGCCGAACAGCGGTTCGTCGATGGTGATGATCTGCAGCTCGGTCGCGATATTGATCATGGCCAGCAGCACGATAAAGAGCGCGGGCCGCCGCACCCTTCTCGAGACCGCTAGGATCAACGGGGAAGCCTGCACATCCTTGTGCCGCAGCCTTGCCAACAGACGAAAAATAATGGCATGCACGGCGAAGCCGAGCGTGAGCGCGATACAGAGGAGGATCGTCCCGCCGACGACCTCGTGAATATGCTGCGAGGCGAGTACAGCCGGCGGCGGATCCTGCTTCTGCACGGTGGTTGTATGCGTCGTTTCGTGTGCGGTTCCGTGCGTTGTTTCCCGAACTGTTTCGTGCGTTGATTCTGTCATTCAATCTCCTGTGCCGGGCTCGGCGCGCCGGTACTCGCCGCCCTTGCCGCCCTGCTTGCGCACCAGCTGGATGTGCCGGATGACGATGCCTTTATCCAGTGCTTTGCACATGTCGTAGACCGTCAACGCGGCAACCGCGGCAGCGGTCAGCGCCTCCATCTCGACGCCGGTGTTCGCCGTGGTTGCGGCGATGGCACGAATTTGAACGCCGTCCGTGACTATATCGGCGGAAACGTCGAGGAACGTGAGCGGCAGCGGGTGGCACATCGGGATCAGCTCGCTCGTACGTTTGCCGGCCTGGATGCCGGCAAAGCGCGCAACCTCCAGCGGGTTTCCTTTGGGGTTGCGCGGCAAGGCCTGCAGCACCTCGGCCGACAACGCCACAAACGCCTCGGCTTCCGCCTCGCGCCGGGTCGCTGCTTTTTCGCTTACGTCCACCATGCGTGCCGAGCCGGCAGCGTCGTAGTGCGAGAGCGTACCGCCGGGCGAGGCTTCATCCATCTCCTCAGCCTATCGCACGGCTACGCAAGCAGTACGGTCACAGTCGCGCCGTCCACCAGCAGGTCGGCGCTGTCAGGCAGCACCGCAAAGCCGTTCGCACGCGCCGTGCTCGCCAGGTCACCCGACCCCTGCCAGGGGATCACCTTCACGGTCGCCCCTGCCATGTCATGCTCCACCCACGCCGGCAAAAAGCGGGTAAGCCCCTGCTTCCCCTGCATCTGCCCGCGCAGCCGCGCCTGCACAAAGCGCGGCCGGTACCCGCGCTCGCCCCCGAGCGCAGCCAGCACGGGCGCGACAAACAAGGCAAAGCACACAATCGTCGATACCGGGTTCCCAGGCAGGCCAAAAAAAGGCAGCGCACCCGCATGCAGGCTGCCGAAGACCACCGGTTTACCCGGCTGGATCTGCACGCCGGTAAAGTGGAAGCGCCCGCCCAGCGCGGCCAGCGCCGGCTCCACCAGGTCGTACTGGCCCATGGAAATGCCGCCCGACAGCAGCAGCAGGTCCGCGTCCGCAATGGCCGCGGTGATCGCCGCCTGGAGCGCCTCGGCCGTATCGGCGACCGGCGCAAACAGCAGCGGCTCGCCGCCCAGCGCGCGCACCTGCGCGGCCAGCGTGTATGAGTTTGAATTGCGAATCTGGTGCGGTCCGGGCGTGTCCGCAACATCGACCAGCTCATCGCCGGTCGACAGAATTGCAACGCGCGGCTTGCGATCCACTGCGACCGCGGCGTAACCGACCGCTGCCGCGACCGCGACTCCGTGCGCGTTCAGACGGGTGCCCGCCGGCAGCAGCGCCGTGCCGGAACGCGCCTCGGCCCCCGCCGCGACTACGTTTTCCCCAGACGCGATCCGGCGGCCGGCTCCCAACGCCACGCTGCCGCCTTCCCGCCGCACATGCTCAATCATGACGACGCAATCCGCGCCGGAGGGCACCGGGGCGCCAGTCATAATCTCCAGGCAGGTGCCTGACTCCAGCCTGCCGGCCCACGCCTCGCCCGCGCGCAGCAGGCCCACTACCGGCAGAGCGCCGCCGAGCCAGTCCACGGCCCGAGCCGCAAAACCGTCCCGGGTCGCGCGCGGGAACGGCGGCTGGTCGCGGTCCGCAAGCACCGGTTCCCGCAGCACACGGCCAACGGCTTCCAGCAGCGGCAGCGTTTCCCCTCCGCGCTGCTGTTCGGCCAGCAGCTCCGCTTCGGCGGCCACCACTGCTGCTGCTTCGGGGTAGGGCAGGGCATTATGGGGCTGGCTCATAGCCTGATTCTAGGCCGCGACGCTGATTCCAGGCCGCAGCCCGCCCGGAACGCGAAAAGGCGCTCCGCGGTGCGGAACGCCTTTCGCCCTTCTCCGGGGGGACCGTCTACGAACAATCGCTGCTGAACCTACGACTTCTTGCCGGCCTTGTATGTCGTCTTGACAGTCTGCCCCATGCTGGCCAGGATGTTCTTCGCGTCCGCCGCGAATTGCCCATCCGGCGCCAGCTCCAGGTACTTCTGGTAAGCCTCCGCGCATCCTTCGGGTGCAACAATCTTCTGCGTCTTCGGGTCCACGGTCGCCTTCGCGATCAGGGCCTGCGCCTTCAGGTAGTACGGCACCGGCCGCGTTGGGTCTGCGGCAATCGCCTTGTCTGCCGCTGTGGCAACGGCATCGCCATTCTGTCCGGAGCGGCCCAGCACGATCGTCTCATTCGTGTAGTACAGGCCGGCCCCGGTCGGGTTCGCCTTGGCTGCCGCATCGTAAGCCGCCACTGCGTCCGGAATCTTGTTTTGCTGCGCCAGCGCCTCGCCAAGCGCATTGTTTGAGCCGCCAATAATCTCCGGATTCGGCTTCGGGCTCGCCGTTTCCAGCGAGATCGCCTTCTGCAGCGAGGTCGTCGCGTCCGGGTACTTCTTCTCGCCCACCTGTGCGTTGCCCAGCTCCAGCCAGATCACCGGCGCATCCGGCTTCGCCTGCGAATCCCTGGTCATCAGCTCATCAGCTTCCGCGTAGTTCTTGCTCTTGATGTCGTCGCGTGCCTTTTGCAGGTCAGAGTTCAGGCTCTTGATGACCGAATTGTTCTTGAGAGCTTCGGCGTTCTTGGCCTTGACTTCTTCCATCTGCTTGCGCTGCTCCGGCGTCATCTTGGCGACGTACTCGGGGCGCGACAGATCAAAATTCTCAAGCTCATCCTGGCTTGCGACGATCTTTATATTCAGCAGCTGATCGACAGGCTTGCCGTTCGCCGTCAGGTTCAGCGCATACGTGCCCGGCTCGATGCCGCTGCCTTTGTAGTCACCATTCGCGTCGGCGGTAAAGGTGTACTTGGGCGTTTTGCCGTCTGTGGTCACCAACACCATAGCGCCGGCAATCGGCGCGCCGACCGGGTCCTGAATGTGGCCGTGGATGCTGCCCGCCGGCGCTTGTGCCAGGGCTGCCGTAAGGGGAATGCTGGCAATGCCCAGAACCAGGGCCATTACCGGAGATTTAGAACGCGTGGTCATCTGTTGTCCTCTTTCTCGGGCTACCTGCTTAAGCCAGCTGCTCGGTACTGCCTGCTCAAGACTGCTCAATCAAGTCCTGCCCGCGCCTTTGATACGGAATAGGGTCCTCGATCCCAGCCTCGGCGAACGCCCGCAGGCGCAGTACGCAGCTGTCGCACACGCCGCAGGCTTCCACCTCGCCGCTATAGCAGGACCACGTTACATGGAGCGGTGCGCGAAGTTCAACTCCCAGCCGAACGATCTCGCGCTTCCTCATCTGGATGAGCGGCGTCGCAATCCGGATACTCCCGTCCCGGGTTCCGGTCCGAATCAGCTCCTGAAACGCCTCGTAATAGGCGGGCCGGCAGTCCGGGTAGCCGGAGCTGTCCTGCTCGACCGCGCCGATGAAAATCGTGCCCGCATCGATCGTTTCCGCCCAACTCACGGCCGCGCTCAAGAAGTGCGCATTACGAAACGGCACATACGTGACCGGGATTTCGGCCCCTACAACGTCGGGCGCGTCCGGGACGGCAATGGACAGGTCCGTCAGCGCGGAGCCGCCGATCGTGCGAAACAGGTCCATGCGCAGGTGGAGGAAACGCGTGATGCCGAGCTGCTCCGCCACTGCGCGCGCGCTTTGGAGCTCGCGCGCCTCGGTCCGCTGCCCGTACGACACGTGCAGCGCGCATGCCTCGTAGTCGCGCGCGGCAAGCGCGGCGCACACGCAGGAGTCCATGCCGCCTGATAGCGAAACGATCGCCCGCCCGCTCATGCCGGCACCGCTTCCCGGGCTGCCGTTCTCGTCGCGGCAGCTTTCCTGTCCTGGCCCGCCCACCAGCCGTCAAACAGCGCCAGCGCCCGCTCGCACTGCAGGCTGTGCCTCACTTTTTTGTCGCGAATGCGCTTGCGGGTTTCCTCTTCAAGCGGCACGAGCAGGTCAAAGGTGATGTTTGCCGGCTGGAAGTGCTTCGTCTCGGCATGGGTAATGTAGTGCACCAGCGACCCCAGCGCGGTGCCGCGCGGCGCAGGCTGCGGCTCACGACCCAGTGCCGCGTCCGCCGCGTACAGGCCCGCCAGCAGCCCGCTTGCGATGGACTCCGTGTACCCCTCGACGCCCGAGATCTGTCCGGCAAAAAAGATCCCCGGGTGCGCACGGAGCCGCAGCGCCTCTGTCAGTACGCTGGGTGAGTGGATGTACGTGTTGCGGTGGATTTGCCCCCAGCGCAGGAACTTCGCGTTCTCCAGCCCCGGAATCAACCGCAAAATTCGCGCCTGCTCGCCATACTTCAGGTGGTTTTGAAAGCCGACCAGGTTGTAAGAGTCAGCCCGCAGGTTCTCAGACCGCAGCTGCACCACGGCCCACGGCGTTTTGCCCGTGCGTGGGTCCCTCAGGCCCACCGGCTTCATGGGGCCATAGCGCAGCGTGTCGCGCCCGCGCCGGGCCAGCTCCTCAATCGGCAGACAGCTTTCGAAGTAGGGCAGCTTCTCCCACGCTTTTGCCTCAGCCGGCTCGGCCGCAAGCAGCGCGTCCAGGAACACGTCGTACTCTTCCCGCGTGAACGGGCAGTTGATGTAGTCGGCAGTGCCCTTGTCCCAGCGCGCGGCAAAGTACACGCGCTCCATGTCGATGGTTTCCGCGTCGACAATCGGCGAAATGGAGTCGTAAAACGCCAGGTGCTCCGCGCCGGTGAGCCGCGCGATTTCCTCGGACAACGCCGACGAGGTCAGCGGGCCGCTCGCGATCACCGTGATTCCATCTGTCGAGTCCAGCGACGTTACTTCCTCGCGATGCACCGTGATCAAGGGCTCAGCCGCGATCGCCTCCGCAATAGCTCGCGAAAACTCTACCCGGTCCACCGCCAGCGCATGCCCGGCCGGCACCGCGGTCGCGTCCGCGCACGCGAGCAGGGCCGAGCCCGCCCGGCGCATCTCCTGCTTCAGCAGCCACGGCGCGGTCCCTTCGCTCTCGCTTTTGAGCGAGTTTGAGCACACCAGCTCGCCGAAGTCCTCGGTCTGGTGCGCGGGCGTCGTCCGTACCGGTCGCATCTCGTACAGGTCAACTGCGACACCCCGGCGCGCCGCCGTCAGCGCCGCTTCCGGCCCGGCCAGGCCGCCGCCGATCACTCGAATACAGCCCTGGGCGCTCACTGTCCGGCCTCCGCCTGGGCGGCAAGCTCCGTTAAAGCCGTCCCGGTCAAACGCATCTTTGCCCATTCATCCAGTCGGCGCGCGCCGATGCGCTCATACACGCGAATCGCCGGCTCATTCCAGGTCAGCACGCTCCAGTCCAGACGCGCGCAGCCGACCCGCTCTGCTTCCGCGGCAACCCGCGCCAGCAGCGCCGTGCCCAGGCCTCTGCCGCGGCGCTCTGGCTGTACGTACAGGTCTTCCAGATACATGGACCGGCCTTGCCAGGTGCTGTAAATGGGGTGGTACAGGGCAAACCCGCACACCTGGCCGCCCGCTTCCGCTACCAGGCAGGTAAAGTGCGGACGCTCGCCCCAGCCGTCGCGGAGCAGGTCCGCTTCCGTGATGGCCACAGCGTCGGGCTCACGCTCATACACCGCAAGCTCCACAATGAGCGCGTGAATAGCGGCAGCGTCCGACTCGGATGCGAAACGAATAGAGGAGTGTTCAGGCACCCTTCCAGTATAGAGAGGATGCCTGGACTGCACTTCTTCGACAGGCGCAGCAGAGGAGCTGACACCTGCCCCAAAATCTGCGTTAGCTGCGGAGACCGCCTGCCACGCGGATCCTTTCCCCGGTAATCCAGCGCGCATCGTCCGAAGCGAAAAAGGTCACTGCATCAGCAATGTCGTCCGGCTCGCCCAGGCGCCCGAGCGGTGTCTGCCCCACCATGGCGTCTTCCATCTCGCCTCCGCGCATCCCGGCGTTGCCTTCGGTCGAGGTGAAGCCCGGATTCACACTGTTGACCCGGATTTTCTTTGGACCCAGCTCCTTTGCCAGTACGCCCGTGATGGTGTCGAGTGCGCCTTTTGTTGCTGCGTATACCGTCATCTGCGGGCCATTGCCATCGGAGACGATGGAGCCGATGTTGATGATGCTGCCGCCGCGCTCGCCAAAGTGCCGCGCTGCTGCCTGCGAGGCCAGCAAAACGCCCAGTACGTTGATGTTGAAGTGTTTATGGAAGTGCTCTTCCGTAATCGCGTCCAGCGGCGCAAACACATAGACTCCCGCGTTGTTCACCAGCACATCCGAAGGCCCAAAAGCCTTTTCTGTCTCTGCGAACAGCCGCTCCACATCCGCCGTTTGGTCCACGCTGCCCTGCACGGCAATCGCCTTGCCGCCCGCGCTTGTAATCGCCTGGACTGTCTTCTCCGCGCCGGCCTTGTCCGACGCGTAATTGACCACCACCGAGGCGCCCTCGGCCCCGAGCGCCTTTGCTATGCCTGCTCCAATGCCCTTTGAAGCGCCTGTAACTACCGCAACTTTCCCTGTCAACTTCGCCATGCTTTATCCCTCATTTCGCGTCGAACGGTTCGACGGTCATCGAATAGATGGGCCAGCCTGGGGAAGGTCGCAGATTGTTTCCCCGCCCACATGCCGGGCAGGCAGCAGATCGCGCCTCAGCACATGCAGGAATGCTTCGACGACCTCAGGGCGCACCCGGTACCGCACCGTACGCCCGGTGCGGTGTTCTTCCACCAGCCCCGCATCCCGGAGCTCCCGCATGTGGTGCGACAAGGTCGCCGGCGCCAGCTTGACTGCGTCGAAGAGCACGGAACACTGCGTACTCTCCTGCGCCTGCGCCAGGAGCTTCATAATGCGGAAGCGCTGCGGGTCGGCCAGCGCGCGCGCAACCGCCTGCGCGCTTTGCTCGTCGATCACCGTTTGGTCCGGCGCACTCACTTCTCTTTCTCTTCCGCATTGCGTGCGCGAACCTTGAACCAGATCGGTGAGCCCTCAAAGCCAAAAGCCTCGCGGATTTGATTGGTAAGAAAGCGCTGATACGAGAAATGCAGGTCGATGTCGCGATTTGTAAAGAGGATGAACGTGGGCGGCGAGACCGCGGCCTGCGTCATGTAGAAAATGCGGATGCGCTTGTTCATCGGCACGGTCGCGCGCTCAAAGTCGACCTTCTCGAGGAAGCGGTTCATCTGGCCGGTAGTAATCCGCTTGCGGCGCTCGGCCGCGACCCGCTCCACCGCCTCCAGCACCCGGTGCACGCCCTTGCCCTCAGCCGCCGAAATGAAGACCATCGGCGCGTACTCCAAATACTTCAGGTGGTCGCGCACCTGCTCCTCGTACACCGTGCGGTCGGCATGCGGCTTGCCGTCGGTGCGGGCGGTCGTCACCAGGTCCCACTTGTTGATGACGATGACCACCGAGCGGCCGCTCTCGTGCGCGTAGCCGCCGATGGTCGCGTCGGCCGCGGTCACGCCTTCCTGCGCGTCGATGACCAGGCACGAAACGTCCGCCGCCTCCAGGTGCCGGCGCGCCATGATGACTGACAGCTTTTCAGCAAGCAGGTTGGTTTTGCCCTTGCGGCGAATGCCGGCGGTGTCGATAATGCGCAGCTGCTTGCCCTTGTACTCGAGCACCTCATCGACCGCGTCGCGGGTGGTGCCGGCAATCGGCGAAACGATGGCGCGCGCGGTACCGGTCAACGCGTTCAGCAGCGTCGATTTGCCCACGTTCGGCCGGCCGATGATGGCGACCCGGGTTTCGCGCTGCTCGTACTCGCCGTGGGTCCTGTGCCGCACAGGCTCACCGTCCCGCACAGGCTCACCGCCCGGCGCGGGCAGCGGGTCGTCGCTGTCTCCGGGCGCCGGCTCTTCCCCGTACGCGGCCTCCACGTCTTCTTCGAGCGGCGCGTGCGGCAAAACCGCAAACACTTCGTCGAGCAGGTCGCCGATGTTGTGGCCGTGTTCAGACGAGATCGCGGTTAGGTTGGGGATGCCGAGCCGGCGCAGGTTTTCCGCCGCCGCGTCAAGCTGCGGCGTGTCGATCTTGTTGACAGCGAGAAACATGGGCTTGTTCAGACGCCGCAGCAGCTGCGCCAGGTCCATATCGGGCGAGGCGAGCTCGGTCCGGCCATCGACCACCATGATGATGGCCGACGCCTCATCAAACGCAGTGCGCGCCTGCGTAAAGATCTCGGCCGGGATCAGCGCTTCGTCGTCGGGCACAATGCCGCCCGTGTCGACCACGCGCGCGACGCGGCCCGCCCAATGCACCTCGCCGTAGATGCGGTCGCGCGTGATGCCGGGCTCATCGCCGACGATGGAGCGCCGCGTGCCGGTGAGTCGGTTGAAGAGCGTCGACTTGCCCACGTTGGGCCGCCCGCAGATGGCAATCAGCGGCGTGCCGAGCGACTCCTCGGTGTGCGGCAGTGGGTTGGGACGTCGGTGCTGTTTCTTCGGCATGACTCAAGTGCTCCCGGCCCGGCGCGCGTAGGGGGCGAAGAACGGGCAAAGCTCTATTATAGGAACTGTTCCCTCCCCAACCACCCGTAAACCGCTTTTACTCGCGCACGCGAGGATCTCAAAACTTCTCGCCTGCCCGGTGCCCGCGCGGTGTGATATCAAGACGAACCGTGGACCGGAGAGAGTCTGTGCACGCTTCGGCAAGGAACGGTATATGCAGACAGCGAGTGAGCCATTCGCTGTCGCCGAGGCCGGGAAGAGGGTTTCGACACGCTGGATGCGGTTGTGAATCAGAGGAAAAGACGGAGCGCAGAGATGACAATGAGCACGATGAACGAGACAGACCGCATGGTGATCACAAGGGATTTCGATGCCCCGCGCGAGGTGGTTTGGGCGGCGTGGACAGACCCGAAGTACGTGAAGCAGTGGTGGGGACCGAAGGGCTTTACTGTGCCGGTCTGCACGATGGATTTTCACGTAGGAGGAAAGTTCCTCGGCTGTATGAAGGCACCGGATTGGCAGGAACTTTGGAATGCGATCGAATACCACGAGATTGTTCCGCACGAGAAGATCGTTTCCTCTATGTACTTCTCCGATTCGGAGGGAAACAAGGTTGAGCCTGCCAGCTACGGAATAGAACACGAGGCCACAGACGGCGCGCTTGACGTGACCATCTTTGAGGATCTGGGGAAGGGCCAGTCGAAACTCACTTTCATCGGAAATGAAAGCATGGAGAGCGCAAAAAACAGCGGTCAAGTCGAGGGCTGGAACCAGATACTCGATAAACTTGCCGCAGTGGTTGCGGAGCTGGCTCAGGCGAAATAAGAATCTGTGAAGCGACCGGAAGTGCCCGAGACCTCCACGAAAAAGCCCGCGCTGCCGTCGCTCCACGCGTTCTTCGCGCCGGGCGGCCTGCTCGCGCAGTCCTCGCTGCCGTACGAGTTCCGCCGCGGGCAGCTGGAGCTCGCGCAGGCGGTTGAGCTGGCCATCACGGAGCGCCGGCACCTGATCGCCGAAGCCGGCACAGGCACCGGCAAAACGCTGGCCTACCTGCTGCCGGCCCTGCGCGCGGGCAAGCGTGTCATTGTGTCGACCGGCACCAAGAACCTGCAGGAGCAGCTCTTTTTCAAGGACATACCGTTTCTTGAAACGATCTTGCTGGAAAAGTACGGACCGCTCGGCGCCTGCTACATGAAAGGCCGCTCAAACTACCTGTGCCGCCGCAAGCTCTACGCGCTGGAGCACGAGCCGATCCTGAGCGGTCTCGAAGAGATTCAGCAGTTCCACGCGATTGCGCGCTGGGAGAAGACGACCGAAACCGGTGACCGTGCCGAGATCGACGCGCTGCCCGAGCACAGCCCGCTGTGGGCCAAGCTGGATGCGCGGAGCGAAACCTGCCTCGGGCAGACCTGCCCGGACTTTGAGCGCTGCTTCATCACGGAGATGCGGCGGAAGGCCGCCGAATCGAACCTCATCATCGTAAACCACCACCTGTTTTTCGCGGACCTCGCGATCAAGCAGCAGGCCGCGAACGCGCCCGACGCGGGCATCCTGCCCGAGGCCGACGTCGTGATCTTCGACGAGGCGCATGAGCTTGAGGACATCGCGTCGAGCTACTTCGGGCTGCAGCTCTCGAACATCCGTTTCGAGGAGCTGGCGCGCGATACCGACCTGCTGCTGCGGTCGAAGCACGCGGTTAGCCACGGGCCGAAGGTGGCGGCGGAGATCCTGCGCGAGCGCGCCCGCATGCTGTTTTCTGCGCTGCCCATTGATGTGGAAGGTCGCGGTGAGGGCCGGGCGCAGTTCACCCACCGGGAAGAGTTTCTCGAAGAGCACGGCGAACTGTACCTGGGCGTACTGAACGCGCTCGGCAAGCTGGAAGGCGAGCTGGAGCGCATGCGAAATGTGGAAGAGGCCCCGGGATTGAAGCGCCGTGCGAACGAGCTGCACGACCGGCTGAAGTTCCTGATGGAAGCCGAGGACAAAAACACCGTGTTCTGGCTCGAGCGGCGCGGCGGCGGCCGCGGGCGCGAATCGAGCTGGAATACGTTTCTGCAGGCGACGCCGATCGACGTCTCCGGACTGCTCGGCAGCGTGCTGTTTGAGATTTTCCCGACCGTCGTGCTCACTTCGGCCACGCTCACCGTGCAGGGCGGCTTTGCGCACCTGCGCAAGCGTTTGGGCCTTGAACACGCGCGCGAGCTGGTGGTGCCGTCGCACTTTCGCTACGGCGAGCAGGCGCTGCTGTATCTGCCGCCCACCATGCCCGACCCGCGCGAGGCGAGCTTCAGCGTCGAAGCCGCGCGCACCATCAAGCGCGTCCTGGAAGCGAGCGAGGGCCGCGCTTTTTGCCTGTTCACCAGCTACGCGCAGATGCGCGACAGCTACGAGCGCCTGCTCGCCGAGGTGCCCTGGCCGCTGCTGCTGCAGGGCACGGCGCCGCGTAAGGCGCTGATCGAGGAGTTTCGCCAGACGCCGCACGCCGTGCTGTTCGGCACCTC